>CAYUIQ010000037.1:0-47203 GCA_964444795.1 uncultured Planctomycetaceae bacterium
CCCCTTTGAGATGCCGGGTCCAGCCCTCGGCCATCTGACTGCGACACGAATTGCCCGTGCAGAGGAAGAGGATCTTCATTGCTTCCGATATCCTGGCAGGGCTTGGATTTGCCGGGCAATGTCGGCCATTTGCCGGCGGAAGGGGTTGTCCTTTTTTTCCTCCAGGGCCCGGCGCACCTCATCCCAGGAAAGGCCCTCGGGCAGGTTTTGGTGGTCGGGAAGGAAATCCTCGACGGCGAACGAGTCAGCCAGCCGATCGATCGGGATCCGGCCTTGACCGACGTTTTCGGCCAGGGCGATTCCGGCCATGTCGGCGGCCAGATCAGCCATGCTGAAACCGCTGCCACGCCGGCTGTCGGCCATTTCTTTGACCAAACCGGCCGACTGGGCAATCCGCGGCCCGAGCAGACCACTCAACGCACACGAGACGACGAAATGTTGCGTCAGATCGCGACGCCCGCGCATCGTCGGGTTGCCCAACAGGGCCAGGCGTTGCGTCCGCTGCTGGTCGGTTTCCGCCCGGCGGCAGATGGGCCCCAGAAGGGGATTATCACGCAAGATACTCGAATCGTCGACGGCGATACCCAACCCGATGAGAAACGCCCGGACGGCCACGTCCTCCGGCAGGGCTCCGGCGGCACGGGCCGCGCGACGAATGTAGAATTCCGTCAGCCGATCCCCGGTCAGGGGGTCTTTTCCGGTCGTGCCCGAGGCGCCGGGCAACGTGCGACGATTCTCCCGAGCGGCGGCCAAAATGGCGGCCACCACCACCCCGGTTCCGTCGGTCACCGGCCCGGGACGCCGGATTACCTCGACCGCACCATCGGGCAACCGGTCGAGCAAATCGACGTATCGCGAGGCGCACATGTCGCCGGGCAACCCCCGGGCGATCACTTGATAGACTTGGCGCAATCGGGCTTTGGCGTCGCTGCCGGCCAGCACAAGACTGGCCACCGGCTGCCGGCGGAGTTCGTCGGCCACGAGATTCATCGCCAGCGTATTGAGCGGGTCGAATCCCACGCGATAGTCCAGCGCCCGGGCCGGACGCTCGTTGGCCATCACCGGCCGCATGATCGAATCGGCATCGGCACAATGGGCGGCGCCTAGGTAATGGCCCAGTTCGTGCAGCAGCACCAACAGCCGCTCGGTTTCGGTGGGCCGGTGCGTCCATTCGCGCACCAGGATATGGGAGTGCAGCGGCTGACGCGTTCCGCCCAACGCGTGTCGCCCCTTGGTCGCCTGATGCCGACTGGAGAAACCGATGGCGACCTTCGCCGGCCCCGGATCGCACTCTTGCTCGAATTCACGCAGCGCCGTGGGAAAATCGGCGATCCGGTCGTCCGACTTCCACGTGCCGGTGGCCACGACCTCGAATCGCACGCGGCAATGGGCTTCGATGATCTTCGACACTTCGCCGAGCCGCTCGCGCAACCGCTCCTCCCATACCCGCTGCACCGTGATTTCGTTGTCGTCGACCAGAATCTTGACCGGCACGACCAACACGCGATCACGATCGGCCAGGCGGAGCGGTTGGGAGGGCGGTTGACTTTCCGGCAGCGCAGCCGTCCATGCGGTCAGTTCGATCGCTTCGTTGCGCTGGCGAAACCAGTAGATCGAGTCGGCCTTCAACGTCCCGCGGCGCACCTCGCCTCCGTCGCCGTAGGCGATTCGCAGATCGGCCACCACGGGCACCGCCCGCGTTTGACCGGGAGCAAGCCGAAATCGCCGCACCGGCTCCGCCTCCGACGCCACCGCCAAATCGACCGGCCCCTCGGTCTGATTGACCAACACAATCACCGCCGCACCGGCCGCTTGGCAGGCCGCGGCGAGGTTGATCGTTACGAGTATCGCAATGAAGAATTGTCGCATACTTGTTAGCCCAACAAGCCAAGGGTGTTAGACCCGACCCCCCCTTCTTAAGGGCGGTTCGCTCGGGGCTTCGGGGAAAGCCGATCCGAGACACGGCCCGGATGAGACTATTATATCATTCTGCGGGAGCGCAGGGCCGGCGAAAGGTCGCCCTTTTGATTGAGAAACCTCTTCAGATCCCCCTCAGGATCGTCCCCTGGCCCGAAGTCGGCAAGCTTGGCCCGGATCTTCTTCCGCCCACCAGCGAGTCGCGGGAGGAAAAAGAGGGAAATCAGGATAAGGTTCCTGGGGCTTGTCGGTCGACGTCTTAATTGATATGTTCGGATCCACCGGACATTCCGGAGGTATTAGCAGCATTTCCCCACTTTAGCGGGGAACGAGTCGCATGTGGTGTCGTCGCCTTGGTGACGATGCTCCGTGGAATGCCAATATACGTTGATATACAAGCACTCAGGCGCCGTAGCCAAGCGGCTAAGGCAGCGGATTGCAAATCCGCCACCCCGGGTTCGAATCCCGGCGGCGCCTCTACCTGAACCTTGCCGTGACCCCCGGTCGCGGCAAGGTTTTTGCGTTTTCTTGGAGACCTCCCACCAGCGGCCCAAGGTCCACTTCTCCCGGCTCGACACACCGAAGCTGGCCCAGCCGTTCGGCTGAAGACACTCGCCGATCCGTTTGGCTGTGTGCTGCTGCTTCTTGGGAACCTGTTCGCCCGCTTCAACCATCTGTCGGATCCGCTCGACAATTGGGACCGATCTTTCCTCCTGGAAAAAGGTCGAAGAGAATCACCGCGAGTTAGACATCTGGGGGGCGCAATGTTAAAATGGCCAAAATTCGGAGCCTGGTAGTGTTCCGGACTGAACTCAAATGGGAAATGTCGGGTTGCTTCGCCTGTGCCATCCGGTTTCCTACCGCCCCGGCGTGATGGCGGTGCGAAATGAACTTGACAAGCTCCAACCGTTCGGCCGCAATCTCCGAGCGGCTCGCGACAGTGCTCCGGCCCATGTTGACGCTACGGCGAGTTGCCGAACCGGACATCTTGCACGTGCCCACCACGGTTCACGTTTGGCGAGTCGAGCGTAAGAGGAGATCCTAGCACGGATACGTTTTCAAAGGTGACCTGCCCGACGTTGTGTTCGGCGTCGGCCCCGATCAACAGGATACGATATTGGCCCGGGGCTCCCTCGACCGCAACGTTCTTGAAATGTACATCGCGGATAAAACCGGGAACCTTCTTGCGCATGTATTGATTAACCACCGGTCGGAGGCGAATCAGCTCCCGCTGGCCCTCACCGTGGATCCTGACGTCCTCGATGCGCACGTTTTCCAGCCGCATGTCCTCGCCCGGCTCCAACAGAAACGGCGTCATGGAGAAATGAATGATGTCCAGGTTGCGGAGAGTCACGTCTCGCATGGTCTCTGCCCGGCTTTCGTGACCCAGAAGGAACACCCGAGCCCGGTCGCACCAAAGGACGCAATTCTCGACCGTGATCCGCTCGACGTTGCTATTGGCCGCCTGGAAATCGAGGCCCTTGATCGCGATGCAGTCGTCGTCGCTGCGGATGAAACAATCGGTAATCAGTACATCCTGGGAATTGCACGGATTGATGCCGTCGTCGTTCTGCACGCGGGAATTGCACAGCTTGACGTTGCGAATGGTGACGTGTCGACTGCCCCGCGGCACGATCGTCCAGTGCGACGAACCGCGAATGGTGATACCGCTGACCGTGACGTTCGATCCCTGGATGCCGATAGTCACATGGTGGGGACCCTTTCGCCACTCGTAGTCGGAACCGTCCAAAATGCCCCGGCCGCGGATGCGGATATTTGATCCTCGCGCGATGACTGCTCCCTTGACGACGGCGCCGCCGGCCAAGTAAAGCGTTTGATTGTCGCCCACGTTGATCGCCCCGGGTTGATGCACGCCGGGACCGAAGTAGATCACGCCGGGATCGTCCGGTTTGGGCAAATCCTTCTCAAGCGGATTGGCGAACAACAGCAGCGGCCGCTTCTTACCGTCCGGTTCGATGCTCAGCTTGCGGGGCCCGGGGAGCTTGAGGATCAGAGTATGGTCGTCCTCCACTTTGAGTTCGACCCCGGCAACGTGCGGACGAATGACGGTCTCGCGCAGCGAATGCTTCGACACAATCCGCACGCTGACTGGCCCAGACGTGTCGAAGTTGGCGAAAGAGTAGGGTCCGCCGTAATCCCATTGCTTGTCGGCGAAGGGCGGATCGAGCACGCGCGCGGTGTGGACATCCACCGGCTTGCCGCCCGCCCAGACCTCGAAGTCCTGCGACAACGGCTCTTCCGGCGGCGCCGGATAGGTCACCACCTCGGTGGCCAAAACGGCCCCGACGAAATGGTAGACGGTCAGTGCTACAAGGAGTGACACACGATTGACTCTGAAGTTACAAAGACCCACTTTCAGTGTCCTTTCTCTTTCGCCGCGGACGCAAGACAAATCGCGCGCCGCGTTGACGATCGGTTGGGATCGTGACGGGATTGTACGTCGGGCCAGGGAAGGTCTTCCGGCTACGTTGCCAAGGGTCACTGCAATACGATGCTGGCGACCGGGTCCGGACGGACCACGAACGTCAGACGTCCGCCCTCTTCATGCGCAGCGATCGCTTCCGCCGCGCCGACCAGCCGCGCTTCGTCGAGCCCGCCGAAACGTTCTGTCGCCAGCGAGATTTCCACCTCGGCCGCCTCGAACTTCGCCCCGGCAGCGACTGGGTCGATCACGTGCAACACGTGCTTGTCGCCGGTGCGTGTCAAGATGAAACGATACCGGCGTTTGGCCTCATCGCTTACCGAGAGCGTGGGCTTGCCGACCGCCAGACTGCCGAGCATGGCGGAGAACCCGTCCTGCCCGCGGAGCGACCCCTCGCCGGTCGTGATGAGGATCGCCTCGCCCTTGCCATGGCGGTTTCGCAGAATGGCCGGCGGTCCGTCCTCGCGATCCAGTCGCCCGATGACCTCCGCGGTGGTTCGTTCCACGTCGAGGACTTTGGGGGGGAAGAAGACGGAGGCTGCCGCCAAGATCTGACGGAAATCCTCCGTCACCGCGACGATCGGGATGCCTCGGCTGGTCGAACAGTCACGGCCCGCCTTGTCGAGTACGCGAATGGCTTCGACGTCGGCGTATTGCCGATCTTGTCCTTGGTACAACTCGCGGAGAATCGTGACACGGATCGCTTGTGTTTGCACGGGACGGTCCAACTTGACCGAGATTACGCGGGTCGTTGCGCCGCGGACCGATCCGACCGCCTTCCAGCCGTCTTGCTGTTTCACCTCGACGTCAATATCCGCGACGAGATAGGGTCCCTGGCGGCTGATCAGTTCCACCGCGGCCACGTCGGCCGGCTCGGGCAACGTGATCTCGGCCCAGTGCGGCATGGGCGTGTCGCCGGAAGCCCACGCCGTGGGTTGGCCGTCGACCAGGTGTTTTCCCGCGTACTCGGCCGAGTATTCGGAGTCGACCTTGACTTGCGTCTCGTGCATACGGGGCGGAAGTGCGAGTTCGCCTTTGTAGCCCGCGCCGAAGACGTCGCCCAGGGCGTAGTCCGGCAACGGCTGCGTCTTGGCATCGAACATCGACGCACGTCCCAGCGCGATCAAACGGCCACCCTTGGCGACGTATTGTCGAAGCCGCTCAACGTGCCGTTTGTCGAGTACGGCCAGTTCGGGGAGAATAACGGTGGGGATGCCGGCCAGTGACTCGGGCCAACTTCCTCCTTGCTCGGTGTCGTAGAGAATACGGCAGAATATCCCCGCGCGTCCGAGCATGTCGCTCAGCGCGAGCGCCTGGCCCCAGGCATGGGCAGGCAGACCGGGTCCGTCGGTCGTCGGCGTGCCCAGGACAATCGCCACGTCGGCATACGGTTGGGCATCTTTCAAGAACGGTTGAACCTTGCCAAACCAAGCACCCGCGGCCTTGGCCTGCCGCAGATCCTGACCGAAGACGCCGGAGTGGCCCGGGGTGAGCGCAAAATGGATACTGGCACCCTGGCAGACAACGATGGCCGTTGCCGCGATGACTTGCTTCCGCGTGTATTTCGGCGGCGGTGGCGTGTCCTCCATGGGCGTGAACCAGGTCGAGTTGAGCAGGAGATTGATCTCCAGGGGTTTTGGCAATACCCAGGCCATCCGTGCGAGTTGATCGTTGCGGGCGAATCCGTGCCCTTCGTTGAATAGGTAATCCAACCGGGAGCCCACTTCACGGGTCCAGACGTTGCTCGCCAGGAAGGCGCCGCCGGAGCCGTTGGCCGTAAAGATACAGTCGCCCTGGTCTAGCTCCCGTCGCAGCGCGTCGACCTCGTCCAGATAGCCGGCCAGCGTGCGTGCGTTGAACTCGCCAAGCCGTGGCGGCGATGCCTTGCCGAACGGCTCGCCATACATCTTCCGGTAACCTTGCGCGGTCCACTTGCTCGAAGTGTTCAGCCGCTCGCCGAAGATATCGTGCCAGATGCCGTGGATGGGCCCGTAATTGGTCAACAACTCGCGGACTTGCCCGACGGCTTTCTGCCGGAACGGCGAATGGAGCGTCTGATAACGCGTTGGCCACCTGGCGCCGAACACGATTGGTTTCCCCTGGCGATCGAGCAGGGACCACTCGTCGAACTCGGGGTTGCCGTCGCTGACCGCGTTGAAATAGAAGACCAACGGCAGCTTCTGCCGCTGACAGGCCGCCGCCAGTTCACGCACGAAGTCGCGTTTGGTCTTGAAGTTAGTCGTCTTGGTGTCGTGAAACACCAGGCCGTCGATCCACTTGTCGTAGAAGACCAGATGTTGCGCTCCCGCCTCCTTGAAATCCTTCGCCCAGCGGTCGGCGTCGAACTCGTCGCCCAGCGTTTCTTTCCACTGGTGAATCGTGTACGGTTTGAGCGGCTCGTAGATGAAGCCCGTCATGATGCTCACCGACGGCGACTCGTACCATGTTTCCTCCGCCGCCAGCGGGCAGCCCGCCAAGACGAACCATAGGACCGCCATGAGCGGTAAAGACTTGCACATCGCCGTTTCCTCCGGAGAGCTTCTATATTGCCGATTCGGATTCGATATTTCCCATTTGGGTCAGGCCTCACCGACTCGCTTACCGTTTCACCACGGCCGCGACCCAACCGCCCTTGGTTGGAGCGGTGATGGGCGCCGCCGTGCCGCCGGCGATGGTCTTGGTGTCGGCCCATTGGCCGGTGGTTACGTTGATCCAGCGAAGTTGATACGTGCCGGGGTGGCCGGCCAGGTTCAGGGCGATCTGGCCGCCGTCGGGGAAATACAGGGCGTAGGCCTGACCCGGTCGGGCCGTGAGATACGCCTCGTTTTCTTCGCGATCGGCCAGCAGGTGGTTGGCCGGCGCGACGTCCCAGGGCTTGACGAGCGACTGGAGTTTGCGCGCGGCCGCCAGACTCCCGGTCGACAACTCGGACAGGCCCAGCCCACTGGGCGGGCGATGGAATCGGGCCGAGGCCGCGCCGCCGATCACGTGCCGCCACCATCGTTGAATCCCGTCGGATGTATTGCCGTGGGGTCCGCCGTCGGCGCCGTAGGTCTTCACGGTGTTCAAGGGGCGAGGCTTCGCGGCAATGTGCCGGCGAACCCATTGGAAGTTGTCCCAATGTTCCTGGCCGCGTTTCTGATTGTTCTGCGAGACGTCGGCGAAGTCGTACCGCTGGGGGTGGTCCAGCGTGCGGCCATGACGCTCGGCCTTGAGGTCCCAGTCGTCCCACATTTCGGTCACGCAGACCGTTTTGCCCGCCTCGGCTGCCCGGCGGCGAATCCGCGCGGTCCAATAGACGGCCCAGGCTTCGTCCGCCTTGGTCTCATTGTCGATGCAGTAGAGTACGTGGTCGTACTTCAGCGCATGGGACAGCAACTGGTCGACGAAGCGCTGCTGATACGCGAGCACGACGGCGTTGTTGCGTTGCGCCGGCGTGGTGAAGAAGAACGGCTGCCGGTTGAGGCACGGATGGTCGGGATAGCGCTGGCCGAAGCCCGACTCCTGGTACGTGTAGTTGACGTTGTTGGCGGGGTTGTACGGATGGCGTTGCCAGCGGCCGCTGTCGCGGTGGTCGGTATAGTCGAAGCGGTCCCAGATCTCGATCTGGACGACGATCTCGCGCTCGGCCGTCAACCGCAGCATCCGCTCGAAACGGTCCCAGTAGTCCGGGTTCCATTGCCCCAGATCGTAACGCCCCTTCTTCCCCTCGGGCAGCCGTTTGAAGGGATACAGATTCCCTTCATCGCGGTCGGACATCGTATTGCGGATGTAATTCGCCCCGGCCTCCTTCATCCGGTCGAGATGTTCTTCCAGATTGGGGATCTGGAACAGGTTATCGTCGGAGCTGGCCCCCAGCAGAAAGACGGGCTTGCCCTTGTACTGCCAGTAGAACGGGTTCTTCTCGTACGGGCGGATCCGGTCGGCATCGCCGGCCAAGACGACACGGCCGGCGCCGGCGATCACAACGCCGAGAAGGAGGGTGATGGTCGCCACGAAACAACATTGACGCGCGTTCATGGTTTCGGTGCCCTTTTTCAATGGGTTGCTAAATCACCGGTCCGTACCTCGGCCCCAGTGTCGGGGCGAGGCGCCGGCCGTAGGCCAGCAAATCGGATCGCTCGGCGGCGGTTAGCGGCTTGTACGCGCGGGCGAATTCGACGTTTTGGATCGCCTGCTCGACCGTGTACGGCCCGACCACCGCCGTGCCGACGCCCTCCAGGTCCAGCGCGTAAGCCATGGCCTTGGACAAGTAGCCCGGCTCGGTCGCGCAGCCGACGTGTCCGCTACGGTGGTTCTTGAAACCGCCCTTGATGCCCGCGTAAACCTTCATCGCCGCGGTGCCGACGTTCTGCTTGCGGCACTCGGGCAGAACCTCGTTCTCGAAGCCGTAGATGTTTCGATCGGCGTAGTTCATCACGCACATGACCACGTCGATCTGTTTGGTCTGGAGCATCCGCACAAAGCGTGCCGGCCGGTTGTGTCCCGAGATGCCGATGAAGCGGATCTTGCCCTTCTCCTTCTGTTTCAGCAGAAACTCAAGCACGCCGTCGCGCCCCAGCACCTTGTCGATGTCCTTGCCGCCGACGCTGTGGATGTGGACCAGGTCGAGGTGGTCGGTTTTCATCAGCCGCAACGATTCGGCCAGCGAAAGCTCGGCCTTGGCGCCCGAGTCGGTCGAGACCTTGCTGACCAGAAAGAGCCCGCCGCGCCGCTTGGGGACGAGCAGGCCCAGGGCCTCTTCGGCATTGCCGTAGATGCGTGCCGTATCGACGTAGTTGACACCCCGGTCGAGCACTTCGCCGAAGACCCGGGCGGCCCCTTGCACGTCGACCGGTCCCTCGCCGACCGGCGCGGTACCGAGGCCGAGGATCGTCACTCGCTGGCCGGTCCGGCCGAGCACGCGGGTGGGCAGGAGATCGGTCGTCGCCGGTTCGGCCCGAAGGGGTGTCGTGGACACCGCTACCGCGGCTCCGGCGGCCGCGGTACTGGCGAGAAACTCGCGGCGATCCATGACCGTGCCGCCCGCGGGCCGCTCGGACCCGGCGGAAGAAGGATTATCGCTGGTGTTCATGTCGGTATCCTTTGAGAAGGTGCGTTGGACCCGTTCAATTATCTTCCATCGGCGGTTGTTTTGCAAACCGTAGCGTGGCCGGGTATACTCCGGGCAACGAATCCTCGGTCCGTGACCGTGCCCATGACGTGCCAACCCGTGGAGGGACACTTGGAGATGAACCGAACGACGCTCGCCCTGACAGCCTGGGCCATGCTCTGTTGCCTGCTCGCTCCGGCCTTGGCCCAAGACCTCGCGCCCGACGCAAGCAAAGACGGCCTCATCACCTCGCCCGAGCCGGGATGGGCACAGTGGCGAGGACCGCGGCGCGACGGTTTCTCCGACGAGAAGGGGCTGCTCGGGACTTGGCCGGAGGGCGGACCGAGACTGCTTTGGAAGGTCGACGGGCTCGGCCGAGGGTGGTCGTCGCCGGTTGTCGGCGACGGGCGGCTGTACATCACCGGCGACGTGGGCGACGATTTGGTCATCTTCGCGTTCGACTTCGACGGCAAGCGGCTCTGGAAAACCACCAACGGAAGATCCTGGCTCCGCTCCTTTCCCGGCGCCCGCGCCAGTTGTGCTTTTTCCGAAGACCGGCTCTATCACCTCGGTGCGCACGGCCGCCTGGCCGCGCTCGACGCGACCTCCGGCAAGGAGCTTTGGGCCGTCAATATCCTTGATCGGTTCGAGGGCAAGAACATCACCTGGGCGCTGAGCGAATGCCTGCTGATCGACGGCGTCCGGGTGATCGTCACTCCCGGCGGAAAGAAGGGCCTGATGGCCGCGCTGGACAAACACACGGGCGAAACCGTTTGGACCACCGAACCGCTGGGCGACGATCGCACGTCACACTCCTCGCCGATCTTGTTTCGCCGCGGCGGACGGCGGGTGCTGGCCAATTGCTCGTCGGCCCATGGATTCGGCGTTGATGCCGACACGGGCAAGCTCCTCTGGACGGTCCCCCTGTTGAACCGGTTCGGCGTCAACACGGCCACGCCCATTTACGGCGCCGGGAGCGTCTTCTTCGTTACCCCCTACGGCGAAGAGGGGCGGCTTTATCACCTTCGCCCGGGCGACCAGGGCACGACGGCCCAGCACGCGTGGACCTGTTCGCTGGACACCGTGACCGGAAGCGGCATACTGCTCGACGGCACCCTTTACGCGGGCGGGTACAAGAAATCGAAGTGGTGGTTCGGCGTCGATTGGAAGACGGGCCAAACGAAATGCGAGCTCAAGGATTTCACCACCGGAGCGGCCATTTACGCCGACGGCCGGTTGTGCGTGCTCGACGAGCGCGGCGCGGTTGGCCTGTTGCGCCCGACCGACGACGGCCTGGAAGTGACCGGCCGGTTCCAGTTGCCGACCAAGCCGGTCCGCGACGCCTGGGCCCATCCGGTGTTGCACGACGGGCGGTTGTACCTTCGCTATCACGACACGTTTTGGTGTTACGACGTGAAAGGGCGGTGAGATCATTCTCTCGTACCCACGCTTCCGCGTGGGTACGCAAGGGTTCGACGCTTTGCGTCGACGGCGCGGGAGATCCACCTCGGGGAAAGCGGTGAGCCAGGGGCCTCGACGCAAAGCGTCGGGCCGTGCGTGACGACGCAGAAGCGTCGTCACGAGGGTTAAGGCCAGAAGAGGGGGGAACATCCACATGAACGAACCACCCCGTGTCGATAGACGCCGTTTCATCCAATGCACGGCCGCCGTGGGTGCGTCGGCCGTGGCCGGGCAGATGAGCGAGACGACCGCTGGCGCCGAGCAGCCCTCGCCCAAACGGATCAGAGTGGGCGTGATCGGTTGTGGTAGCGTATCGCGAAAGTATCTGCCGCATCTGGCCGGGTCGCCGTTTGTCGAATTGGTTAGCACCTGTGACATCATCCCGCAACGCGCTCGCGCGGCGGCCATTCGGTTCAAGGTGCCAAACCACTATCCGCACGTCGACAAAATGCTCGCCGGCGCGAAGTTCGACCTGCTGGTCAACCTGACCGACATGCAGGAACACTATCGCCTGAACAAGCAGTCGCTCGCCTCGGGCAAGCACGTCTGGAGCGAGAAGCCGATCGCCGGCAGTTTGGCCGATGGCCGGGAGCTTTTGGAACTGGCCAAGAAGCAAGGCGTGCGAATCTGGGGCGCTCCCACCGTGGTGACCAGCCCGCAGTTTGCCTTCATGGCCAAGACACTCGCCGCTGGCACATTGGGCCGCGTCGCGGTGGCACACGGCGCGTACGGTCATCTCGGTCCGCACTGGTCGTCGTTTTTCTACGAGCAAGGGGGCGGCAGCATGCCCGACCTGGGCGTCTACAATCTGGCCACGCTCACCGGGCTGCTCGGGCCGGCCCGTTCGGTCGTGGCCATGACGAGCATCGTCACGCCGAAGCGGCAGATCACGGGCAAGGGGCAAATCGAAGTGGTGGCCGAGGACAACGCCGTGGTAACGATGGATCACGGCGATGGAGCGCTTTCGACCGTGCAGTGCGGGTTCAACTACTTCACCGCGCGGCAACACGACTCAACGCAACATGACCACCACACGATCTCGATCACCGGCACGGGCGGCAGCATGCACCTGGCCGGCTACGATTGGGCTCCCCACGGAGTCGACCTGGCCACGCGCGACAAACCCACGCTCACCCGTCACGCCACCGACCGGGGCCCATACTCCTGGCAATGCGGCGCGTCGCTGGTGGCCGAGTGCCTGGCCACCGGCTCCGAACCGCTGCTCACGCCCGAGCACTCGATCCACGTGGCCGAGATCATCGCCGCGGCCCGCCGGTCGCAGAGCACGGGGCGGCGGATCGAGATCGAATCGACGTTTGCGTGGCCTCTTGGGCTCAGTTAGCCCACCGCTTTTGCCCAGTTTTCGACAAACGCGATGCACTGGGCCACTTCTTCGACCAGTTTGGGGGATTGGTGTTCGTATTCGATGGAGAGCACGCCCTGGAAGCCCTGGCGGTGAAGCTCGGTGAGCACGGCCGCGTATTTCGCCTTGCCGGTGCCCAGCGGCACGTCGCGCGCGGCCGGCTCGCCCCACGCGATGACGTCTTTGAGATGGAAGCTCACGACACGGCCTTCCATCTTCTTGAGCGACTCGACGGGGTCCAAACCCGAGCGGACCCAGTGGCCCGTGTCGCAACAGGCGCCGATCCGCTTGCTGCGCCCCTGGCACACTTTCAATACGTTTTCCGGCCGCCAGTATTTTGAAGTCGCCGACTTGGGGTGATTGTGGATGGCCAGATTGATCTCGTACTCCTGGCAAAGCCCGTCGATCATCGGCATCGCCTCGGCCGGTGGTTCGGCCACCAGGTTTTCGACACCCATCTCCTTGGCAAATTCGAAGATCTGCCGGCAGTCGGCTTCGTTGTTCTGAAGATTGGCGTAGAAGTTCGACATTTTCACCCCGGCGGTGGCCATCTTCTCTTTCATCTCGTCGCGCAACTCGGCCGAGAGCGACTCGTTGGTCCTCAGGGCCGGGCGATCCTTGTCGAGCCGAAGAAAGAAGCCCGGCTCGACGTGACGAAGCCCCAACGCCGCGATCGGCTCGAGCGCTTCGTAGAAAGAGATATGCCGAAACGTGTAAAGTTCACATGCCAGCCGCCAGCCGATCTTCTCGGCATGGGGCGAACTCGTCTTGGCGGCCTCCGCCGCCGACAATGGCGAGGTGGACAGCGAGGTCATGGTGGCGGCTGCCCCGAGGGCGCCGGTCGTTCGCAGAAAGCCACGACGGTTGATGCGATGGTTCATTGTGACGGTTCCTTATTCTCTCATTCATCTTAACGGGCGAATCCAAATGTCGCGGAAGCGTACCGGGCTGCCGTGGCCTTGGAGTACCAAGGGAAGCTTGGCGGGATGCGGTTGGTAGGGAGCAATGCGACGATGGGCCATCGGGCCGTGGACTTCTTGGTTGTCATGCACCAGCACACCGTTGTGCCGCACGGTCACGGTGGCCGGCTTGGTCAGCTTGTCGCCGTCGAACACCGGCGCGGTGAAGCGGATATCGAACGATTGCCACTGGCCCGGCTTGCGACATGCGTTGACCAACGGCGGCGCCTGGCCGTAAAGCGACGCCGCCTGACCGTCGGGATAAATCTGCTCGGCATGCATGGGATGAGAGTCGAAGATCTGGATCTCGTACCTGCCCATGATCAGGACCCCACTGTTGCCGCGGTTCATCAGGTTGCCCGAGGGTTCCGTGGGAGCCATCCACTGCAAGTGAATCTGACAATCGCCGAAGGGCTCTTTCGTTTCCAGCGAGCCGTGGCCGGCCGTGACGACGCCGTCGGCCACCTTCCACGACGATGGTTTCCACTGGGAGAGATCCTCGCCGGAAAACAGCACGGTCGCGTCGGACGGGACCGAAGTTGCTTGCTTGGGATCGATCGGCACCGTCGGCGTAACGTGTTTTGGCACCGGACAATCGGGGTCATGGACGTGATACTTATCGCCGGTCCACGGCATCAGCGGCGTGTCTTTGTAACCGACGATCGTGCCCGACTCGGTCTTGCGGGTGAGCAATTCCCCCGCGGCGGGCATCGCCGCGAGCATCACACCCAGCAGGGCGGCTGGAGCGAGGCGGCTGGTGACGAGACTCATGGGATTCTCCCGTGCGACTACTTGAGTTCCTTGATGCGGATATTGCGAAACGAGAGCGGCTGACCATGGTCTTGCAGGCCGACGTAGCCGGACAGGGGACGGTTCTTCACCGCCGACGTGTCGAGCGCCAGGTCGATGATCCGCTCGCCGTTAAGTTCCACCTGCAACCGGGTTCCCTTGCAGGTCACCACCATGCGATTCCATTGGCCGGCCGGCTTGGACATGTTCTTACTCGGGCCGACGGCCGAAACGATGCCGCCGCAATCGTGGGGGCCCAGTTTCCCCGGCTTGTCGTGCGAGTCGAGAATCTGCACTTCAATCCCGTTGCCCACCGGATTGGTCATTTCGCCCACCCGCACGTACACGCCGCTGTTGCCGCCGGGCGGAATCTTGTACTCCAGGTCGAAGATGAAGTCGGTGTACTTCTTCGGGGCCCAAAGGTACGCGTCGTAGCGCTTCCATCCGTGTTCGCCAGGCCGGGGCTTCAACGACACGACGCCCTGCTCCTCGACGACCCAGTTGCCCGTCGTCTTCAGTCCGGTAAGGTCCTTTCCGTTGAAGAGCGATACGAACCCCTGGGCGTCCGGCTCCGCCGCATCCGCCGCGCCGAACACGGCAAAAAACAACGCCGCCACCAAGACCGCCATCTGCCGATTGCCAAACATGACATTTTCTCCTATTGCGAGGTAACGCGGGGTAGGTTTTCAACCTGCCGGGACAGGATGTAATCCCGTCCCACGAACATGACACCTCCCAAGATTCTACCGACCCTCCGGGCGGTGTGCCAGGAAAAGCTGGTGATTTCGACGGCGGTTGCCTATAATCGGGCCAATAGTAGCCATCTCGCTGGAGCGAAATGGCTACTATACGAACCAAGAAGGAATATGCCATGAGAACCCGTGGAATGATGTCGCTTGCCGTCTGCGCGATCAACCTGGCGTGGGCAGCGGGAGCAGAGCAGGAGGGTATCGCCCAAGACGCCCGGCAGCAGGCTCGCGAGATTCTCGACGCGACCGGTTGTCAAGGTGGCCTGATCGTGCATCTCGGCTGCGGCGACGGCCGGGTGACCGCGGCTCTACGGGCCAACGACCGTTACCTGGTCCACGGATACGACACCGACGCGGCCGGCGTCGAGACGGCGCGAGCGCATATTCGCCTGCAGGGTCTGTACGGCCGGGTGTGTGCCGACCGTCTCACGTCCAACCGATTGCCGTATGCCGAGAATATGGTGAACTTGCTGGTCGTCGAAGACGCGGAAGGCGTTTCGCCGGAAGAGATGCTGCGCGTGTTAGTGCCCGGCGGTGTCGTCTGCGCCAAATCGGCAGACACATGGTCGCAAACAATCAAACCGCGCGGGAGTGAAATCGACGAGTGGACCCACTGGCTCCACGGTCCGGACGGCAACGCCGTGGCCGCGGATAGCGTCGCCGGACCGCCGCGCCGAATGCAGTGGATCGCCGGGCCGCTGTGGTCGCGCCATCACGAGACGATGCCCAGCGTCAGTGCGATGGTTTCCGCCGGCGGACGGATCTTTTATATCGTCGACGAGGCTCCCGTGAGCATGCAAGGCGAATCGCCCGACCAATGGGCGCTGGTCGCCCGCGATGCGTTCAACGGCATCCAGCTTTGGCGAATCCCGATCGACGATTGGGGATGGAAGGCCTGGAGCACGTTCTGGAAGGAGCGTTTCAACCAGCCGAACCAGATTCCCAAGCGACTGGTTGCCTCCGGCGACACGGTCTATGTCACGCTCGGCTTCAACGCACCGCTGACCGCGCTGGACGCCGCGACCGGCGAGATTCGCCGAACCTACCCGGGCACCGAGTTTACCGACGAAATCCTCTACGAGGATGGTGTTCTCGTTCTGTCGATCAACCACTCGGCCCAGAAACCCGGGCTGGTTGCAGACGACCCGCCGGTGAAGAAGTCGGTCGTCGCTCTGCGTGCCGACACGGGCGCCCAGCTCTGGAAGACCGGGAGCTACACGGGCACCAGCACCAAGACCGGGCCGGTGGAACGAGTGACCCATTTGCTGTTGGCGGCGCGCGGCGGCCGCGTGTTTCTGGTGGATCGGGAAGCCGTGGTTGCGATCGATCTCAAGTCGGGCGGCCAACTTTGGCGGTCGCCGCGGCCGGAAGTCAAGCGATATACGAGTCGCTACCACCATTGCATGTCGGATATGTCCACACTGGTCGCCACCGACGAGATGGTCTTCTTCTGCCAACTGGAACCGATCCAGCAGCGAATCGGCTGGGGCGTGATCAAAGCCCGGTTGCAGGCCTATTCCGCTGCCACGGGAGAAGTTCTCTGGGACCACCCTTGCGGCAACTGGGGGCATTTCTGCTCGCCCGATCTGTTTGTCGCCGGAGGACTCGTCTGGGTGCATCACGACGAGTCGAAGACGCTCGTGGGACTCGATCCGAAAACCGGCGAGCAGAAGCGGGCGCGAACGACCGAGGTGGCCTTCACCAACGGACACCATCATCGCTGTTATCGCAACAAGGCGACCGAACGGTTCTTCATCAGCAGCTTCCGCGGGCTGGAGTTTCTCGACTGGAACACGACCGATACGGGGCTTAACCATTGGGTCCGCGGAACGTGCCGGCTGGGAATCCTCCCCTGCAACGGAATGGTCTACGCCACGCCTCACCCGTGCGACTGTTACATCACCTCGAAGCTCAACGGCGTGATCGCGCTGACACCGGAGGGCAAAGCGGTAAGCGGAAGCCGGAAAGCGGACAACGAAGCGAGACTCCAGCGAGGACCGGCTTATCAGCAACAGGCCGTTGGGCTTTCCGCTCGCCGCTCGCCGCTTTCCGACGATTGGCCTACCTACCGCCACGATCCGGCGCGCAGCGGGACCACCCGTTCATCGCTGCCGGATCAGTTGGAAAAGGCCTGGGAAATCGATGTCGGCGCAAGGCCGACCGCTTGTGTTGCCGTCGGCGATACGGTCTTTGCGGCCGCGTCGCGCGAAGTCTTTGCCTTGGACGCGCAAACGGGAAAGAGGCGGTGGACGTTTATCACCGGCGGCCCCTTGGACACGCCGCCGACGGTCGTGGGCGATTCGGCCTTCTTCGGGTCTACCGATGGCTGGGTTTATTGTCTGCGGGCTGCCGACGGTCAACTGCGATGGCGCTTTCGTGGTGCCCCCAGAGAGCGCCTCGTGGGGGCTTACGGCAACGTCCAGTCGGCCTGGCCAATCCACGGGAGCGTGATTGTCGATCAGGGCGTCGTCTACTTCACCGCCGGCCGCTCGTCGCACCTCGACGGCGGTATCCTCGCCTATTCGCTCGATGTCCGCTCCGGCAAGGTGCTCTCCGAACAGACGCTCGCAACGCCCTACACGATGAAGGTCGACTGGGGACGTGACCCGTCGATCGACACGGGCCTGCTCTCGGATCTGCTGGTCGGCCAAACCGACGGCATCTACATGCGGCAGCGCAAGCTCTTCGGGCTCCAGGGCGCGAAGGCGGGGGCCGGTCCGTTACGATCGACGGCCGGCTTGCTCGACGATACCTGGTTCAGCCGAGTTCGCTGGCATCTGGGCGACCGGCCATGTGCCGACTACATGGTGTTCGACTCGACGGCGATCTACGGAGTGCGTGCCCGCGGCGCCATGAGCGGCACCGGCGGCTTTTTCACGCCCGGCGCCGACGGCTACGAGCTCTTCGCCGCCAGCATGGACTCCGCCGGCAAAGCCAACGCCCAAGCGCCGGCGAAACCCGCTGCGAAGAAGAAAAGGCCGTCGCTGAGCAAGCGATGGTCGATTCGCGTCCCGGTCCGGGTGAGCTCGATGGTCTTGGCCGGCCAGACACTGGTTGCCGCCGGTACGCCCGACATCCTCGATCCGGACGACCCCTGGGCAGCCTACGAAGGGCGTCGCGGCGGCGTGCTCCTGACGCTCTCATCGGCCGAGGGAGCCGTTCTGTCGAGATGCACGCTCGACGCCCCACCCGTGCTCGACGGCCTGACCGTCGGCGGCGGCTGCCTTTTCATCTCGAAGACCAACGGCAGGATAGCCTGTTTTCGGTAGCCCAGCTAAACGGATCGACACTGGCAAGAGGGGGGGGCTTGATCACGGAGGATTCAACTCGGTTTGCCGGCCGATTTGGATTACACTCCATCCTTTCGGGGGGATTGCGACCGTAGTCCATTTAGTGCATATTAGCACGGTCGATTTATGGGGGAGCGAAATGTGCGGTGGGCAAATCCAGACCGGATCAGGGTGAATAGGTCGATTTTTCGGGAATTTTTGCCGGCCGGGCTCGCCATAATTCGGTTTTCTGGTATGATTTACTAGCAGGAGGGGTTGGTGGTTGGATAGTAGAGGGGCAGCTACGAGGGTAAAGACCTCTACCCCAACCAGGCCTCCCCGGAAGTCGTATTTGGCCCCCATCGTTTCTTACGGTTATTCGACACGCTCGTAGCTCAAAGCACGCTGTTCGGCGACGTGTCCTTGCATTGACTGCGAGACGGGGGGGGTGGACAGGCAAATAATGATGGACGATACCGCCAAGTCTCGTGACCAACTCGTCTCCGAATTGGGGGCACTGCGCCACCAGGTCGCCCAATTGCGCGCGGGCGGCGTATCGCGGACGGCGGATCCTGTCGGGCCAGCCGGTGTTCCCTCGCTAGACTGGGAGCTTCACGAAGCATGCGGAAGTTGTGACGTACGGGGGGGTGACGGGCATTCGGCTTGCGGCACCGTCCGGAAAACCGCCGCCGCGCAGGCAGCACTGGCAGAACCCTTGGAGCTACTCCGCGGCATCGTCTGCAAGTCGCCGCTGGTCCTCTGGGCGGTGGATGACGAGGGCGTCTTCCTGGTTTCCGCGGGCGCGGGGCTGAACGTGTTGGGGCTGAAAGCCGGTGAGATGGTCGGGCGTTCGGTTTTTGAAGCCTACCAGGACGTGCCTGACGTGGTAGAGGGCATTCGACGGGCGCTGCGAGGCGAGACGTTTTCCTTAACCGTCTCGGTGGGGCCGGTCGTTTTCGAGTCGTGGTTTGCTCCCTTGCGCGGTGAGGATGACGAAATTATCGGCGTGGTGGGAACCGCCATTGACGTGACCCAGCGAAAGAAGGTCGAGAGCGAACTGTTGGCTGATCGGCGGCTGATGAAACAGTTGCTTCTGGCGCACGAGCGGGATCGGCGCTTGATCGCCTACGAGATTCACGACGGACTGGTGCAGGACGTCACGGGAGCCCAGATGCAGTTGGAGACCGTGCTTCGCGACGAACGTTTGCCCGCCGGGCTGGTTCGCGAGAGAGTTCAAGCGGCCTCCGAACTTGCTCGAAAGGCGATCGGCGAGGCACGCCATCTGATTGGCGGGTTGCGGCCGCCGGCGCTGGATGAGTTGGGGATCGTCGCGGCGTTGGAGTTTCTCGTCGGCGAGCAGTCGGAAAGAGGTACCAAGGTCGATTTCGTCGCTTGCGTCACCTTCGACCGGCTGGAACCGCTTCTGGAGGGCGCGATCTACCGGATCGTACAAGAGGCACTGACCAACGTTCAGCGTCACAGCCAGGCGTTTCGGGCCCGCGTGCGTCTGAACCAGGTGGGCAGTCGGCTTCACCTGGAAATTCGCGATTGGGGCATCGGTTTTGATCCGGCCGCCGTGCCGGACAATCGCTTTGGACTGGACGGGATTCGCGAGCGGGTGCGCCTCGTTCGCGGCGAACTGTCCATCAAGGGCGATTTGGGTAAAGGAACCCGAGTATTTGTTGACATACCCCTTGTTCAATCTATCGAACCTGTTGCGCGCTCCTTGGAAGCAGCCAACACAACCCATCGGAGTATCGAATGAGCAATATCAAGTTGCTGGTCGCGGACGACCATGAAGTGGTTCGTTGCGGACTAAGAAGCCTTCTTGCGGGAACCGACATCGAGATCATCGGCGAAGTGTCCACCGGCGAGTCCGCGGTGCGCTTCACACTGGAGCAGGATCCCGACGTCGTACTGATGGACATCCGCATGCCCGAGGGCGACGGACTGACCGCGCTGGGCCGCATCAAGCTGGACAAGCCGGAAATGCCCATTCTCATGCTCTCGACGTTCGACAACCCGACCTATATTGCCCGATCGGTTGCCTTGGGCGCCAGCGGTTACCTGCTCAAAGGTTGCACCCGCGATCACCTGATCCAGTCGATTCGCACGGCCGCCTCCGGAGAAAGTGCCTGGACGCGAGACGAGTTGCGCCGCGTGACCGGCGCGTTGGCCACGCCCCGGTTGGCCGCCGACGTCGAGGTCCCCTTGACCCAGCGCGAAAGCGAAGTCCTGCGTCAGTTGGCCTACGGCTTGACGAACAAGGAAATCGCCCAGGCGCTGCACATCAGCTACGAGACGGTCAAAGAGCACGTCCAGCATATCCTGCGGAAGATCGGTGTTTCCGATCGTACGCAAGCCGCCGTTTGGGCCGTTCGCAAAGGACTCGTGTGAATACCCGGCGGTAACACCGTGTCGAAAACCACCCTGTCGAAGAAGACCGATATCCGAATCCGCGAAGTTCGGGCCGAAACCCAACGGTTCGCCTACCGGACGCCGATGAAGTTCGGCGGTCGCGTCGTCACCGACGCCGTGCTGTTGCACGTCACCGTCGAGGTGGAGACGCGCGACCATCGGAGGGCTTCCGGGTTCGGGTCGATGCCCATGAGCAACGTTTGGGCCTGGCCCAGTGCCAAGGTTTCCAGCGAGGCTGCGCTGGCGGCGATGGTCGAGACGGGCCGGCAGGTCGCCGAGGGGGCCGCCGACTACAACGATGCCGGCCATCCCTTGGAGATAACCCACCACCTGGCACCAAGCTACGAGGCGGTGGCCCGGGAAGTGACCGTGTCCGCGGCTCTGGACGAGCCCATGCCACGGCTGGCGCAGTTGGTATCCGCCAGCCCGTTGGAGGCGGCGATTCACGATGCCTACGGCAAGGCATTGGGGAGAAACTCCTACGACCTGCTCGGGCCCGAGTTTGCCAATGCCGATATGTCGACGTATCTGACCGGAGAATTTGCCGGGCAGTATCTCGACCGTTACACCTTGCGACAGCCCAAGCCGTCGATGCCCTTGTACCATCTGGTCGGTGCATTGGACCCGTTGACCGACGGGGATATTGACGCGCGCGTCGACGACGGTCTGCCCGAGACGCTACCGGAATGGATCGCCGCCGATGGCCTGACGCATCTGAAGATCAAACTGGCCGGCGACGATCTGGCCTGGGATGTCGACCGCGTGGCATCGATCGAACGGGTAGCGGCCGAAGCTCAGTCGGCCCGAGGTTGTGTGCAGTGGTGTTACTCGGCCGACTTCAACGAGAAGTGTGCCAACGTGGATTACGTGCTTGATTTTCTCGCCCACGTTGGCGAGCAATCACCGGCCGCGCTGGCCCGCTTGCAGTACATCGAACAGCCCACCCATCGCGATCTCCGCAGCAATCCCGAGAACCGGATGCACGAAGCGGCCAAGATCAAACCGGTCGTGATCGACGAATCGCTGGTCGACCTGGAGAGCCTGCTCTTAAGCCGTGAACTCGGCTACTCGGGCGTCGCTCTGAAGGCCTGCAAGGGCCACAGCGAGGCACTGTTAATGGGCGCGGTGGCGCAGCATTATGGGATGTTTCTCTGCGTCCAGGATCTCACCTGCCCGGGCGCATCGTTCCTCCACTCGGCCTCGCTCTCGGCGCGAATTCCCACCATCGCCGCCATCGAAGGCAACGCCCGCCAATACTGCCCCGCGGGCAACGCCGACTGGGCCGATCGCTTCCCCACGATGTTCAACGTCACCGACGGCACGCTGGGTACGGCGGTGCTGGACGGCCCGGGATTGGGGTTCTGATCGTAGCCATCTCGCTGGAGCGAGATGTAGCCTTTGAAGCACGTTAGGGCGAACCACGCCAGTGCTTATCTTCCCCACCGGCCCCGCGGCCGGTGGGGATTCGCCACGAGAAACAGACCTTCATCGATATTGAGGGCCGGAGCAACAACGCCAATCAACCAGTGATGTCCCCTTTTCCCACTCACTCGTCAGACATGCTATCCGATCGGCCGTCAGGAACCGCCGGCCAGCGCGTTGGCCTGGGGCATGGGCACCAGGTAGGGCTCGATTTCCGCCAGTTTCTTCGGGCCGATTCCCTTGACGTTGCGGATGTCCTGGTGGTCGAGGAAGGGACCCCGCTGATCGCGAAATTCGACGATTCGCCGGGCCAGCGTCTCGCCGATGCCCGGCAGTTGGGCCAACTCGGGCCACTCGGCTTGATTGACGTCGACCTGAAAGGAGACGTCCTCGGACGCGGGCCGCTCGACCTCGACGAGCCGGCCTTCCCAGCCCCCTTGCAGAAGCCACCACCCAACGGAAGTGCCTAGCCCCGCCAACACCAACACGGCAACGGCCGCCTGATCGGCCCGCCGCAGGAGCCAGCGAGGAGTCGAATTCGGTTTGTTGGGAGGAGTTTGCACCACGGCCGAATCGCCGAGAGTAGGACTGCTTTCTCGTTACTGTCCACCGCAACCGTCCACTCATTATAGGCGAATCCCAACCGGCCACGCCACCGGCACGAGACTCATCTACTCCCTTTGGGTTATGACTAATTTGCCATGTAGGTGATAGTTGCTTCGCCGAGGGGGATTCTGGTTTTTCCGCCCTGAGGCTATCCTTGAGGGTTCACGTTCATCACGACCGGTCCGGACGGAGATTCATCTTGAGCAAGGAATTCCAGCAGATCGATTGGGACGCGGCTGTACGCGAGGATTTACGGCAACTGCTTTCGCTGGCTGTGCGCGAAGACCTTGGCGACGGCGACCGCACTTCGTCGGCGTTGGTGCCCGAGGACTCGACCGGCACCGCGGACGTGGTAGCCCGCCAGAAGGGTGTCGTCGCCGGGAGGGCCGCAATAGCCGAAGTCACTGCGATGTTCGACCCCGGTTTGAGATGGACGGCCAAGCTCGAAGACGGCCAAGTGGTATTGCCGGGCCAACCGATCGGAACGCTCCAAGGGCCCGCGGGTGGGCTCTTGGCCGCCGAACGGCTCGTGCTGAATCTTCTGGGCCGCCTCTCGGGAATCGCGACGCTAACACGACGGTACGTCGAGGCGATCGCCGGCACCGGCGCCCGGATCTACGACACGCGCAAGACGACCCCCGGCTGGCGGCGTCTGGAAAAATACGCCGTGCGCTGTGGCGGTGGCAGGAACCATCGCACGGGTCTTTTCGACGCTATTCTGATCAAGGACAACCATTTGGCCCTGGGTAGCTCGGGCCGCGGGTTTGCGTCTTCGGCGGCCGATGCGGTTGGGAGGGCGCGTCGGTGGGCCGATGCATCCGGGAAGGCGGAGGACGGACTGATCGTGGAAGTCGAGGTCGACACGCTGGAACAATTCGACGAAGTGCTGCCCGCCGGGCCGGATATCGTCTTGCTGGACAACATGCCGCCGGACGTGCTTCGCGAGGCGGTCGCGCGGCGTGACGCGGCGGATCAGCGCGTCGAATTGGAGGCCTCCGGCGGGGTTAGCTTAGAGACGGTCGCCGCGATCGCCGGCTCGGGGGTCGACCGGATTAGCGTCGGCGCGTTGACGCACTCGGCCCAATCGCTGGATGTGGGGTTGGACTGGGGTCCGGACGAGCTGGAGACGGGGTGAGCCGGGAGACCGCGGATTGCCGACGGTTTCCGCCTCCAGAGTCTGCTCCCGGACGCCGTTCTGATGCACGCCGCCGCCGATTTTCTCGGATTTGACAGTTACCCGGCCCGACGTATGCTATCTATGCGTTAACGTCTCTCTATCCGCGGGCCTGTCTTTCGAGAAATCGACGAACCGATGAGCCGGTCTTCCATCTCCACAGCCGATCCTTGCCGCGCGGGTTTCACGTTGATCGAAGCCCTTGTGGCGGTCTCGATTACGGCGATTGCCGGCAGCATCTTGCTGCTGGGGACGACCACCTCGCTTCAGGCGACCGACGACTCGCTCCGGCGAACGA
The DNA here is from genome assembly GCA_964444795.1 of uncultured Planctomycetaceae bacterium. Classification (GTDB taxonomy): domain Bacteria; phylum Planctomycetota; class Planctomycetia; order Pirellulales; family Thermoguttaceae; genus JABMRP01. The sequence continues at coordinate 23,961 of CAYUIQ010000037.1, forward strand.
TTGCCTTGGGGCTGGCCGAGCAACTGCTCGACGAGGTGCTCGGCGCCCGATACATGGAATACGGCACCAGCCCGTACCAGACCCCCCTGCTGTCCGGCAGCGACGAAGCGGCCACCGGCACGCGCGAGCTGTTTGACGACGTCGACGATTACAACGGGGTTTTGGCGCAGCCTCCGGAAGATCTCTGGGGCGTGCCGCTGGGCACCGAGGGAACAGCCGGCTTGCAGCGACATCCAAATTTCCAACTTCCCCCCGAGTTTTTCGACCGCTGGCGGCAGGAAGTGAGCGTCTATTACGTGTCCGAGTCCGATCTGGCCACGCCCCTGGCCGATGGACAAACGAGCGATTATCGCGCCGTGGACGTGCGTATCGTCCGCGATGACCCGCAACGCGGCGTACAAGAATTGGCCAGGCTTCGACGGGTAGTCTCCTATGTGCCACCGCAGTAGCCACCGAACCGGCGTCTCCGCCCGACCCCGCACGGCCACGCGCCGGCGCAACGCGCTGACGTTGATTGAATTGCTGATTTCCATTTCCATCATGGCGGTCATTGCCGTTAGTCTGGGGAGCCTGGCGCGAGCCGTGCAGGTGAGCTTCGCGTATAGCCAGGGGCACGGAGACGCGACCCAGCACGCGCGGGTGGCGATGGCGCACATCACACGAACGGTTCGCGAGGCAACGGCCAACGAGCAGTTTCCCGGTGTTCTGGTGCTATCCGAAACGGAAGGTTCGTGGCAGTTTCCCGATACGCTGGTCGTCTGGCATCCCGACGGCGCGGCCGCCGATCCGAAGGGTTTGCCCCGGTACAACGAGCTGGTCGTCTTCTCCCCGGATCCGGCGTCGCCCGGTATACTGGTCGCTTGGACCATGCCTGGCGACACGGGCATCGTCCCGCCGGTCGACGACACGTCGGCCTGGGCCGCCGTCACCGCGGCGATGAAATCGAGCCCCACGACGGATCGCGTGGAACTGACCGACCTGTTGCGAACGGCTTCGATCGACAACGCCTCATCGCCGCGCGGTGTCGTGCGATTCACCAGCGAGCTGAGTCCTTCGGCCTCGGACTGGGCGGCCTATCGCGGCGGATCGCGCACCTGGGAGAGTCTTCCCTGGGTGCAGGGAATCCATGGCTTACAAACGGGCTTGCGACAGGTTTGGGTGCGCATCGAGTTGCAGTTGCTTCCTCCGGATCCCTCGTCGGGTGTTGCTCCCGAAGACCGGCCCGGCGTGCCGTTTTTCGGTTCGGCCGCTCTGTACTATTCGCTCGCGCCGTAATACCGTGCGTACCGCGCCGGGAATGACAGGTAACCCATGACCGCTACAACGAACGGCTCGCCAATCTCGACGCAACGGTCCGGCATGGGACGGCGCTCCGCAAATAGCCGACGGGGAGTGAGCGTCATCTTGGTGCTCACGCTGGTCTCGATGACACTCGCCCTGGCTTATGCGATGATGCGGTCGCAAGGCACGGCCGTGCATATTCGCAACAATGCCGACCGGCGAGCACTGGCCCGGCATGCGGCGACCACCGGGCTGACCTTGGCCTGGAAGAAGATGCACACGGCCGTTTGGGCGGGCGTCGACACCTCGCTTGCCGGCGCTGTGGGAGCCAATGAAGGTTACACCGTTACCTATACGGCTGGCGATCCTGCCTTGTCGCCGGACGATGCCGACTATCCCTATCGCGTCACCCTGGAATCGTCGGGGTATTCGATCGATCCGGCCGACCCCACGCGTGTGTCGACCCATCGCGTGCGGGCGGTGGTCCGTCTGGTTCCCCGGGAAACCCCCGCGGAGCCCGCCGATTGGTCGAATATGCAAAAGCGCACGGTCTACCAGACAGGTTCCGAGCCGTTTGAGATTGACATCCCCTGCCGGATCAGCGGTTCGGTACGCGTGCAAGGTAAGTTGAAGATCGCCCGGCACTATCCCGACGACTACTCGGCCTGGGCGCAATACCTGACCGACCTCAATAAGATGCGTGTCGCCAGCCGGGAGGACTTTCGCCCGCTGGGCGGTCCCGTTTTCGTGCCGGCCTACCTTCAGGACGCAATCGACATCCAAGCATTGGTTAGCTATCTGGGCGTCTCGGGTTACGATATTCCCGTGCGGGCAACCGCCGCGGATTGGGTCAAGCCGGGTGCGCCGACGACCTACTCCATCTATGACGGGGGGCCGGTGTACAACGTGCCGACCGTCGACACCTCGCTCCAAGACACGACGCTTCAGCCCGATCCGCGCACCAATCCGCTGGGCATCTTCTATCGCAACGGCACGGTCTCGATTCGCGACAACGTAACGGTACGCGGCACGCTGTTCTGCAAGGATGACGTCAAGATCGAAGGGACCAACGTACACATCGAGCCGGTGGATCTACCCAACGTCGACGACTCGGGACTCCCTTTTCGGCTTCCGGCGGTCGTCTGCCGCAACTTCCTGGTGACTTCCGCCGGGGGTGGCAGCCTGCGAGGTCTGGCCGCCGTGTTCGACCGGTTCGAGGTGCAGAAGAGTTCGGAAACGGTCGAGTTCGCCGTTTCCGGACGGCTGATTACGCAAGCGCTGTACGTCAAGGAACGTCAGCCGTGGGAAACATTGAGCTGGAAGAATGAATACGACGCTTTCGAGGAGGTGGAGGAGGATCTGGAAGACGGCGCGACACTATACTTCCCCGAATGGCTCAGGCATGATCCGAAACCCCGGATAACGATCGCCCCGGAATCGACGTCGGCTCGCTACCACTGGTACATTCCGGACGACCCGGTTTACCTTCCCCATCCCGGCGACGACGGTTTTTGCTGGGACATGATCCGGTGGACCGATGATCCATCGGATTGACCCTTTTGTGCAAGGAAGACGACATGCGAACCCCCCTCTGGCGTCGCTGGACGCTCCCCGCCACCGCCGCGGTCCTGATCGCTTGCGTGCTAGGCTTGTATCGGACCTCTGCCGCGCCGCCTTCGGTACCCAAACAGCCGTTCGCCAATTCGGTCGAACAGCGGTTCGAGATGATCAAGCTGTTAAGGGAAATCAACTCGGAGTTGAAAGAACAGAACGAACTGCTTCGCTCGGGCAAGCTGAAGGTCATCGTCGTCGACCCGCCGGAGAAATAGCCGTTGCCATGCATCGCCGCCACGGACCGCCCGCCGGGTTTTCGCTGATCGAGATGTTGATTGTCATCTCGCTGATGGGAATTCTCGCGGCCATCATCTTGCCCAGCAGCAATCCGAGCGTCCACGATCAACTTCGATCGGCGGCCGAGGTTCTGTCGGCCGATCTGGCGTACGGCCGCAGTCTGTCGGTGACCAATAACAGCTTCTACCAGTTTACGTTCGACGCGAGCAACAACGAGTATGTACTGAGCCATAGCGGTGCCAACGCGTCGCTCGACACGCTGCCCGATTCCGCGTTTCGCTCGCCAGACGATCCGCCGGAACAGCATATCGTCCGGCTGGACGAGCTGCCGCAAATCGGTGACGGCGCGAGGATTTTCGCGGTCGGCAATTCGGGAGTACCGGTTGCCGATCTGGAGTTCGGCCCGTTGGGCGAAACGACTCGAGGCGGAGAGACCGTTGTGTGGATAGCCGCCGGAACAGGTTCGGCAACGAGGTATATTTCCGTGGCCGTCAACCCGGTGACCGGGCTGGCCAAGGTCGGCAAGTTTGGCGGCCAGACGCCGGTGTGGGCGGCACAGGCCGATTAGAGATCAGCGATTAGGAACGAGGAAAGGCGAGGCGTTGGTATGGTGGGATGGATTTTGAAACCGCGATATGGACCGTTGGGCGTGGACATCGGTAGCGATGCCATTAAGCTGGTCCAGTTTAACGCCGACCGATCTCGCGTACTGGAAGCGGCTCATTGGAAATTGACGACCGCCAGCGATGCGACGCAAGAGGAGCGTGACGCCCGGATTGTGGAGGCATTGGATCGTCTTCGCCGGGAGCGCCGCTTTCGCGGCCGGCGCGCGGTTTTCTGCCTCGGCGCGGGCGACCTCTTCGTTCAGAACATCCGCGTACCGCCAGCCGACAGTCAGACGCTTCCCGGCATCGTTCGCAGCGAAGCGGCCGGGCGCATTCCTTTTGACGCCGACGAAGCCGAGATCCGCTTCCTCGACGCCGCCGACGTCCGGCAGGGCGACGTGCTGCGCCGGGAGGTCGTCTTGCTGGCCTGCCGCCGCCGCGCGATCGAGCGCCTGTTGTCCATCGCCCGGGAAACCGGCCTGATCCCCCTGGCATTGGACGTCGAACCGGCAGCCCTGTTACGCTGCTATGCACGGCAGTTTCGTCGCGACGCGGACCAGCGACAACGGATCGCACTGATCAACCTCGGAGCGTCGGCGACCAGCGTCACGATCGCCGAAGGCGCGGAAGCCCGGTTTGTCAAGTACGTCGATTTCAGCGGACGTCAACTGGATCGCGCGGTGGCCGAGCGGCTGCGGATGCCGTCGCCCGAGGCGACCTCGCTCCGCCGTCACAACGGCGACCGCCGGGCCGATCAACGCGATCCGGAAATCACGCGAAGTATCGTCGAGGCCGTCCGTCCCCTGGCGGACCGGCTGGCTCACGAAGTGTCGATGTGCATTCGCTACTTCAGCGTTACCTTCCGCGGCGATCCCGTGGCAAAACTTGTCTTCGGCGGCGGAGAAGCGTCGCCGTCGATGATCGAACTGCTCGCCAAGCGATTGGATATGCCCTGCGAATTGGGCAATCCGATGCGCTCCTTCGACAACCAGACGTTGCCGGGCCAAGCCGGACAATGGGATGTGGCCGCGGGCCTGGCACTGCGAAACTTCAACTGACGAGCGAAGGACAGCATGCAAGACATCGATTTTCTTCCCGAACAATACCGACAGAGCCGCGCCACGCGGCACTGGAAGCCGTGGCGATTGGCGGTGGTCCTGGGGTTCCTATTGCTGCTGGGGGGCGTTTCGCTCGGGCAGTATCGCTGTCGGCAAGATGCCCTGCGGCGGCTCGATCTGATCACGCCTCCCTACCAAACGGTCGTCGCGCAGACCGAGCGATTGGACCGGGCAAGCGCCCAACTGCAACCGGCCCGCTTCGATGCCCAACTGATCACCTATCTCCGGCATCCCTGGCCCCGGACGCGGATTCTCGCGGCCGTGATTTCGGTCTTGCCCGACGATGCCACGCTCGACCAATTGCAGATCACCTACGACACCCAACCCGGCAGATCGCTTTGGGAGAGAGGCCGACGCCTCGCGGGACGTGTTCCCGGTGGCCAGGAGAAGCAGCCCGCTTTGGCGCCGGCCGCCGAAGATCTCCAACGGCTGCGACAGCGCTACGACGAGCAAGAGACCGTCGTCCTGATCTCCGGGACCGTACTGCGGAGCGTCTCGGCGTATCGCTATCTGGAGCAGTTGGGCAAGAGCGGCCTCTTTGTCGAAGCCCCGCCTCCGTCCGTGCAAAGCGTGTCGACCGACGATGGCACCGCCTTCACGTTCGAAGCGACTTTGACGGTACGTCCCGGTATTGGGCAGCCGGGCGGCCCGACCAGCGCCGCCGAGCGTATCGGCCGGCAAACCCCTCGCTTCAACCCGTTGCTCACGAGCCACCCATGAAAAACTCTCCCGAAAGCGGCGGAAGCTGGATGGTGACCGTGCCGATCGTCTTGATCGCGATCGGCTATTTCGCGGTCTTCTATCTCCCCGGCCGCCGTGCCGTCGCCGAACTGGATCGCCAGACGGCAGAGAAACAGCAGCGCGTACGCCAGAGCGGCGACGTGACCGGAGCGATCGGGCAAACCGAAGCCCAATGCCAGCAAACGGTTCGGTACGTCGACCAATGGCGGCACGATTCCCCCAGCCTGGCTGAGCTTCCGGCCATGATGGGGAGGATCCAGGGTTTGGCAGGCGCCGCCGGAGCGACGGTCGTGCGATGCGAGCCCCAGCAGGTGACCGCCAGCGTCCTCTCCCTGAACACCCTCCACAAAACCCCCTTCGTCTTGGAATGCGCCGGCACCATGCCGCAAATCTACGAACTCCTGAGAAGCCTGGAGAACTTGCCGCAGGCCATCTGGATCGAAGATCTTGACTGTAGGGGGAATGGCGAAGCAGGGAAAACGACAAGCTGTGAGATAACCATGGCGGTTTTTACCGCAAATTCGGATAAATCGGATTAGGTCAACAATATCGAAAAACCGATGAAACGAAGGAGGCCGATCCTCGGCGAGATTACCGCGACGAGGGAGGCATCAGTAACGATGGGCACTCCACGACTAATCAGACAGTTGAAACGGGAAATAAAGGCCAGCCCCAAGAAAGCGGCGACTCTGGCTGTTTTGGGCTTGGTTGCGCTCTACGTCTGCACACCGTTTCTGTGGCCGTTGGTAGCCGGGGAGAACGCATCGAAATCACAAACACCAACGGCGGCGACCGATCCGCGGGACGGCCAGACGACGGGCGCGAGCGTTCCATCGGCCGTGGCTCCGTCGGCGGATCACGAGGCGGGAAAGAACCTAGCGGCCGGCGAGAAATACTCATGGGAACAGTTGGCGGCCTGGATCGACGAACATCCCGAAGGGTCACCGGCCCCACCGGGGGCCATCGCACGCGACCCGTTCGGACCTTCGCCGGCCGAAATCGCGCGATTGGAAGCCGCCCGGCTGGCAGCGGCATCCAAGGCCGCCGACACCGAAGCCGAGGCTCAGGCACACGGTGGGGGGAGTATGGAATCCTTGATGTTGACGCCCGAAACGCTGTCGCTGGTGCCCTCGATGATCGGCATCGGTCACGGTGGTCGGCGCGTCGCGCTGATCGACGGCAAGGCGTACACCGAAGGCCGGAAACTCGTGCGGCAAGAAGGCGGCAGGCCGGTCGTATTTACCCTCGAAGCAATTCGCCCCCAGGCCATCGTTTTGCTGTGCCGGGGCCGTCAGTACGAAGTAGCGCTTCCCGTAGGCCAACTCTCGGAAAAAATGGACATTCTTGGCGACAATCGCTGATCGTCGTCATGTCACGGAAGACATTATGAACAATCCCGGACGCCTGCTTCTCTACGGTAGCTTCGCCGTGCTCGGCGTGGCGCTGGCCATCGGCGTGGCCGGTTCGGCCGACTCTCGGTTGCTTCGATCCGAACCCCCCAAGCAACCTTTCCGGGACGAAACGGTCGACAGCGTCGGCGACACCGTGGACGCCATGGGGGATCGCTTCCCGGCGGTCGAGTTCCCCACGGGCGGCTTGCCGCTGCTGCCCAAAATGGATCGATTGGCCACCGCATCATCCCCCCCAATATGCAAGCGGCTTGCCGGCCCGCCGCCGCTGCCGGCGCTTCCTCCGGTGGAAGGCCCGTGGGTTGCCGACCCCTCGCCCCCTCTGGCCAGCCAAACGGTCATCGCCCCGATCACTCCGGCGGAAGAACCGCCTCTCCCCGGGCAACCGCTTCCGGCCCCAGGCGCGCCGTTGGCCGGGGCAAATGACCCGATACGCATCTTGCCGCCCCCGGTGGAATCCGCCGCGGCCACAGCTCGGCCCTTGCCTCCCGTCTTGCCACCCCCGCCGACTTCGGAAGTTCGCTTCGGCGGCAGCCAACCGCCGGCTCCCGCCGTGGCACCGGCTTCGGCGGCGGCGGTGCCGATCGTGCGAACAACGATCAAGGACGAAGGCGACGACCGGCTTTCGATCACCATTCGCGACGAGGATATCCGCAAGGTCCTCGAGGGGCTCAGCGAGATGGGCGACCTCAACATCCTGGCCAGTACGAACGTGCAGGGCAAAGTCTCGGCGACGCTTTACGACGTGGACGTCGAAACGGCGCTGCGGGCAATCCTGCAATCAACCGGATACACGTTCCGGCGTCAGCAGCAGTTTCTCTACGTGGGAACGCCCGAGGATTTTGAGAAGATGGATCGGCTGGCCGATCGCATTACCGTCCGGATCTATCGTCCGAACTACATTCGAGCCGCGGACCTAGAGGAGTTGATTCAGCCGCTGCTGACCGCCGAGATTGGCAGCGTGGCCGTGACGACACCCGCCGAGATGGGTATCGACTCCAACGCCTTCTCGGCCGGCGGCGACGGATTCGCCGGTAGCGACGCCATCGTCGTCCGCGACTACGAAGCGGTTCTGTACCAGATCGACCAGTTGATCGAGGAACTCGACGTCCGCCCGCTGCAGGTTCACATCGAGGCAATGATTCTCAGCGTCAAGCTCGACGACGAGAACAAGTTCGGCGTCAATTTCGAGTTGCTTCGCGATCAGGCCAACGTCCGACTCGGCTGGGGTACACCGCCGGCGTCGCTGGCCAACTTGGAGTTCGACGACGGCGGCCTGAAATTCGGTTTCCTCGACAGCTCGTTGGGTATGTTTCTCGAAGCCCTGGAAAAAGTGGGCGACACCAACGTGATCGCCACGCCCCGGCTGATGGCGTTGAACAAGCATCGGGCCGAGATCCTCATCGGCGAGGAGATCGGCTACAAAGAGGAAACACAAACGGAAACCAGTTCCACCGAGACCACCAAGTTTCTCGAAACCGGAGCCATCCTGCGCCTCCGCCCCTTCATTTCCTCCGACGGCTTGATCCGCATGGAAGTCCATCCCGAGCTCTCCGACGGTGCGATTAACGAAGTCACCGGGGTACCCGACAAGCAGACCACGCAGGTCACCACCAACTTGCTGGTCAAAGACGGTTGCACGGTGGTGATCGGCGGGCTGATGCGGGAACAACTCACCAGCGACAGCACGCAAGTGCCCGTGCTGGGAAGCCTGCCGCTGGTCGGCCCCGCATTTCGCAGCAAGTCGGAAACGCTTGAGCGCCGCGAGATCCTCGTCTTGATTACGCCGCGTATCGTCTACGAGCCGAATACGTGTCACGAGGGCGACAAGGCGGCGTGTGAATTCCACCGCCGGCGCGAAGTTCTGTTCGACCATATGAGTCCGGCGGGCAAGCGTTCGATCGCGGCGCGCTACTTCCGTCTGGCACAAAACGCATGGGACGCGGGCAACCGCCGCGCGGCGCTTCGTTTTGCCGATCTCGCGATCCACTTCAACCCGATTGATCGGGCAGCCATCGATTTGCGCAGCGACATTCTCCAAGGGAACCACTCGGGTGATCACACCTTGGCCGGCGAGCGTGCCGCCGCCCTCGCTCCGCCTTCGATCGACGGCCAGGCGATTACCCCCTGGTTGCTGGACGAACTCGGAAAACCAAAACCCCGGCCGCCGGCTCCGCTCCATCCGCACGATCCGGGCCAACCGGGTCGTCGGCGCGACATCGTGGAGCAACGGAACCAAGTGGGGCAAGGAAACCAGCCGTGAAATCTACCGGTATTCGTTGGATGGTTGCGCCGCTGGTGGCGGCCTGGATTGCCACCCTGGCGGGATGCTCGTACCTGTCGCAGCTCAATCCGCTGCCCGAAGACATTGCGCCAAAGCGACGGCAACGGCTCGCTGAGACGGTGGATCGTTTTGAGCAGCGTCGAGGCATGGCGGAATATGAAGCGGCCGCGGCATGTTGGAATCGGGACGACATTGACGGATGCCGCGAGTACCTCGACCGACTGCTTCGACGACATCCCAACCATCGGCAAGGTCAACTTCTGGCGGCGCAGGTCGATCTGCTCCAGGGCGACTGGGAGGCGGCCCACCGGCAACTCACTCGTCTGGCGGGCGACACACCCAGCGGTGAAACACGCGCTGCCGACGAAGCCCGGATCCAGCACTCCCTGGCCGTCGCGCTGGACGGAGCGGGACAACCGGCCGAGGCGCTGATTCACTACCGGCGGGCCGTCGAAATCGAACCGCAAAACGAACTCTTCCGCGTCAGTTACAATCAAGCGATCGCTCAGCCGCAAGTGCCGGAAAAGGCGTATTCTTCCGGGGAAGAGTCACAAGCCGGAAGATCGGTCCCACCGGGCGTCGCCGGAGATAGCTCTTGCGAGGAGGCGGACCGGCGATTCTGGGATGACTTGGGGCCGGCGGCCGGGCCGCTGCGAGACGGTGCAATCGCACTTGGGCGGGGTGATTTGGAGACGGCGAAAGCCCGTTTTCTCGATGGGACGTCCACCCAGCCGGATAAGCCGCACGTCCCCATCGCTTCGGCCGTACTGGCTTTGCGACACAACCACCCCGAGGTGGCGGTCTTCATGCTCCGCGGTGCGGTTTCCACGTTCCCCAACTCAGCGACCACCCACCAAATTCTCGGCGTGGCCTACTATCGCATGGGGGACTTCGCCGCGTCTCAACTCGAATTGCAGCAAGCACTTTCGTTGGACAAAGCGCGTGCCCTGACCTATTTTTTATTGGGTCGCACGTTGTCCAAACTGGGGCGGCGCGAAGCGGCTGACGCGTACTTGCTGCAAGCGGAACAACTCGATCGTCGATTTGCTCCCACTTCGTAGCGGTCCGTCCTCCCCGAGTTGACGCTTTGGCGCGGCAATCGAGCGGCACCGGAGGTGCATATCACCGGTCCGCGTATCGCCGATCCAAGAGGCGCAGACGAACGTCCCATGCGAGTGTTCGCGTCATGAGAAGTACCAGAGAAAATGGCCTTTCGCCGGCTGCGGCCGTTCTGTTCTCGCTTGCCCTTTGCGCGGCCTGGGGTGCCGGGCTCGGCGCGGGTACGGCGTCGGGGGCCATTCGACTGGGGCTGCTACTGGTTGCTTCGGCAGCGGGCATCGCAGCAGTGACCATGCTGCATCGCACCCGCGGACGCGAACGCCGCGCCCTGCTGAGTTACGTCGATGCCCTGTGTACAAGCGACCCGCTTCGCCTCAACGAAGACTCGCTGCCTGGCCCGCCGGCCGACAGCGATTGGCGTGATCTGGCCGATCGTCTTCGGGAAACGCTGAGACAGCTTTCCGAGCGTCTACGGGAAGCCGAACACGCGCGCACCGCGCTGGAACTTCGCTGCCGCCGCAGCGCGACGGAAACCCGGAACATCCAAACGATCCTTGCCGGCCTGGAAGATCCCGTCCTGGCGATCAATGACTACAACGAACTCATACTGGCGAATTCCAGCGCGGAGCAACTCTTCGATCTGGATAGCGCCGATCCGGAGAAACGGGCTCTCTCCCAGGTCGTCGCTTGCCAGGAGCTTGTTGAATTGCTTACGGCGGCCGGCCATCGCAACGTGCCCGCCAATCGCACTGAAGAAATCGAACTGACCGACGATCACGGGCGGTCGCACTGGTATCGGGTCACGGCCGCCCCGCTTCAGCAAGCGGCCGAGGACGGAGCCGGGGAGGCCGCCTTCCAGGGCTCGGTGGCCGTGCTCCGCGACATCGAATCGGAGAAAGCCCTGGGGAAACGCAACGCCGAGTTCGTCTCCGCCGTGAGCCACGAGATGAAAACACCGCTGGCCGGCATCAAGGCGTATGTCGAACTGCTGATCGACGGCGACGCCGAGGACGAGGAAACCCGCGAGGAGTTTCTCGGCGTGATCGACAGCCAGGCCGACCGTCTGCAACGCTTGGTCGAGAACCTGTTGGACATCGCTCGCATTGAGGCCGGGGTGGTCGAGGTGAATAAGGAGCCTCGTTCCTTGAACAAAGTCCTCGAAGAGGCCTTCGGTGTCGTACAACCGGCCGCCGGGGCCAAGAACATCGGGCTTAGCTTCGAACTGAGCCCGATGCATCTCCGCGTGCTGGCCGACCATGATCTGCTCTTGCAGGCGACGATCAATCTGCTCTCCAATGCCGTGAAATACACGCCCGAGGGGGGGCGCGTCGTCCTCCGCAGTTGAATGCTGGGAAGCGAAATCGCCTTCGAGGTGGAAGACACGGGCGTTGGTCTTAGCGAGGAGGATGCCGGGCGAGTGTTCGAGAAGTTCTATCGCGTGAAGAAGGACCGAAACTCGGCCCCCGGCACGGGGCTCGGACTGCCATTGGCCAAGCACATTGTCGAGGATGTCCACGGCGGGCGTCTTACCGTGCAAAGCGTCCCCGAGCGAGGCAGCACATTTACCGTCACCCTACCCGGCGCCGCTCAACTGGCCGGCGCCTCGATCGAGTAGCTCTCCGAAATGAAGACTTCCGGGAAGAAGACCATGGAAAAGCGCATCCTGCTTTGCGACGACGAGATTCACATCCTTCGTGCTGCCGAATTCAAACTCCGGCGCGCCGGTTTCGACGTGCGAACCGCCTCCGACGGTGAAGAAGGCTGGCAACTTCTCCTGGAGACCGTGCCCGACATCCTCGTCACCGACTGCCAAATGCCGCGACTCGACGGGCCGGGGCTGATCCGGCGGGTGCGAAACCATCCCGCTTCGGCCGATCTTCCCATCCTTATGCTCACGGCCAAGGGGCTCGAACTCGACGTCGAGGCGTTGCAGTCGCAATGGAACGTGATCGCGGTGATCGCCAAGCCGTTCAGTCCTCGCGCACTTCTGCGGACCATCGAGACGGCCATTGCCGGAGAAATGGTTGGAGTTGGCGATTAGCGGGTAGCGATTAGCGAGTAGGGACTAGGAACTAGGAACTAGGACCAACTGATAACTGATAACCATGAATCTGCCAACGGAAGTTTTTGGCGACGTGATTGTCGTGCATACGCCCGAGGAACTGGGTGTCGATCAGGCCGAGGAATTCGTGGACTATCTGCCGACGCTCGAACGCAACCAGATCGTGCTCGATCTGGACGCTACCGAAAGGATCGACAGCACGGGACTCTCGGCGATGCTCGACGCCCTGGACCAACTTCGCGCCACAGGGGGCGATATCGCGGTCACGACTTCGAACGCCGTCAACCGCAAGATCCTTGAGATCACGGAACTGGATCAGGAACTGGAAGTCTTCGATAGCGTCATCGACGCGGTGAAGAGCTTTCGGTAGCGAGTAGGGACTAGGGACTAGAAGATTAGGGACAAGGTCGGGTTTCACTTATGGGTACGACTGCCGCACCTCGACGACTTGGCGACCTGCTGGTTGCCAAAGGGTTTCTCGCGCCCGAGGATCTGCATGCGGCCTTGGAGAAGCAGAAGGCAGGCAAGCGGACCAAGCTGCTCGGCGAGGTGCTTGTGGCCGAGGAGTATTGCACCGAGGACCAGATCGTCGAGTGTCTGGCCGAGGAATATCAGGTTCCCTACGCCAAGCTCGAGGCGCGCCTGTTCGATCAGAAGATCCTCGACGTGTTGCCTCGCGAATACATCGAGAACAATCTGGTCTTGCCCTTGTTCGTCGTTCGCGGCACGCTGACGATCGCCGTCTCGGAGCCGTCGAACCTCTTCCTCGTCGACGAAATCCGCAGCCTGTCGAACCTTTCGGTGCGGATCGTCGCCGCCACGCCCAAAGATATCCGGCGGATGCTCGCCACGCTGCCGAATTCCAAGGTCTTCGTGATCGACGACATCATCGAGGACTCCGACGCCGCCGACGTCACGTTGATCGAAGACGCCATTGAGGACATCGGCGACATCGAGGAAATCGCCGGCCAATCTCCGGTCATCCGCCTGGTCAACTACATTGTGTTCAACGCGGTGAAAGAGGGGGCCAGCGACATCCACATCGAGCCGTCCGACCGTTGCGTTCGCGTGCGCTACCGGATCGACGGCCGGCTCCACAAGTCGCTGGAGGTCCCCCAGCACCTGCTGCCGGCGGTGACCAGCCGGATCAAGATCATGGCCTCGCTGGATATCAGCGAGCGCCGCTTGCCCCAAGACGGGCGGGTCCACGTCCTGCTCGAAGGACGGAGAATCGATCTGCGGGTGAGCACCTTTCCTACCGCCAAGGGCGAGAAGACCGTCATCCGCGTGCTCGACACGCGCGGCGTTTCGCTCAACCTCGAGGATCTCGGCTTCGCCGAAGACATACTGACCGCGTTCGCCCAGGGCATCAAGGCGCCCAACGGCATTGTGCTGGTCACGGGTCCCACCGGCAGCGGCAAGTCGACGACTCTGTACGGCGCGCTGGGCGCGATCAGTTCGATGGAGAACAACATCTGTACCGTCGAGGATCCGATCGAATACCATTTGCCGCTGCTCAATCAGTTCCAGGTTCAGGAGAAGGTGGGACTGACGTTCTCCAAGGCGCTGCGAACCTTGCTGCGACAAGATCCCGACGTTATCATGGTCGGTGAAATCCGCGACGAGGAAACGGCCAAGACGGCAATCCAAGCCGCGCTGACCGGCCACCTCGTCTTCAGCACGCTGCATACCAACGACGCCCCTTCGGCGATCACGCGGTTGGCCAACATGGGAGTCGAACCGTATCTCATCGGCGCCGCCCTGAACGTCATCCTGGCCCAGCGGCTGGTGCGACGTACTTGCACCAAATGCCGGCAAACCTACGAACCGCCTCGCTCGATCCGAAAAGCACTCGACCGGATGGGCTACCAGTTCGACTCGTTCCACCGGGGCGTCGGCTGCCGTGCCTGTCGCAACACGGGTTACCGCGGGCGGCTCGGCGTACACGAACTGCTCGTGCTCGACGACCAACTCCGCGACGCCATTCTCGCCCCCGACCAGAGCCTGACGAATCTGCGCGAGATCGCCGTCAACAACGGCATGATCACGCTGGCCCACGACGGGTTTCGGAAAGTGCGCGAGGGGATTACCACGATCGAAGAGATCCTCCACATTGCCGGAGATACTCCCACGCCCACACTCACCGCCACACTCGCCGCCACTGCGGAATGATCCTCCGGCCAATGACGGCCATGGACAACGGATACCGCCCCCTTTTTTTCATTCCCCCAATCCCCGCCACGGTTTGCCGCCATGACCTACCAGTACACGGCCCAGGACCCCCTGGGAAAGGTGCTCACCGGAGTCGTCGAGGCCACCAGTCTCGATGACGCCCAACAGCAACTCCGCCGCGACGGCTTCAAGGTCATGGAGATGCACGAGGGTGTCGAGGACGACGCCTCGGGGCTCTTCGCCCGGCGGGTGAGCAAGTCGGACGTCATCTTTACCACAAACCAGTTGGCCATTATGGTCGAAACAGGGATAACACTTTCCGAGGCCTTGGGCGGGATCCTCCAGCAGGAGGAGAACCCGACGCTTCGCGAGGTATTAAGCGGTCTGAAAAGCGCGGTCGAAAGCGGCGAGAGTTTTTCCTCCGCGCTGTCCTCCTATCCCAAGCTGTTCGACCGCACCTACGTCTCGCTGGTCAAGGCGAGCGAAGCCAGCGGGTCGCTGGGCCCCATGCTGGACCGCATTGCCGGATATCTGCGCAAGGAGGTCGAGACGCGAAGCAAGATTCGCGCCGCCATGGCCTATCCGCTGGTCATGATGCTCCTGGCCACCGGCGTGACTATCTTCCTGTTGACCTACGTGCTGCCCAAATTTACGCCTTTGTTCGAGAGCAAAGGTGTCGATTTGCCCAAGCCGACGCTGATCATGATCGGTCTGTCCAACGCGATTCTGGGCTATTGGTATTGGTGGGTCGCCGGACTGGCGGCGGTGACGATAGCATTCCTCGCCGGCCGTCGAACGGTCGCGGGACGCAAGCTACTCGACCAGACCAAGATCAACATCCCCGTCATCGGACCGATGCTCCGCAAAGTGGCTATCAGCCGCAGCATTCGCACGCTGGGAACCATGCTCGCCGCCGACGTGCCGATGCTCGACGCCATCCGCTTGGCCGGCGACGTGTCGGGCAACCAGGGCTACGAGGAACTCTGGAAACAGGTGCATGACCAGGTGACCTCCGGCCGGAAGATCTGCGAGTCGCTGGCCGACAACCCGCTATTTCCTCGCATCTTGGTCCAGATGATCGGCTCGGGTGAAGACACCGGTAAGCTCGACTTGGTGCTGGAGAAAGTCAGCACCTTCTACGACCACGAGGTGGAAACGGCCGTGAAGACGGCCACCAGCCTCATCGAACCGCTGCTGATCTGCGCCATGGGCGTCGTCGTCGGCGGCATCGGCCTGGCCCTGCTGCTGCCCATCTTCAGCCTCAGCAAGCACCCGTAACGCGGCCTCAGGCAGGGTCGGCAAGGCGGCGGCGTGACCGAAGGCGGCGGGATCCGACGGAATTCACGAATCGAGCGAGGGGAATACCTCAGGCGGGTGGGTAGGCAAGGTTGGCCCGGCAGAGTAAGGTGGGTTGCCTTTATGCTGGTCGGCGTAGTTGGCCTGGCCAAGAAGAAGCGGCCGGGCCGGTGCGGATCGATTATCAGGTCTGCCATTGAAGGGGATGCCCATGCGTCACTTCGGTCCAGTTCTTCGGGTGGTATTCTCTTCGCTCCTCGGCGCGGCAGTCGCCGTGTCGGTCGTCTCCGCGATGGCCCAGGGCCCTTATCCGCCAGGTCCGCCACGCCCGGGCCAGCCGGGCTTCGGCCAGCCCCCTCGTCCCGGCCAGCCGCAGATGACGCCCTACCAGAAGCAGCAACTGGAGCAAGAAAACCGGGCCCGTGAGAAGGCCGAGCAATTGCGCCAACAGGGCAAATACGACGAGGCGATTCGCGCCGCCCAAGAGTACGTCCAATTGAAGATACGGCGAACCCACCGTTCGGATTACCAAGATCAGCAGTGGGTCAATCAGATCCGCAGCGAGCAGCAGCGAGCCCGGATGACGCAACAAGCGACCGGGCCGCAGGGCAGTTCTCCCGGTGCGGCGACCGGCTCCAGCAGTGAAGAGAAGAAGCTGCGCGAAGAAGCCGACCGCCTGAGCCGCGATGGCCAACACGACCAAGCCGTCAAAGCGGCGGAGAAGTGTCTTCAACTGAAACGAGGGCGGACCGGCGGAACGGACGCTCAAGACCAACAGTGGCTAACGAACCTGAGAAACAAGAAGACTTCCGCCGAAGTAAGAGCCCGGGAGAATGCCGCCTTACTCGGGACGACGGACCCGGCGTATGCGAATCTGACACGCGCGCAAGCCCAGCAGATGAAAGACGAACTGGAGTGGCGAGAGAAAGCCGAGCGCAGGCGCGGTGTGGGAAGATACCGTTATGCTGTTCAGGCGGCGAAAGAGGCACTCGACTTGAAGCAATCACGAACCGGCCATCTCGAAGCTGAAGACCGGCAGTGGCTGCTCCGCCTGCAAAACGAAGCGGTGGGCGAGGATAACGGGCTTTCCACGGCGGACGCTGACGACATAGTCAAGATGGAGTACCGGGACAAATGGTTTGACTATTCCGAGGAAGTGCATGATGGGGGCGAAATGGCCCGGGCGATTCAAGCCGCTCAGGAGATGCTGGGAACGAAACGAGAACAACTCGGGGATGTCCATCCGGAGGTCGTGGCCGCGCGGAAGGACCTCAAGGATCTTCAGGAGAAGCGTGCGGCATTGGTCGAGGATATGAGAGAATACATGTTGCGCCGGTATCAGTGCCAGCTTATGGGCGACTTCAGGGACGCTGCTATCCACGCATCCGGCGCGCTGGACGCGAAGAGGCAAGTCTACGGTACAAGCGACCTGACCGTGGCGATCGCGGCAGCCGAACTGGGCAGAATTCTCCAACTGGCGAACAGCTCGCTGGCCCCCAAACACTTCCAGGAGTCACTCGATATCATCCTTCGTATCTACGGTGAAGATCACTGGAGATCGCGCGATGCGAGGGTGGCGTTGCGGGACGCGAAGCGCGCCCTCAGCTTGTTTGACGAGACGAGACGACGCGTCTGCGGCGCGCGGGCAAGAACGGCCCGATCGGCCAAATTACTGGAACGAGGTTGGTACTACAAGGCGTCGGAGATCGCCAAGGAAGATGAATCCTTCCTCCGCACGCGGTTTCCCGGACCTTCAAGCTGCCGTGCCGCGTGCCTGGCGAATTTGGCCGCCCTACACCGTGATACCGGAGAATATGCTGAATCGGTGAAAGTCCAGCGGCAGGCGTTGGCGATGCTGCGAGAACTGTACGGCGAAGAGCATCCGGAGTACATAGATGCCTTGAATCATCAGTTCACGGCCTACGTGCGAATGGGAGACGTGGCGAAAGCAGGGGAGACGGCGTGGTCGGCGTTGGGATTGGGGCGAAAAATTTGGAAACCGACCGACCGGGAGTACGTGGTCAGTGCTACGAACATGGGAGAAGCCTACTTGCTGACTGGCCGCCTGAATGATGCGCGAGCCGTTCTGGAATGGGTTGTCTTGCAGCGCCCGAACCGGGACGATCACCGAGACCTGATTCGCTGGGCCGCGGCATCCCACCATCTGGGTGGGGTCTACGCGCGGCTCGGCTTGAACGCGGCGGCCAAGCGGAGCTTTACGACTGGCCTGGAGGCTCGGCGAAATGTGTTGGGGGAAGTTTCCATGTCGTATTTGGAATCCCTGACCAGTTTGGCCAAGCTCAACATGGCAGCGGGGGACTACGCCGAGGCTGAGAGTCAGTTTGCCGCCGTACTCCAGAAGTCAGAGACGCCCGTGCGGAAGAAACGCCCTCTGTACGCACGCCATCTGGCCAATCTGGCGGAGTTGCATCAGGTAACCGGATCGCATGACAAGGCGGTTGTGGAGTTGGAGGAAAGTCTGGCCATCTTCCGCGACAATCTGGATGCCACGTTTGGAGTCCTCTCCGAACGCCAGCAATTGGCGATGACCCGCGGTGCCCAGCGGGTGCTCTTTGCCTACCTCTGGTCGGCGGCCCAGCGCGGCGGTCTTGCGGACGACGCCTATGGGCATGTGTTGATCTGGAAGGGGGCCGTATTTGCCCGTCAGCGGCAGGTGCGGGCGAAAACCGGCGATCCCGAAGCCGACAAACGCCGGGCCGAATTGCAGGAGACTTCGCGCCAGTTGGCCACCCTGGCTCTCATGCAGCCCGGCGCCGGCCAACTCCAAGGATGGAAGGCCAGCCTCAAGAAACTGACGGAGAAGAAGGAGGCACTGGAAAGCCAGCCGGGCGGTGCGGACGAAAGGGGCACAATCCAGTTCCAATTACAGATGATTTCGCGCCAGATGGCCACCTTGGCTGCCATGGAACTTACCGACAGCCAAATCGAGCAATTCAAACCAGCCCTTGAGAGACTGACCGCAAGAAAGGAAGCGCTGGAAAGGCAGTTGCGCGGCATTGCCCCCGTTGCCGAGCAAGATGCAGGGCCGATCAGCGTCGGAGAATTGCAGGCGGCACTTCCCGACCAAGCGGTGCTGGTCGATTTTCTGGAATACGACGGCCTACCGCCGGATGCCCGGCCGGATGGAGAACGCAAACGGCTCTTAACGGCCTTTATCGTTCGCAAGGGCGCGCCGATTGTACGCGTTGAGTTGGGGCCCGCGGAGGCGATTGAAGAGGCGGGAACACGCTGGCGGGAACTAATCGTGCGGAAAGGCGGTGGGACCGGCGGGATCGCCCCCGATCTGCCGCAGAAGCAACTACGCAAGTTGCTCTGGGAACCGCTGGAAGAGCATCTCGGCGGCGCCGGCATCGTCTTGCTCTCGCCCGACGGGGTCACCGCCCGTCTGCCGCTGGCCGCACTGCCCGGACGCGAGCCCCAGAAGTACCTGATCGAGGAGCGGGCCCTGGTGGTGGTGCCGGTTCCGAGGCTGCTGCCCGCTTTGTTGTCCGAGGATGACGCCGGTCAGAAGGTCGCTCCCTCGTTGATGCTGGTGGGCGACGTCGACTTTGGCGCCATGCCGGGCACGACGCCTGCGGCGGACAACATGCTGGCGGCCGCGCCCTCGCGAGCGGCCGTTCGCGGTGGCGACTTGCACTTTGGCCCGCTGCCGGGTACGGCCCGCGAGTTGACGGCGATTGCCGAACTGCACCGAAAGCACTTCGCCGAGAGCCCCTTGGAAGAGGTCCGCGGCGCCGAAGCGACGGAAGCACGCCTCCGCACTTTGGCCCCGGAGTTTCGTTGTCTGCATCTGGCTACGCACGGCTTTTTTGCCCCTGATCAAATCGTCCCCACATTCAGCCTGCCGAGCCCCGACGGTAGCACGGACGCTGCTCCGGGAAGCACCGCCTCGACACTGGGGTTTCACCCGGGCCTGCTCTCCGGCGTTGCCTTGGCCGGGGCGAATCGCAGTGGCGGGGAAGCGACCTCCACCGAGGATGCGGCCGAGGTGGCCGACGACGGAGTGATGACCGCCCTGGAGGTTGCGTCGCTGAATCTCGGCGGCGTGGAGCTGGCCGTCCTTTCGGCATGTGAAACCGGCCTGGGCAAAACGGCCGCCGGTGAGGGCGTGCTGGGGCTCCAGCGGGCCTTCCAGATGGCCGGCGCCGACACGACCGTGACCAGCCTCTGGAAAGTCGACGATTCGGCCACGCAAGCTCTGATGGTCGAGTTCTACCGTCTCCTATGGGAAGAAAACCTGGGTAAGTTGGAATCGCTCCGGCAGGCCCAATTGACGATGCTCCAGCGATACGATCCCGGCCGGCGCGAGTTGCGGCCTCGTGGCCTAACGCTGCTGCGGCCGGACCAACCTGCGGAAGAATCTTCGCGTCTGTCGCCGTATTTCTGGGCGGCGTTTGTTCTGGGTGGTGACTGGCGATGAGCAGTCTCAAGGGGCCTTGTTCCGGTTTCGGGTGTTGAGTCTCGCTTTGCTCTTGTGACGAGAGGACCTGACCATGCGATCGTTTCCCCGGTTGTTTTTCGCGGCGGCGCTGTTCGGCGTGTCGATGTTCGGATGTGGAGGCGAGCAGAGCGACGGAAACGGCGCCAAGAGGGGAATGATTCCCAAGCCGTCCTCGAAACCGGCCCCTCAAACAGTTCGGCCGCCGGTTGCCGGCCCCGAAGAGAAACCGTTACGCGAACCGACGCAACATGCCCTGTTGGTCGGCTGCACGATCTACGACAACCTGCCGATCAGTGCGCAGCTCATGGGCGCCACCAACGACGTCGAGTTGATGGCGGACCTGCTGACCGGTACGTTCGATTTCCCGGAGAAGAACGTGCGGCAGCTCTCCGAACGGACGGGTAAACGGGCGGACCGGCCGCTGCGGGCGAACATTTGCCGCGAGTTTGAACAACTGATCAAACGATCGGGGAAAGGCGACCGCGTCGTCGTTTTACTTTCCGGGCACGGTACGCAGCAGCCCGACGACGACCCCGACAACGCCGACGACCCGGAGCCGGACGGGATGGACGAAGTTTTCTGCCCCGCCGACCTCGACATGGCTTTCGGCCCGGGGGCAAAGGGGATTCCCAACGCGGTCACCGACGACGAATTGCGAGGTTGGCTTCAAGCCATACGGGAGCGTGGGGCGTCGATCTGGGTCGTCGTCGACGCTTGTCACTCGGGAACGTCGGTTCGCGGCACGGAGGTTCTGCGACAAATCGCTCCCGAGCAGCTTCTGCCCAGGGAAGTGCTCGACGCGGCGCGCCCCGTGTCCTTGACGCGCGGCATTCACTCCGAAACCGACGCACTCGACGGGGAGACGGACACCGGCGGTCTGGTTGCCATTTATGCCGCGCAGCCGCACGAACCGACGGTGGAAATGCGATTGCCTCGCAACGCAGCCGACGGCCAGTGGCATGGATTGCTGACGTACACCCTGGTCAAGGTGTTGACCGAAGCGGAATCCAAGCTGACGTATACCGAATTGGTGCAGCGGATCCATGCCGAGTACGTTTCTTCCCGACGGATCGGTCCGACACCCCTGATTGAAGGAAGTGATCGGCATCGCGAGGTACTTGGGAAGGAGCAATGGCCGGAACGTTCGCGCCTGGTGCTGGAGAACGGGCGAGGCGGCATTCTCGAGTTGGGCGCCGGCAGCTTACACGGACTGACCGTCGGCACCGTTCTGGCCGTCTACCCGCCGCCCGGAGAGGAGGAGTCCGAACAAGCGCTGGGGCACGTGCGCATTCGTCGACTCCGGCTCGCCGAGTCGATTGTCGAGCCGTGTGCCTACGATCCGCTGCCTCTTCGCGAGGATCTGCCGCTCGGCGGCCGGTGCGAAGTCGTGCATTGGGAGTACGGCGACTTGCGGCTGCGCGTGGCAGTCGACATGAGCGAGGCAAACGCAACGGGCGATTCTTCGCCGGAACTCGGCTTGTGGCGCCGTCGGCTTGAGCAAGCAGCCGCCAAAGAAGGGGCTGTGTTTGAATGTGTTGAAGAGCCGGAGAAGGCGAACTGGCTCGTACGGATCATCGACGGAAAGAAACTCATGCTCGTCCCGGCCGAAGGGTGGAGCTTCTCGGCCAAGGGCGAAACAGCGGAATTCGGGCCGGTGGTCGCCGCGGAGGAGGCGATCCCTTGGCTGGAAGACCGATTGGGCAAGATTGCCCGAGCATCAAATCTCCTGAGAATCGGCTCGCGAAGCAAGGCACAGCGCGTGTGGAGTTTCCTTCGCGGAAAAGCAAAACGAAAATCAGTCCGCGTCCAATTGGTGCGGCTTGCCGACGAGGAGGATCGTCGGGGGAAGCCGATTACCTGGAGCAAGAACGGCGTACAGCTTCAGGCCGGAGACCTCGTCGGGTTGCGCGTCGAGAACACTTCTCGCTACGCCATCGATTTCTCGCTGCTGTTCGTCGACAGCGGATACGGAATTGACCTGGTTTTTCCGCCGCCCGACTCGGTGGTCGACAACCGTCTCGATCCCGGAGGCTCGCACGTCGTGGGCCCCATGCAGGTCGAAGGCGATTCGCTGGGCCTGGAGCACCTCGTGTTCGTGGCGCTGAAGTCGGAAGGCGAACCGGTCGACTTCAGTTGGCTGGCCCAGGAATCGATCGAGCGGGCCCGCGACACCGTGACAACCCGTGCCGGAGGAAACCGAAGTTTCGACAGCCCGCTGGGGAAACTCCTCCAGCAGGCGATTTTCGCCCAAGGTTCGCAGCGGGGCATGAAAATGGTCGACACGCAGAGCGTCTTCATCGACGTGATTTCATGGCAGACCGCCAGATAGCGTCCCCGGTCGTCCGCTGCTTCCGGTGAAACGTCCGCCATGCGGAGATTCGTTACGAACGTACGCCGCGGGCCGTGGAAGTCGGCGAATCGGTCGTCCGGGCGCCGCGAGGCCCAGACTGCAGCCACAAACACGCCGGGGTTACCGAACCGCAATCGATTCGCTACTTTTGCTCGAAGGCAGCCGCCGACACGAAGAATCACCCTCTCTTGCCGAATTGGCCCACGCCGTATGACGCGGTGACAGGAAACAGCCTCAACAAACAGGAACCTGCGACATGAAAACAGCCCACGACCTTCTTTGCCTCCGCTTAGGGCGATCGTTCCCGCAGGTACTGTTCGGGGCAGCGGTACTATTCGGGGCAGTGGCGGTCTGCCTTTCGTACCGTGATGCCTTGGCGGCCGAGAGTCCGGCGCGGATGAAAAGAGCCGACTCCTTCCTCGGCGTGCATTTTGACTTCCATGCGGGCGACGATTGCGACCGCGTTGGAGAGCGGACGACACGGCAGATGGTCGAACTCGTCATCGACAAGGTGAAGCCCGACTACATCCAGATCGACTGCAAGGGCCATCCC
>CAYUIQ010000038.1:0-45848 GCA_964444795.1 uncultured Planctomycetaceae bacterium
GTTAAACGAAAGACCCCGGACCACCAAACGAACATGCAACCATCCACAACCGTATTACCCAGTCGAAAGGAAAGCACAATGAACAGGCAACGAACGTGGAATCCGTGTCGATTTCTGCTCGGTTTGGCATGTACGGCAGCCATCGCCGCCGCGATTACGACCCCGGCCAGTGCCGCCGGGCCCAGCGACGAGGAAGTGGCGAAGATGGCCGAGGCCTCGCCCGAAAAGGCGACCGTCAAGCCGGCCAAGGCAAGGAAGCTGCTCATCTTCAATCGTTGCGAAGGTTTCCGCCACAGTTCGATCCCTTTCGGCGCGGCAGCCTTGAAGGTAATGGGCGACAAGACGGGTGCCTACGAGTCGGTGCTTAGCGACGATATGGCCATGTTCGAGCCGGAGACGCTGGGGCAGTTCGATGCCGTGGTGTTCAACAATACGGTGAGCCTGAAATTCGAGAAGCCCGAACACCGAAAAGCCCTGATCGACTTCATCGCCGGCGGCGGCGGAATGATCGGCATCCACGGCGGAGCCGACAATTTCAAGAACTGGCCCGAGGGAGCCGCGATGATGGGCGGCGTTTTTGCCGGACATCCCTGGCAAAAATGCCCGGTGAAGATCGACGATCCCAAGCACCCGTTGGTTCGTGTTTTCGATGGCAAGGGTTTTTGGGTCACGGACGAAATCTACAAGTTTGGCGGCCCCTACTCGCGCGACAAGCTTCGCGTGCTCTTGAGCATGGACGACGCCAAAGGCGACCCGAACAACAAAGGCCGCGAGGATAATGACGACGCGGTCGCCTGGATCCAACAAGTCGGCAAGGGCCGCGTGTTCTTCTGCTCGCTGGGGCACCGGCACGAGATCTTCTGGAATCCGACGCTGCTGGCGTTCTATCTCGACGGTGTGCAGTACGCCCTGGGCGATCTGAAAGCCGACGCGACGCCCAGTGCGGAGTTGAACCCGCAGCCGAAAGCCGCGCTGCCGCCGGAGAAGTAGACTGCAAGTTCGCCAGAAAACGTCGTGTGCCACTGCTTGCTTGCAAGCAGTGCCGCGGAGTTGAGCTTACGACCCGACAAGCACGCACTGCTTGCAAGCAAGCAGTGGCACACGTTTCCATCAGTGTCGCCTGTCTCAACGAGCGCCTACGCCACGTCTGGATATGCGCCGTATTGCCGCAATGCATCGAGCATGGCCCGATAGTTGTCGGGTTTCACGCCGCGGTGGATCGTGTTGCTGGAGGAGAGAATCAGCCGGCCATCGGCGCCGCCGTCGCGCAGACATTGCCGCGTTTCCTCGGCAACTTCGTCGGGCGTGCCGTCGCACAGGGCGCCGGTGCAGTCGACGTTTCCCTTGAGACACAGCCGGTCGCCGTATCGTTCCCTCATGCCGGCTATCGTGTAGCCGGCGCCGGGATCGATCGGGTCGAGGCAGTCGATCCCGCAGTCGATCCAGAAGTCGAGCACCGCGTCGATGTTGCCGTCGCAATGCTTGATGCAAAGGTAGCCCAGTTCCCTGTAGCCGGCGAACACCTCGCGAAACTTTGGCCCGAGGACGTCGCAATAGGTCTGGGCTCGCATCAGCAGTCCCTCGGCGTTGGCCACGTCGTCGGTGGTGGCGACGATCTGCGTGCCGTAGCGCTTCTGGGCGACGGTTGCCAACGCAAGATTGTAGCGGACGACCCGGCCGAGCAGTTCGCCAAACGCCTCGGGTTCCGTTAGCAGACTCACCAGGGCGTTTTCGTATCCCAGCAGATCGCGCATGTCGGAGAACCCGTCGCGCAGGTTCAGGATCACCGCCCGGCGGTCGCCGAATCGCTCGCTCGCCTTCTCCACGGTAGCCAGCCGATGCGGCGCCTCGGGGTCGGGGAATTCGTAATCGGCGTGGCGGGTGATGTCTTCGATCGGGCTGGCCAACAGCGCCGGGATACAGTCGCCGGTCAACTGCCGGCGGATCTGCCATTCGTCGACCAGTGTCCTCTCGTCGATCGATTCCGAGCGGTAATCGGCCCGAACGTTCACGCCGTCGAGGTCGAGTTCTTCGACGATGTCCAGCGGGTCGTCGCTGCCGGTCATCGCCCGGCCTACCGAGGCATCGATAAACCACTCGAACGTGGGCACCGCGTCGGGGGTTTCCCCGCGGAGCATTTTCAGGATACGTTCTTTTCCGGTCACTTGTGGGTCGCCTTATCGTGTCGGGGAAGGAACTCCCGTTGTATCCTCCCTCGCTCGATAAGGCAACTACCGCTCGGTAGCCACGGTCGCCAGACCGTGGGTCCAACCGCATCCCACCGTCTGGCGACGGCGGCTACACCCTGCGCCGCCCGCTGATTGCGGCGGGATCTTGAAGGCCCTCACCCTAACCCTCTCCCAGCGGGAGAGGGGACCTGCCGCAAGGCACTCCCTAGCGCTTGAACCGTGCCCGTTGCAACTGCTCGAATTCGATCTGCTGCTCGGAAACGTCCTTCACCAAGGCGCCGAGCTTGAAGTTGCGGTCGAAATCGACCTTGTAATCGTACTGGACCGTGTGGGCATCCTTGCCGGTCGCACCGGCCGGTACGGTGACGTCCCAACGGAGGATCCCCTTGGTCCGCTCGCGTCGCACGTAAAGTTCGTCGGTGCTCAGGGCAACTTCCAGCGGGCTCAGGTCGATCCGGACGTCGCCGGTACGATCGGTGTGGGGAAGCCGGTCGAAGAGCCGGATGGCCACGGGTTCTTCCTTATAATTCTCGACCAACAGGCGATATTCGAAGCCCAGTTCGCGATTGCCGCCCTGCACCGAGTCGGTCTTGTTGGCCAACTCGCGCCGCGAGCGAACCTGCGGATCGGCTCCCAGGCCGACGACGAAGGTCTGCCCGCGGGCGACCGTGGGCACTTCGGCCTGTCCGACGAAGCTGCCGTCGAGATAGACGTTGACCGGCCCGGCGAGGAGATCCTCGGCACTGGTGTTCTTCAACTCGGCTTCACGATAAACGTAGCTGGTCAGCACGGGCGTGGCCACATGATAGAAGTTGCTGGCGAAGCTCGTCTGGAGCATCCGGACCATCTGCTGATCGGATCGGCTGGCCAGACTCACGCCGCCGGTGAGGGTATAGCTGAGGCTGGGTCCCTCGGCTCCCGTGTCGCCCAGTCGCAGCGCGCTGAGCGTGTCCTTGGGGTTGGTGAGTTCCAGATACTGAAACTCGTTGGCCGCGGCGTTGGCGTCCCAATTCAGACCCAGGTTACCGGTCACGTCCCGGGAGTTGTTGAAGAGCATGATGGCCGTCTTCTGCTTGCCGCGAATGGCCTGAAGCTGCTGGGCCAGATCGGCCTGATTTGCCTTCTCGCCGTCGCCGTCGGGTGTCAACGATACGGGAAACGGCGCCAGACCCGGCCCGGTCGCGCTGAGGGCCGGAGAGGCCGTCGAGAGGGTCAGCGTCACGGCGTTCCAGTCCTCGCCGGTCATCTGCTGGATCAGGGCGTTGCACTCGACGCTAATCTCTTCCTGGTCGGACGCGGCGCGGAACGTGTAGGTGGGCGACCAGCCGCAACTCTCGACCAAGTACTTCAGGCGGATCGTTCCCTCGTCGGCATTGCGTTTCTCGACGAACACAACCGCCTCGCGCACGGTCTGCGAAGCGCCGCCGGTCAACTCGGCCCGCTTGCGCGTGGCCAGCGAAAGTTGCTCGGTGGTCTTCTCGACCGATTGCTCCAGTTCGAGTTGTTCGGTGGCGATCTTCTGACGCTCCTCGAACGAGAAAGTGGTGATCGCCTTCAGCGCCTCGGCGTCGAGTACGCCCTGGGACAGTTCGATCTTGGCCGTCGGGGCGACGAACCCTTCCAGACTGTCGAGATACGCCGACCGTTTGGTCAGCAGTTCCTGCATCTTGGCCGTTGACTTGAGTTCGTGATTGATCTTCTTGATCTCTTCGTCCAGCGCGCGAACTTCGTCGCGGGGTTCCTCGCCCACGGCGCGCGTGCGAAACCGCACCGCTCGAACTTCGATCCCTTCGCTCCCCTCGGCAAACAGACTGCCGGTCACGACCTGCTCCGGAAGATCGCCGACGACAATCTCCACACTGCCCTGCGGCGCCTTCACGGGAATCGCGCGGGTGACCATCGCCTGGCCCCGATAGAGCGTTACCTCGGTCACCTTGCCTGGCGAGGCCTGCGGTTCCGCGGCGACCACCCCCGGCAGCAACAGCACGGCCAGAAGCAACCCAGCGATGGCCGGCAACCAAACCTTTATCCTGCGAACGATCGACATGACTTCTTCTCCTCTGTGGGGGAACCGGTGATGGACAACCTCGTCTACAGTATAGTGCATAAGCTGCGCAGACCGTTCCCCAGAGTCTGTAACGAGTTTGTAACAGGGGGTGCGCACGCACGGGAGATATTTGCCGTCTCGGGTGCCATGGGCGGCTTGTCCGCCCTTGTTTTCCCGGGATTCGGCAAGGGTAGGTGCCTGGGGTCGAGTTGCGAGGAACGAGCGACGAGCCCCCAGTTGCAGGCGATCTGGGGGCTCCCTGCTCGTTCCTCGCAGTCCGACCCCAGGCACCCGCGTTTCCACGTATCCACTAGCTCCCAACGGTTCCCTACCCGCTCTCGGGAAAGAAGGTGGGCATGTTGACGCCCCGAAACGGCTGAAACGCGCCGCGCACCTGGCAGAGGTGAATCTCGCAGTTCCGCGCCCCCCAGGCATACATCTGCTCGACCAGTGGCCGGTGCTCGGCCGGCACGATCAGCAGCGCCGCCCCCCCGCGGTAGCGCTGCAACGCGCGGGCCACCAGGGCGGCGGCTTGCCCCGGGGTGCGCATGGCCCCGGGGCCAATGATGTTCGAGGCGGCACACTGCGAGGAGATCATAAACCCCTCGATCCCCCCGCCGGCGCCTTCGTAGACCAGCGACTCCCAGATTCCGTCGCGGTTTTCGGTGCAATAGCGGTAGTCGTCGCCGCGGGTGATGCCCGTGACTTCCTTCTCCACGGCAGCCATCGCTTCGGCGTCCTCAATCACCGCCGCTCGGACCCGGCCGGCGTCGTCGGTGGCGTGCGGAAAGCCGGATTCGGCGACTTCCACGATCATGTCCTGGTAGACGTACCGGGGGATGAAGCCGTAGCGGTTGTAGAGCGAAAAGGAGTCGAGGTTCATCGCGCTGGAGACCAGCCGCAGGGAGGCGTATCCGCCCGATTGGGTATAGTCGATGATGTGCTTCAACAGGGCGCTGGCCACGCCGTGGCCGAAGTAGTTGGGATGCACGTTCATGATCCCCAACGACACGTGTTCGGGTCGCGGGTGGTAGAAGCAGGAACCCATCAGACGGCCCGTCTCGGTGTTTTCGGCCACGATGCCGCAACCGGGGTCCATTGCCTCGTAGACGTCGTAGTAGATTCCCGTCGATTCGGGTCCGCGGGTGAAGATCGTCGGTCCGCCGCGCTTCTCGTACCAGGCGTTGGTCGAAACACAGATCAGCTCGGCCACTTCCGATCGATCCCGCGCCTCCATCGGTCGCACTCGCATATCCGCCATGAGGGGCTCCTTTCGCGTGTTGTCGGTTGCCCCCCATGATACCCGTTGTGTCGGGGTGGTCCAGTGTTATAGCGAGGCAATTGACGGATCGGGTGCCTGGGGTCGACGGGCACCGAAGCGCAGCTTTGGTCGGCGAGCCCCCAGTTCGTTGCGTTCTGGAGGCTCGCTGCGCTCGACCACCAGGCACCCACGCCCCCCGGCAAAGCCGGGGGCTGAAGGGAGTAAACTCGCGTCCGGGGGCTTGCCAGCAAGGCTCGCTTCGGGTATCTCAATAAGAGAACTCGTCTCCAACTGAACCAATCGCGGGAGTTGCCGATGCCGACGATGAAGGCGCTAGTCAAACGGGAAGCGAAAGTCGGGCTGTGGCTGGAAGACGTGCCGCTGCCGGAAATCGGCATCAACGACGTGCTCATTCGCATCCTCCGCACCGGGATCTGCGGGACCGACGTCCACATCTACAACTGGGACGCCTGGGCCCAAAAAACCGTACCCGTGCCGCTGGTCGTGGGACACGAGTTCGTCGGTGAGATTACCGAAGTGGGCAGCAACGTCAACGATTTCCACCCCGGCGACATCGTCAGCGGTGAAGGGCACGTGGTCTGCGGGCGGTGTCGGAACTGTCTGGCCGGGCGCCGGCACCTGTGTATGGACACCTCGGGCGTCGGCGTGAATCGGCCCGGCGCTTACGCCGAGTACCTCGCCCTGCCGATGACCAACGTCTGGCACCACGATCCGGGCATCCCCCGCGACGTGCAGTCGATCTTCGACCCGCTGGGCAACGCCGTCCACACGGCCCTGCAATTTCCCGTGCTGGGCGAAGACGTGTTGATCACCGGTGCCGGCCCGATCGGCATCATGGCCGCCGCCGTCGTCCGGCACGCGGGGGCCCGTTACGTGGTCATCACCGATGTGAACCCGTATCGGCTCGCATTGGCCCAGAAGATGAGCCCCACGCTGGCATTGGACGTCAGCCGCAACAGCATCGCCGATGCTCAGAAGCAACTGGGGATGAAGGAAGGGTTCGACGTGGGACTTGAAATGTCGGGCAATCCGGCCGCGTTCCGCGACTTATTGGCCAACATGTGTCACGGCGGAAAGGTCGCCATGCTCGGCATCGCCTCCGAAGAAATCGCCATCGACTGGAGCACCGTCATCTTCAACATGCTCACGCTCCGCGGTATCTACGGCCGGGAGATGTATGAAACCTGGTACCAGATGAGCGTGATGATCCAGAGCGGCCTGGACATCGACCCGGTCATCACCCATCGCTACCATTACACCGATTTCGAGAAGGGCTTCGAGGCCATGCGCTCGGGTAACTCGGGGAAAGTTGTTCTCACCTGGAGCGAAGGGTAGTTTAGCAGCCCGCCAGAAAAAGTGAGAATCCACCTTCAATGTGTGCCACTGCTTGCTTGCAAGCAGTGGCACACGGCCTTTTCAACGAGCTAAACCGATAGAACTCAGCAACCAAAGGAAACCGCCCATGTTCGGTGCGATGAAACAACACCTGGCCGGTCAGCTCGGGGAGATCCGCGAGGCCGGACTGTTCAAGGGCGAGCGGGTTATTACCAGCCCGCAACGAGCCCGGGTCGGAGTGCTTCAGCACGAGCCCGTGCTGAATATGTGTGCCAACAACTACCTCGGTCTGGCCAACCATCCGGAAATCGTCGCCGCGGCGCAAGATGCCCTGGCAAACTGGGGATACGGCCTGGCCTCGGTCCGCTTTATCTGCGGCACGCAACAGATCCACAAGCAACTGGAAGCCGCCCTCAGCGAGTTTCTGGAAACCGACGACACGATCCTTTACTCGTCCTGTTTCGATGCCAACGGCGGGCTGTTCGAGACGCTGCTTTCGGCCGAAGATGCCGTCCTCTCCGACGAACTCAACCACGCCAGCATCATCGACGGCGTGCGGTTGTGCAAGGCGCGGCGATTCCGCTACAAGAATAACGACATGGCCGACCTTGAGGCCAAGCTCAAGGAAGCCTCCGACGCCCGATTCCGCATGATCGCCACCGACGGCGTCTTCTCGATGGACGGCTATATCGCCAATCTGGCCGGCATCTGCGATCTGGCCGACAAGTACGACGCGCTGGTGATGGTCGACGACTCGCACGCCGTCGGGTTCATGGGCACGCGCGGTCGTGGAACGCCCGAGTTTCACGGCGTGATGGACCGTGTCGACATCATCACCGGCACGTTGGGCAAGGCGCTGGGAGGGGCCAGCGGCGGGTACACCAGCGGGCGCCGCGAGATCATCGACGTGCTCCGCCAGCGCAGCCGGCCCTATCTCTTCTCCAACACGGTTGCCCCGTCGATCGTCGGCGCGTCGCTCAAGACACTGGAACTGTTGAGCGAGTCGACCGATCTACGCGACCGGCTGGAATCGAACACGCGGATGTTTCGCCAGGGGATGACCGAGCGGGGATTCGATATTCTGCCCGGTGAACATCCCATCTGCCCGATCATGCTGGGCGACGCCGCGCTGGCGGGGCAAATGGCCGACGCCATGCTCGAGCGGGGCGTCTACGTCGTCGGGTTTTCCTATCCGGTGGTGCCCAAAGGCAAAGCGCGTATCCGCGTACAAGTCTCCGCTGGCCACACTCCCGACGACCTGCAACTGGCCATGGAAGCGTTCTCGGCGGTGAAGGAAGAGTTGGGGATCTGAAGCCGTAGCCGGAAGCTTATCTCCAAACCGTGACTGCACGGCGATTCAGACCACGGATTTCCGTGATTGGAGTGAGTCACCGGGAAATCTAGCCCAAATTGTGCCCTCTGGCACCAAGGTCTATAACCATACTGAACATTCTTGGTTTTGGACGGAGGTGTCACAAGATGTTACGCACGAGCACGATCGTCACCGTAACCATGGGCGCCGAAAGCTACCGCCACGGCAAGGTCTACGAATTCCGCAATGGCGAAGTGATCGAGAGCGGCCCCGAGTACGCGGCCGGTTAGTGAAAAAGGGGGACTCCCCATCACAACTCGATCCGCCGCCCTTCGCGATGACTCCGCTTCGCGGCCAGCACGATCGACTGGGCGAGACAGGCGTCTTGGAGGTCGGACGTGTTGCGCAACAGGCTGGTTACCGAGCGGTGGAATTGGGCCAGCAGTTGCTCGCCGACCGGACGTTCGCTTTCGAGCGACTCCTGATGACGTCCCGCGTCGTCGAACCAGACGAGCGTCGACGGCAGATCGACAAAGGCGATTCCCCGCCGGCAGGAAACTTGCAGCGCGGCCAGCGGGCGGTAGGTCACGGCTTCTTGCCATCGCTCCGGGATGTAACGGCCGCGACTGATCTGGGCCACCGCGCCCGTGCCGGGGCGAGACGGGGGTGAGAAGTCGAGGCTCATCATCTGGTAGTCTTCTTCCGCGGCCTCGCTACCCTCGCCGTGCATCAGACCGGTGACCGTCGTCGGATCGCTGCCCACCACGTAGCGGCACCAATCGACCAATTCGATCAGGTCGCGGGCCGAGTGTCGCGATGCATTTTCTTTGCGGCACCGGGGATCGCCGTTCTGTGGGCCGTGATTCCGAGGGCTGCGAGCATGGCAGAACAACAGGCGCGGCTCGCCCAACTCCGTGGCGATCAGTTCCTTCAGCCGCAAGGTGGCCGGTGCCTGACGGCGGGGAAATTCCGCCATGAAGGCGATGCCCGACTCCTCGACCCGGCGGCGGATGTGCTCGGCTTGCTCGGGCTCCAGGGCCACGTCAACGCTACAGTAAACGGCCTTGCCCGAGTCGCACGCGGCCAGGATGGGCAGCAATCCGAACCACTGGTCGGAGAGCATCAACACGGCGTCAATGTCCTCGCGGTCGGCAAGTGCGCGGAATCCGTCGACGGCCGAAGCCTCGAACTCGGCCGCGGCCTGTCGAGCCCGATGGCTGACTTGCTCGCAGATGGCGCGGACCTCGAACCGGTCGCCCAGCGCCCGAAGCGCGGGCCGATGGCGTTGCTCCCAGGACTGGCCCAGTCCGACGAGGCCGACGCGAAGTTTCATCAGCCGATGTT
The DNA here is from genome assembly GCA_964444795.1 of uncultured Planctomycetaceae bacterium. Classification (GTDB taxonomy): domain Bacteria; phylum Planctomycetota; class Planctomycetia; order Pirellulales; family Thermoguttaceae; genus JABMRP01. Next base: position 9,510 of record CAYUIQ010000038.1, read on the forward strand.
CCTCATACCCAACTGTCTTCCGTCCAGCGAGTCCGATCCATTCCTTTTTTCGGCCTGCCCAGCGGTCGCGGCGACTCGCCCGGTGATTATATCGGATCGGTCCAGTTCGACTCAATCGAGAACCCCCAGATGTTAGGGTCCGGCGGTTTGTTCCGCTGGAAGCGATCGTGCGTTTTCGAGCCCGCGGTTTGATCACCGGGGCATCGGGACCGGCCGCTCCAATTTGCCGCTGGCCGCTGGCCAACGGAAGAGTGCAAGACCCGGTGACACAACGGTTTAGCCAGATATGCACAACAGCCGGTCGATTCGGAGAAGCTGGCGTTTTCGATCCATCAAAACCGTGGCGTCCGCAAGAAGTTCTCGCCAGCTTCTTTTTTTCGCTTGCAAGATCCGCTTGTGCCGATAAACTAGAGTCTTATCGCCGTGCGGTTATCCGCAGATTGCGAAGAAGTACCCTGTTGAAAACCGACGGCTCAGATCGGGCAACCCACCCCACCTGCCCGCCATTGACCCCCCCCCCGCGGTACTCTCTGTCTCATGCCATGCTTCTGCCGGAAACCTCCCGGCAATTGCAGGGTTACGGATCATTCGCGGAGGAACCACCCCATCCGTCTTACGGAGATCACGCGATGACAAGTTTAACCATGGCTGTTGTGCTTCAAGCCGTTCTCGGAGCCGCCGGTTCGGATTCGGATTCGGAAACCTATAGCGAAGCGGTCCGTCAGAGCAATGAAACCGGGCGCCCCATTGTCGTCATGGTGAGTGCCGACTGGTGCGGAGCTTGCCAGCGGATGAAGAGCACGGTCATTCCCCAGGCCAAAACCCGCGGAATCTTCAGTGGCGTCAGTTTCGCGATCATCAACATGGACCAGCAGCGGGATTTGGGCCGACAACTCACCGGCGGTGGCCCGATTCCCCAATTGGTCATGTACAGCAAGACGGCCGATGGCTGGAAACGCCAAAAACTCGTGGGAATGCAGAGCATCGACACGGTCGAGAGGTTCATCGAAAAGGGCATCGCCATGAACCAATCGAGGGTTCAAGAGGATGAAGCCTCCGGGACCACCGCGGCGAACGCGGCCCAGACTCGCGTGCTGTTGACCGCCAATCGATCCGGCGATTCAGAGCAGACGACGAAGTAGCCCCGCCTCGCGAATTCCCGTGAATCGCAACAAGAAGTCTTCCAGTCGGGTTTGACCGCGGGCAGACGTTCCGCGTAGGATGCCGCGTCGAGGGCCGTTCAATCAGGTGATCGACGCAGAGGTTTCCTCCGGTGGAGTCGGTAAAGATAGTGGCCATTGTCCAGGCCCGGATGGGAAGCACCCGGCTGCCGGGCAAGACGCTTTGCGAACTGGGCCGGCGAACCATGTTGGGACAGGTGGTGGCCCGAGTGGGCCGCGCCGGCAGTCTGGACAAAGTGGTCGTCGCCACGACCGATCTCCCTTGCGATGATCCGCTGGCCGGCCACTGCGCCGCACTGGGGGTCGCCTGCTTTCGGGGAAGCGCCGAGGACGTGCTCCATCGCTACTGGCACGCCGCTCGGGAGCATCAGGCCGACGTTGTGGTCCGCGTGACCGCCGACTGCCCGCTGATCGATCCGGGCGTGCTCGACGACGTGGTCCACCGTTTCCTCGCCGAGGAGCCCGACTACGCGGCCAACGTTCTCGATCGCACCTATCCGCGCGGCCTCGATACCGAGGTCTTTTCGGTCGAGACGTTACGGCGCGCCCACCGCGAGGCGGAGCTGCCCTATCAGCGGACGCACGTGACGCCGTACGTGTACGAGCATCCGGAGCGTTTCGCTCTGCTGTCCGTCACGGAGCCTTCGGTCACAGGCGGCGAGAATCTGAGCCACTGGCGATGGACGGTCGATGAAGCGGCCGACCTGGAGTTCGTTCGGGCGGTGTACGCGAGAATGGCCCCGCGCGACGATTTTGCCTGGCGCGACGTCTGCCGGTTGCTGGCCAAAGAGCCCCAGTTGGCGGCGATCAACGGGCACGTTCGTCAGAAGCAACTTGAAGAAGGGTGAGGGCTGCCAAAGCGGAAAGCCGAAAGCGGAAGGGACGAGGGTTAGAGTCTCAGTAGTGAGACGGTGACCTGCATCATTCGCTCGTCGAGCATAATCGCCTCGCTGTGGGTCTGTTCGAAGGCCACGCTGAGGAACTGCAGGCCCTTGGCGTAGGCGATGTCGTAGCTCCGGCCGACGATGACCGAGGGCACGGTGACGTTGGAAAAGGCCCATTTCGTCCCGGCCAGACCTTTCTTGATTCCCCCGGCAACGAGATTGGTGATCTCGCCGACGCCGTCGATAATCTGCGCGGTGAGGTGGTCGGCTTCCTCCTGCAGCAGGCCCCCAACGGCGGCCAACGCGACTTTCTCGGCCAGATTCACCGTGACGAAGCCCGAAACTTCGCCATGGACGCCGATCATGCCGGTGACCAGTCCCTTTTCCCTCAGCGGCACGCTCGACATGCCCACGCATCGCACCTCGGTGTCGCACATCATCAACGCACTGTTGACCGCGTCGGTGATCGAGCTCATTAGATCGGGGTCCGCGGCAAAGGCGTTGCTTGCTTCCAAGGTTGCACTGGCCATAAAAATCTCCATTTCAAAAGGCGGCAAGGGGTCCTTGGGTTCCCGGGTTCGTGGAAACCGGACATGCCAGCCCGTGTGGTTGGTGCCGTTGCTAGAGGCGATTCGGTTCTGCGTCGCTAACAATTCATGGGTTACGGAATGCGACGGCGCGACGCCCAAGGGGCGCCAATCGCGCAAGAAAGAGGCCAAAACACACGCCTCCCGTGCCACGACCGGCACAACCGTCGAAATCTACCTTCGCAGTCGCCCCCTTTCGGCGAGGTCGAGAGACCTGCACGAATCGCACGTCTCGCGGTGCGCGAGGTCACCTCGCCCTCTGGGAGAGATGGTCCGTGGAAAGTCAAATGGCGTCGCGTGTGATGGCGCCCTGGGATAAAAAGGGGGGAAGGGGAAGGGGGGCCGTCACCAATTTTCTGTTGACACCACAAGGCGATGGGTGTAGCCTACGCGGACGCCGGGAAAAAAGGGGCAAAAGGATGTTTAGGCAAGATGGAGATGAAGGGCATCGCGGCAAGTTGCCCCATCGAGCACGGTGGTTCCTGCATAGTTGTCTTAAGTTCGCCACGCGCATGGCCGTTAGGCCAACCGCGTTCTTGCATCATCCGTTTACGGCTGTTCGGGAGGATGATTCGGGAGCACGCGACCCTCGTCCGATGAATGCACTTCCGGGATGTTGACCCGTCGGAAAACGCCATCGATCCTTCGGTTTCCCCGGAACGTCGAGACCGTGCTCTGTCCGTGTCTGGCCGCGCCACCGGCTGCTGCACGGTCGGGGGGGGGACTTTCTTCCCAAACAGCCGGTTCACGACGAAAACGAGCGGCACAAGCGCGGCAAGCGGCACGACCACCGATGGATTGAATCCGCCATGAGAATTGCGCTGAATATCGAACACGTCGACGCCCACCGAGGTGGGGCGGAAAAGTACGTGGGGACGCTCGCCCGCGCGCTCCATGCGGCCGGGCACGAGGTGCATGTTTTCGCCCGAAACGTCGCTTCCGGCGAACTCCCCAGCGAGGTCTTGTTCCATGCCGTGCCGGCGAGCCGGCTGTCGCGGCTGAAGGCGTTTCGGGCGTACCAGTTTGCGGCGGCCTCCGAGACGATGATCAAGCGATTCGATTTCGACAGAATCATCGGCTTTTCGAAGGTCTGGTACCAAGACGCCTATCTGGCGGTCGGCGGCAGTCATCCCGCGTCGCTCGATCATGGCAGCCGCCGATTGCGTGGACGGGCACCGCGGCTTCTGTGGTGGCTGGGCAAGTCCATGAGCCTGCGGCAGTGGGTGTTCCGAGCCATTGCCCGGCGACAGTTCTCGTCCCGGTTCACTCCGCACGTCATCGCCCCGAGCCGGATGGTGGCCGAGCATTTTCAACGGTATCATAAGATTCCTCCGGAGCGAATCTCGGTCGTCTACAACGGCCTTGACCGCCGCGACCACGCGGAAGACAGCCGCTCGCTCCGAGAAGCTTTTCGCCGCGAGCAGGGCCTCGGCCCGGGCCACGTGGGAATCCTCTTCGTGGCGAGAAACTACGGACTCAAAGGGCTTACGCCCCTGCTGGAAGCCTTCGCCCGCCTGGTACGTTCGTTCCCCGAAAGCCGGCTGGTGGTCTGTGGAAACGACCGTGACCGACGCTATCGTCGCCGGGCCGAGTCGCTGGGCGTGGAGCAGACGACGCGTTTTCTCGGATCCGTGGATGATGTGCGTCCGTGCTTCGCCGGGGCCGATCTGTTCGCCTTCCCAACGTTCTACGACCCGTGCAGTCTGGTGGTGCCGGAGGCCATGGCCGCGGGGCTACCGGTTGTTACGACGCGACAGAACGGGGCCGGAGAATTGCTTGCCGATGGCGAGGACGGCTATGTCATCGATTCGCCCTGGCACGTCGATCAGATGGTGGACCGGCTCGCCCGGCTCGTCGGTGACCGCGGACTCCGTGCGACCATGGGTCGACGCGCGGCAGCTCGGACAACGGAACTCACGGTGGAAGCCCAGACCGAGCGGATCGCAACCATTCTGGAACGTCCGGCCGATGACCCAGACGCCGTTTCCCGGAGGGATGCCGCATGAAGCTGGCAGGCAAACAAGCGCTGGTGACCGGTGCCGGGGGATTTATCGGCAGCCATCTGGCTACGGCCCTGGTTCGGGCCGGTGTCCACACGCGGGCGATGGTCCATTACAACTCGCGGAGTGACATCGGCCAACTCGCGTCGGTGGCGCCTGAGGTTCGGGAGTCTCTGGAGATCGTTTTCGGCGACATACGCGACCGAACGGCGGTCCAGGGCATGGTCCAAGGCTGTGACGTGGTTTTCCATCTCGCGGCCCTGATTGGCATTCCCTACAGCTACTCCGCCGCACAAAGCTACTTGGAGACGAACGTCCTGGGCACGCTGAACGTGTTGGAGGCCTGCCGCAATTGCGGCGTGGAGCGACTCGTACAGACCTCCACCAGTGAAGTTTACGGGACGGCGCAATACACTCCGATCGATGAGAAGCATCCGCTGAAGGCTCAGAGTCCCTACGCGGCCACGAAGATCGGCTCCGACCAGTTGGCCTATAGCTACTGGGCATCGTTCGAGAGCCCCGTGGTCATTGTGCGCCCGTTCAATACGTATGGCCCCCGGCAAAGCGCCCGCGCCGTGATCCCCACGATCATCACGCAGGCGCTGGCCGGCAGCGACATCAAGTTGGGCAGCACCAGCCCGGTCCGCGACTTTCTCTTCGTCGAGGACACGGCTCGCGGGTTTATGGCGGCCGCCGAGAGCGAGAAGGTGTACGGCGAAGTCGTGAACCTGGGTACGGGATCCGGCGTGACGATCGGCCGCGTCGTCGAACTCGTGGGCGAGCGACTGGGCCGGGATCTCGTCGTCCACGCGCGGGATGAGCGGATGCGGCCGGAGAAGAGCGAAGTGATGGAGCTGATATGCTCCGCGGAGAAGGCTGCCGCCACGACCGGCTGGCGCGCGGCCGTCAGCCTTGATGAGGGGCTCGGACGGACCATCGAGTGGATCGAGTCCCACCGCGATCACTATGCCACAAACCGTTATTCCATTTGAGGAGTGTCTCATGCAAGCGGTGCTCTTGGCCGGAGGCAAAGGGACGCGTCTGAAACCGTTTTCGACCGTCTTCCCCAAGCCACTGGTGCCTTTGGACGATGTTCCGGTGATCGAGGTTCTCGTCCGGCAGTTGCAGGCACACGGGATCACCGACCTGACCGTCGTCACCGGGCACCTGGCCGAATTGATCCGCACTTTTCTGGGGGACGGCTCGCGCCTGGGCGTACGGATCCGGTACTTTCGCGAGGACACGCCGCTCGACACGGCCGGTTGTCTGGGCATGTTGGAACGCCCCGACGAACCGTTCCTGGTCATGAACGGCGATCTCCTGACGACGCTGAACTTCAACAGTCTTGCCGCGTTTCACCGTGAACAACACGCGATGGCAACCATCGCGACGTACGAGAAGAGCGTGACGATCGACCTCGGCGTCCTCCATGTCGACGGCCAGGGGCAACTCACCGAGTATCTGGAGAAACCGGAGCACCGGTTTCTTGTAAGTATGGGGATCTACTGTTTCCAACCCGAGGTCTGCGATCTGGTGGAGCCGGGCGAACCGCTCGCCATGCCCGACTTGATCTTGCGCATCCGCGAACAAGACCGGCGGGTGATGGCCTACAAGGAGGACTGCTACTGGTTGGACATCGGCCGGCCCGACGATTACGCCACGGCGATCGATCAGTTCAACCACGATCGCGGACGATTTCTTCCCCAAAGAAGGGTCGCTTGATACACCAGGAGAACTCCAGCCGAAATGATCCGGCCATGGACATCCAACGGATCCCGCCGCTAGCCAAGTGCCGGATTCTCGTCACCGGCGTGGGCGGCTTTTCGGGAAGGCACCTCGCCGCGCAACTGCGACTTCGCGGTCCCATGGCAATCGTCGGCCTGGACTACGCGGCCAGCGCGCCGGCCGAACTCGATCTCTTCATCGAGTGTGATCTGACCGATCCAAACGCGGTGTCGAAAGCCATTTTCCGCGCGCGCCCCGACGTCGTCCTTCACTTGGCAGGCGTTTTCGGCGCTGCGAGTCCGGAGGCGATCTGGGACGTCAACGTCGGGGGCTTCCGCCATCTGTGTGCCGCGCTTCGCCGCTACCAGGAAGAAACGGGCCTGACGATCCGCCTGGTGACCGTGGGCTCGGCGGCCGAGTTGGGCTTCGCGGGGGCGGCCCGGTTGCCGGTCACGGAGGAGGCCGCCTGCTTCCCGGAAACAGACTACGGCAAGAGCAAGTTGGCGGTGACTCGTTTGGCACAAACGGAACCGGCCGACGGGCCGCTCCAAATCGTCGTCGCGCGGCCTTTCAATCTGGTGGGGCCCGGATTGAGCGAAAGTCTTTCGCTGGGCAACTTCGCCCGACAGATCGCCGCTGTCGGCCGGGGCGAAGCGGAAGCGATCCACTGCGGCCCGCTATCCGCCCGGCGCGATTTCCTCGACGTTCGCGACGCCGCCGAAGCGTATCTTGCGCTGGCCGAGCGGGGACGTGCCGGACAGGTCTACAATGTCTGCGCCGGCCGCTCTTTCCAGATCGGTGATCAACTCCAGGCGATGATCGCCGCGGCAGGCGGAAACATACCGGTTGTCGAGGATCGCTCGCGTCGGCGCCCGGGCGACCTGCCCGATATCTATGGTGACCATACGAAAATCACCCGGGAAACCGGCTGGCATCCCACGATTCCCATGTCGCGCAGTCTGGCGGATTTGATGGTTTCCTCTCGGGCAGCGTGAAACGTTGCGAATCCCTCTTTTCCCCCGGTTCGCATCTCCCCTCGCCCCGCTGTCCAGCCCGGATTATTCACGGCGTCGTCAAGTCGGTGTTGGTTTGGGCGTGTCGCGTGTGAAAGGCGACTTTGATCAGCCGCGTTTGCCAGGCGCAGGGCTGCCCTTGGCCCAACGGATCGCGCTGACGGCGGCGGTTGTGGTACTGCCGGCGCTGGTGGCCGCCCAGGGCCTCGATGGGAACCTCGGCCCACCAGATATTCCAGGTCGTTGTCGGCCCCCAGTACCGCATGCGTCGTGCCGAACAGCAGGCAGATCATCACCACCAGATCATTCTCGGCACAGGTGATCGCCCGGGGAAGGTACTGATACGGTCCGTAGTAGCCGTGGAAGAAAGTCAGTTGCCGCTGGCCGTGCGTCGGGTCGTCGAAGGGATCGATATCGAGGGTGATCTGCGTCGGCGGTTTGTCGAAGGAAGCGATGAACTGGTCGCTGAAGACGTCCGCAAGCCGCCGTAGCGACTTCGCGTCGATGGCGTTCTCCAGTCGCGAGAGCGTCGGCTGACTGCTCCGTCAAGCCGATCGCCTCGTCAAACTGCCGGATCGGCAACAGGCCGGCATCGCTGGTCAGTTTCCCTTCACTCGGCTGGACCATCACCCGTTTGTCGAAAAAGGTGAATGACTTCTGCCAAACAGACTGTATAATCACGGCTGGACCTCTGTCGGGTGGACAAGTTGTGTCTCATCACCAATTTAGACGCCCATGGACGTCCAAGAATTCCCTCATTCATGAATTATCCGGGTTAGCCGGGGCGGAAACGGGAAATGCTGTCTCAAAGCGCTCTCATTTCACGGCAATCCGGGGCTTTGAACACGAGACGAGTCCTTCGGACCGCGATGCTTCGGATTCGCAGGAACCGTAGACATTTCTGCAAGACGCGGCGGAACAGGTCGCGAGTGATTCTGAGAGCGGTGTTTGAAGGAATGGGTCGGGAAGCTATAATCAGGCTACCCGGTTTGGCTGTGGTGCATCAGCGCCTTGCCCGGCGTCGACGATGTTGTGCCACACCGGCATAGCGCCTGGCGACACCGCCCCGATTGGCACGGCGCCGAAGACAGAAGAGGATTTCGGAGCTTAATCCATGAGCGCGAAGAAGAAGTTGTCTCCAAGAGACTCAGGCACTCAGGCTGCCAAAGATGAATGGGAGGAGACCTTCGATGCTGTACCCGACCTGATCTGCATTCTCGACACACAGCACCGGATTGTGCGCGTGAACAAGGCGATGGCCAAGCGGTTGGGCGTCACGAAGGAAGAATGTGTGGGGCAGACCTGCTATTCCTGCGTCCACGGAACGGCCGAGCCCCCATCCTTCTGTCCCCACGCACAACTGCTCAAGGACGGTCAGGAACATACGGCCGAGGTCCACGAGGAACTGCTCGGCGGCCATTTTCTGGTGAGCGCGTCGCCACTGTTCAATTCCGAAGGATGTCTCTCGGGCAGTGTGCATGTTGCCCGAGACATTACCGACCGCAAGCGAGCGGAGCGGGAGTTGCGGGAGCAGAGTTCATTCCGCGAGTCGGTCATTGCCCGCGCCGCCGAGGGGCTGTGCGTCTGCCACGAGACCGCCGAGTTTCCCCACGTGAGTTTCACTGTGTGGAACGACCAGATGACGTCGATCACCGGTTACACGATGGCGGAGATCAACACACTCGGCTGGTATCAGGCGATGTATCCCGATCCCGCCCTCCAGCAGCGGGCCGTCGAACGCATGGCACGGATGCGACAGGGTAACGACCTCATTGAGGAACAGTGGACTATCACCCGCAAAGACGCCACGAAACGGGTAGTGCGAATCTCCAGCTCCGTCCTCAACACCGGCGACGGCGTGGCCAACGTGCTGGCCCTGATGCAGGACGTCACCGAGCGAGAACAAGCAGAGAGGACGCTTCAGAACTCGGAGAGGAAATACCGGACTTTGGTGGAGACGGCTCGCGAAGGAATTGGGATTGTCGATCCCGACGAGAACATCGTGTTTGCCAATCAGGCCTATGCTGATATGTTGGGCTTCGAGCGAGAAGAGCTATTGACGCTCAACCTGAAGGACTTGACCGACGAGGCGGAGTATGCCCGATACGAGAAAGAGACGCGGAAAAGACGCGACGGCAACTCGTCCAGGTATGAGACGGTCTTGCGTCACAAGAGCGGCGAGCTCAGGCATGTCAGCATTTCCGCCGGTCCCGTCTATGATGAGCAGGACGATTTCGCCGGCACTATGGGATTGCTCACCGATATCACCGATCACAAACGGGCCGAAGCAGAACTTACCAAAGCCAAGGAAGTGGCGGATACGGCAAATCTTGCGAAGAGCGAGTTTCTGGCCAACATGAGTCACGAGATCCGCACTCCCATGACGGCGATCCTGGGGTTTGCGGACTTGCTCTTGTCTTTCAAGGCGCCCCCTACCGAACAACGCGAATACCTGGAGACAATCCGTCGCAACGGGGAAAACCTACTGGCAGTTATCAACGACATTCTGGACCTGTCCAAGATCGAGGCCGGGAAGATTGAGTTGGAGCAGATCGACTGCTCCCCCTGGGAGATCGTGAATGAGGTCCGGTCGCTGGTGCAAGTTCGCGCGAATGAAAAACGGCTGGCACTGGATGTGGACTGCACTTTTCCGCTCCCGAAGACAATTCAAACCGACCCGACCAGACTGCGGCAAATCCTCATCAACCTGGTAGGCAACGCGATCAAGTTTACCAAGAAGGGTGGCGTGAAGATCGGCGTGCGCTGTATCCAGCAAGGAGACGCGCCCGTACAAATGCAATTCGCCGTCAAAGATACCGGCATCGGCGTGCCCGCGGAACAGATCGAGAAGTTATTCCAACCCTTTTCCCAAGCCGACACGTCACACGCTCGCCAATTCGGCGGCACGGGATTGGGACTGAACATCTCGCAAAGGCTCGCGGAGATGCTTGGCGGCAGGATCGACGTGCAAAGTGAGCCGAATGAGGGAAGCACTTTCACGTTGACGATTGACCCCGGCCCGCTGGAAAACGTGCCTCTACTGCAAACCTCCTCAGCGGAGGCGATTGAGGAAGAAAGACGAGCCCGTGGGGATCATCAATGTCCAGAACTTCATGGTCGTGTCCTGCTGGCTGAGGATGGGCAGGACATCCAGCGTTTGATCGGCCATTTCCTCCGCAGTGCGGGCTTGAACGTCGATTTTGCCGACAACGGTCGGCTCGCCGTCGAAAAAGCGTTGGAAAGCGGGGCCACGGGAAAGCTGTATGATCTCATTCTGATGGACATTCAAATGCCCGAAATGGACGGCTATCAGGCGACGCAACGACTCCGTGAGGAAGGTTGGGAGGGGTCCATCGTGGCTTTGACCGCTCACGCCATGACCGGCGATCGCGAGAAGTGCCTCGAAGCGGGGTGCGATGACTGTATCTCGAAGCCGATTGACAGAGAAGATCTGTATGGGACTGTTGCCCGGCACTTGGGAACGACGACCTCGGGCAAGTCGATTCCCGCCGACGACGGATCAGCCGACGAAGTGCCCGGATTGATGGGCAGCAAGCTTATCGGTGACGACGAGAAGGCCGAACTGCTGGCAGAGTTTATCGGAGGGCTAACCGATCGGGCTGCGCAGCTTGCGGAAGCCTCTCAGGCGGGAGATACCACGACCGTAGCAGGGCTTGCACACCAATTGAAGGGAAGCGCGGCAATGCACGGACTGACGGAGATTTCTGTCACAGCCCGTCGAGTTGACCAAGCCGCGACTGAAGGGCGCGATCTCCAGGAGCTTCAGGCGGCGGTGGTCGAACTGCTTGACTTGTGCAGGCAAATTGTTGCGGAAAAGCAAAGTCAGTAGCTCCCCCTAACTCTCTCCCAGAGGGAGACGGGACCGCGGGATCGTGACCCCTTCTCAATTCCGGCAAAACGGCTACCATAGTCGGAGGATCGGCCTCGCCTTGGATCGACCGGAGCATGACGCCCGTGCAGCAAGATAACGGACTCCCCTGGACGCCTTCCGACGCGGCGGACCTCTACGAGGTGACCCGCTGGGGGAAGGGCTACTTTTCGGTCGACGGCTCCGGCCGCGTGTGCGTTCATCCGGATAAGGACCCGCGGCGATCGATCGCTCTGGAGCCGCTGATCGAGCAACTTCAAGGCGAGGGGATCGCGCTGCCCGTGTTGCTGCGGTTCGGCGATATCGTGAAGCACCGCCTGGGTGAGATCCAAGCGGCGTTCGGCCGGGCCATCGCCGAACACGGCTACCGGGGCGACTACCGCTGCATCTACCCGATCAAGGTGAACCAGCAGCGGCAGGTTGTCGAGGAAGTGCTCCGGTTCGGCGCTCCCTACCGGTTCGGTTTGGAGGCCGGCAGCAAAGGCGAGTTGCTGGCCGTGGTGGCCATGGCCACGAACCACACGCCGATCGTATGCAACGGGTTTAAGGACGACGAGTTCATCGAGATCGTAACGCTGGCCGCGAAACTTGGCCGGCCGATCTTTCCGGTCGTCGAGAAATATACCGAGTTGGAAGCCATCCTCCGGCACTCCGCGCGGCTCGGGGTTCGCCCGACGATCGGCATGCGCGTCAAGCTGGCCTCTCCCGGGGCCGGCCGATGGCAGTCGTCCGGCGGATATCGCTCAAAGTTCGGGCTCTCAGTGAGCGAACTCCTGGGGGCGCTGGACGAACTGACCGCGCGCGGCATGGCCGACTGCTTCAAGCTGTTGCACTTCCATCTGGGCAGCCAGATCACCAACATCCGCCACATCAAAGGCGCGCTGATCGAAGCCGCCCGGGTTTACACCGACTTGGCGCGCCGCGGGGCCGGACTGGAGTACCTCGACGTGGGAGGCGGATTGGGCGTCGATTATGACGGCTCGCAGACCAACTTCGAGTCGAGCGCCAACTATACGCTGCAGGAATACGCCAACGACGTCGTCTATCATATCCAAAACGTCTGCGACGACGCCGGCGTGGCGCATCCGACAATCTTCTCCGAAAGCGGGCGCGCGGTGGTTGCCTACCATAGCGTGCTGGTTTTCGACGTACTGGGAGTTTCTCGCCCGGGCGACGAGCGAACCCCGCCCAACGTCGCGGCCGACGCGGAGCAACCCCTGGTCACACTGGCCGAGACGTTTCGGGATCTCAACGTGCGCAACCTCCTGGAAAGCTATCACGACGCGCAGCAGGCCCTGGACATGGCGCTGAACCTGTTTCGCAGTGGATACCTGCCGCTGGAGCAACGGTGCCAGGCGGAGAATCTGTTTTGGGCGATCTGCCGCAAGATCAAGCGTCTGATGCGCTCGCTGGAGTTCGTACCCGAGGAGCTGGAGGGGATCGACGGCCTGTTGAGCGAGACGTATTTCTGCAATTTTTCGCTATTTCAATCGATGCCCGACAGTTGGGCCGTGAAGCAACTCTTTCCCGTGATGCCCATCCATCGGCTGGACGAGCAACCCACGCGGCGAGCCATCTTAGCCGACGTGACCTGTGATTCCGACGGCAAGATCGACCGCTTCATCGACCGCCGCGACGTGCAGCGCACCTTGCCGTTGCATCGGCTAAACGAGGGCCCTTACTACCTGGCCGCTTTCCTCGTCGGGGCGTATCAAGAAATCCTCGGCGACATGCACAACCTGTTCGGCGATGCCAACGCCGTGCATGTTCGCACGGATGCCGAGAACCAGATCGTCGTCGACACGGTCGTTGCCGGCGACACGGTCGGCGAGATGCTCCGCTACGTCGAATTCGATCCGGGCGTACTCTGCGACCGGATACGCCAAGCGGTCGAACAAGCGTTGGCCGAGCAGCGGATCGACGATGAAACGGCCCGGCGAATGATCGGGCAGTTCCGGCAGAGCCTCGAAGGGTATACGTATTTGCGTAACGGTCGTGAACATGACGGCGCGGAAAGAACTTCGAACGACTCGATCAAGGGCCCACATTTTCGCGAGGCGGCGAAGGAGAAACGGGGGGGCCGCTGATTTCTTCTTGCCGGGGCATCCATCACGCTCACTATCCTACCGATATTGAGGCAAGACAGAGCAGTCCGTGATTGGCGCTTCTCCTTCTGTGCGATGGCCCAGGACTGGCGGACTCCGGGGAGGGCATCAGATAGGCAAAGTCCCAAGTTGCGGCCATTCTATCTCACCTTCTCGGAGTCATGACAGTGGTACAACAGAGGAGAGGCACCGGTACTCTGGGTGTGTGTCTTTCAGGTACATAGATCTCGGACAACCCCATTTCTAAGGTCTTTGGTGCCCATTTGCGACGTTCGGAAGAGGTTCTATTGTTTCCACGCGATCCTCGACGCACTTCTCCGTCAGGAATACGCCTTTCCAGAGCGTCCGGGAGGACTTGGTGCAGAAGGCTTCCGCGGCGCCCAAAGGCCTTTGCGGAGCGCGGTCAAGTGCCACGCCCAGACCTTCGCCCAGTGAGAGGAGTGCAGATGCCGCCGCGATAAGAAGTGCCAGGGGCGTTACCACCCAGCTACGGTATCCCGCGCACAATCGGCGGACCGATCAGCCGGGTTAGCGGCACGGGGAGCTTCTGCCAGATGCGGATCATGCGGCCGTAGCGGGCGTTGTCGGGGCGCATGTCGCCGATGGTGCCGTGGCGGAGGTAGTATTGCCATATGGCCGGCACCTCGACCGCGCCCCATTGCCGTTTGAAACGGAACGTGTTGCTGTCGCGGCTGCTGCGACCGAAATCGAAAACGCGCTGGCCACGCTCGATCGCCCGGCGTAACAGGTGCCAATACATGAGCATGTTGCAGTTGGCCGGGTTGTACCGCCGCAGCGAACTGGCGCTGGGCACCTCGGTCATCTCCGGGCCGTGGACCAACAGGGCCGCGGCAATCGGACGGCGACCGTCGCGCACCACGCAAAACTCGGCCGCCTCGGGAAACTCCGCCAGGATTCGGGCAAACAGCCTTCTTCCAAACACGGGCGTACCCAGATCGCGCATGTTGCGAGCGAAGACGTCATAGAAATCGCTCAGCAACTCCCGGCCACCGAAATGCACGGCGAAATCCTGCTTCTGTCCCTTGCGAATCTGGTTGCGCACCTTGGGCTTGAAGGCGTCCCACAGCGTCTCGTCGGCCGAGGGTAATTCCAACCGCATGTGGACCTTCTCAGAAAGCCGGTGGGCGAGTTTCGGATGTTCGATCGGTCGTTCGTGCCGCAGTTCGAGATAGCGAACATCGAGCCGGTCGGCCAGTTCGACGGCCGCGTCGATCAGTTTGTCGGCCACCGCCGGGTCGTCGGCCAGGACTCCACCCGTGTTGAGATAGGGCATGCCCACCAGAAACCGACCGAAGAGCATACTGCCGACGAATTCCAACGGCAGCAGGCCGGTGATGTTCTTTCCATCATCGGCCACGACACAATAGGGCCGGTGTCGCAGACCGCGCTGCAGCACGCTTAGCCAGCGGGGATGTTGGGCAAGCAACGGTTCGCCGCGCCGGAGGAAGTACGCCTCCAGCGCCGGCCGGCGCCGGGCGAGCGATTCTCCGTCGATTGTTTCGATCGTTGTTGGCATTAGTTCATTCAAACTGCAGCCGAACGCGGAAACCAGCCCCGAAACCCGGTGACTTCCGCCTCGAACTCGATCTGCGGAATCACCTCGTCGTCGAGAAAACGTCGCAGGGCCAACGGCGGCGTCGAGGAGTCGTTGAAGCCCGGCTCGCAAGTCACCGCACTGGTCACGCCCGCGGCGGACAGCGGGGGCCAGTGATTAGGCGACCAAACGCCGCTGGGATAACAGAAGTGTTCCAACGGGGCGTCGACCAACGGCTGGAGAAACGCGCGGTTGTCGGCAATTTCCCGCGCGACTTCGGTTTCACTTTCCGGGAACCGATGTCGATGAGTATGCAACTGCACGTCGATCCCGGCCGTCGGCAACTCGGAGATTTCTTCCGGTTCCATCAGGCTGAGGATGCGCGATCGGCAGATCTGCCGGTAATCCACGTCGAGACATTTGCCCAACTCGGCGGCCAATGCGTGGCGCCCCGGCTCGTTGCACGCGGTCTCGCCGTGGTCGATGATCTTCCACATGGTCGTTTCCGCGTCGTCGCCTCGTCCATCGAGTCCGGGCACGTCGAGCCCGCTGAGATCGACCGGACGCCGCGCGGTCCGCCAAAACATGTACTGCACGGCCAGCCGGAAGACGGGATGATCGAAGCGGCAGTAGTAGCTGCTGACGTAGACCGTGGCCGGAAAGGAAAACTCCCGCAGGATGTCCAGCGCCCGATCATACACGCTGAAAAAGCCGTCGTCGATCGTAATCGCCACGGCCGCGGGCGGAAGACGATCCTGGCGCATTCGATCGAGCGCCTCACCCAACGGCAGCACGGAGAAGCGTCTCTCGGCCAGATACGCCAGGCGCCGGCGAAACGTCGATGGCCGGAGAAACACGCCGGGACGAAATTCGTGTTCGTCGGCCAGCGAGAATCCGTGATAGCAGAGGATCCGCAGCTTTCGACGCGTCAGCCGCCGGGCAATCCCAAAGAGTCCCAGCCGCCGACCGGTCTGCAAGATGGCTCGCTTGATGCGCTTCATCCGCTCCTTCGCCCCTGCAACAGTTCGTCGTACACGTCCCGCATCTTCTCCATGCGCCGGGCGAAACTGTAACGCGTCTCGACGGTTCGTCGAGCGGCGACGGCCAGACGGGTTCGCAGGCCGGCGTCTTCGATCAATCGGGCCAGCGCTTCGACCAACGGGCCATCGGCGTCCGGCTCGATCAGCAGGCCGTCGACGTCGTCCTCGATCAGTCGGGGAACACCGGCAACCCGGGTGGCCACCACGGGCACCTCGGTCGCCATGGCTTCAAGCACGACGTTGGGCAACCCCTCGCGAAGACTGTTGAGCACGAACAGGTCCATCGCCTGGTACAGATCGAGCGTATCGGAGCGAAACCCCAAGAGCCGCACGCGGTCCCCTCGATCCAACCCGGCAATGAGCCGTTGGAGCTCGGCCCGGCAGTCACCCTCGCCGACGATCGCCAGTTCGACGTCGTGTCCCTGCCGCACGAGTTTATCGACGGCGCGGATCAACCCGGCGAAGTTCTTCTCCGCCGAGAGCCGGCCGACGGTGCCGATCAACAGGCGGTCCGGATCGAATCCCAGTGGCGCTTTGGCCTCCGAGGGCGATTGGCGGCGCGTGTACTGGTCGGTGTCGATGGCGTTTTCGATGACCGTGCAACGATCGGGGCGGATGTTCGAGGCAAGGCACTGCTGGTGCAGATCGTCGGAAACGCAGACGACGCGATGGTAATGCCGGAGGCATCGCCGATCAATGCGGTTGTACAGCGGCATTCGCCCCTCGTGAACACCCCATCCATGCACGGTCGAAACCAGTCGCATGCGCACCAACGGCCTCAGCATCAGCCCCAGCAGGTTGCTCTTATAATCGTGCCCGTGCCAAATGACCGGGCGATGTGTGCGGCAGACGCGCAACATGCGCCACGCCACGCGAAGATCCCAGGCCCCTCGATCCTCGATCCCCAGCAAGCGCGCACCGCAGGCGTCGGCCTGGCGGCGAAGCTGCTCGAAGCCCGGATCGCCGGGAGGATGCATGTAAACACACAGACAATCGTATCCCAACGGCGTTAGGAACCGGGGCGAGTTGAGGATCGTCTTCTCGGGTCCGCCGCCCGTGCCGGTAACCACCCGTGTGTGTAGGACGAGCCCTTGGTTACTCGTCATCGGTGGCCCTTTCGTCGGCGGATGAGCACAGTCCGGCCATGACAGTGTCTTCAAACTGCCGCGCCTTCTCGGCCCAGCTCTCACCGGCAAGTCGCTGTCGGGCCAGCGCCTGGTCCGGGGGGAGCCCTTCGGCTAGCCGTCGGCGGACGGCCTGGGAAAACTCCTCCGGCGTACGCGTCAGGTCCAGGGCATCGGCCCAGAAGCGGTTGGCCGGCAGATCGCGGACCACCGCCGGCTTGTCCGTGGCCAGATACTCTTTGAGCTTCACCGGTTGCGATTCCTGAAGTCCCGGCCCGTCGAGGTAAGGCATCACCAGCACCGATGCCTCGGCGGCCAAATGGGGCAACTCCTCGTAGTCGACCCGCGGTACCCATGCCACCCGCGGTATGGTGAAAAGTGTCGGGTCCGGATCGGTTCGCGGGCCGACCAGTACGATCGTGCCCTCATCCATGTCGGCGGCCAACCGACGAACGAAGTCCAGGTCCATCTGCCAGTCGATCAGGCCCCAGAACATGACCAGCGGCCGCTGGAGTCCTTCCAGTTGCGGCGCGCCCGAGCCCGCTGCTACACAGCGCCAGTGATCCAGGTCGGCTCCGTGGGTTAAGAGCAAGGAAGATCGGCCGCGCCGGGCGATGCCGTCCTGAAGCTTTTCACTGGCGGCGATCAGCACATCGGCCCGGCGAATCAGCACGTCTTCCATCTCCCGAATCGCCCGATTCTCCAATCCAGGCCACTTGCTGAAGTCGTCGACACAGTAGTACACCCACCGGGCCACGGGCAGATGGTCGATCAGGTCGGCAACCAATGGCACCGTGGTCACGGCCACCGGAGGCACGGGAAACGATCTGGCCACCGGGGCTACCTGCCGTCGCAAGAGCACGCGATTCAACCAGCGCTGATAACGCCGGCGAGACCAGGGCCACATCCGCGGATTGAGCACGCGCGGATTGGCGCCGGCGGCGCGGGCTTCCTTGTTGGGCACCATCCAGGAGCGGAGCTTCTCCAGACCCCGAACCATCGTCACCCGATCCAACGCCGGGCGGCGCATCCCGATCGTATTGACCCAGGCTACTTGGTACTTGGGCAGGAGTCGGCCAACGAGGTGCTGGCAACTGGACGGGTGCCGTCCCCAGTCGTCGGAGAAGACCAGCAAAGCCGGCCGGTTGTGGTCGTGCGGCTCAGGCAAGGAGCATCTCCTGGTAGGCCGTTGCGTAGGCCGACTGCATTTGCGATTCGGAAAAGAGTTCGCCGGCCCGATCGCACCCTCGGCTGCCCATTTGGTGCCGAAGTTCGGCCTTGTCGGCCAATCGCAGCATGGCCTGGGCTAGTGCCTCGTCATCTCCCGCCGGTGCCAACAGCCCTGTCTGGCCGTCGACAACCATCTCCGCCACGCCGCCGACGTCAGTCGATACGACCGGCAAGCGGGCGGCCATGGCTTCGATCAGCGTGACGGGGATCCCTTCGCTGATACTGGTTAAGAGGAACATGTCGGACACCTGAAGCAGCCGGGCAACGTCGCAGCGAAGTCCCAGCAGTCGGACGTGCGGTCTCACATCTTGCGCATCGATCTCCGCCTCGATCTTCTCCCGCTCGGACCCTTCGCCGACCAACACCAGCGTGGCGTCGTTTCGCTCGGCGGCCACGCGGCCGATGGTGCGGATCGCCGTGGCGTGGTCTTTGAGGCGGTCGAGACGGCCCACCTGGAGGATGACCAACTCGTCGGGGCCGACGCCCATTTCTCTTCGCACCGCGGCCCGATCTTCCGGGCGACCATCGAAGGCCGAGAGGTCGATCCCGTTGTAGACGACTTCCACGCGCCGCGGTGAAAACCCTTCGTTTTCGACCAGTGCCCGACGCACGGCTTCACCCACACCCACCACGCGGTCACGTCGGCGGAGCATCAGGCGGTTGAACAGCACATGCCGGCGGCGGCGGACATCGGGAAAATGACGGCCATGTTCGGTAAACAAGATCGGCGGCCCGCGGCGCAGTCCCCGGGCAAGCGCCGAATAGAAAAAGGGCGTGTATTGATGGGCGTGGATCAGATCGACCTGTTCGCGGCGCCAGAACTGAGCCAATCGCCGCGCGCAACGCCGGTCGAGTCCGGGACGCCGACCGATCACTTCGACGGTAAAGCCGTCGTCGCGCAATGCCTGGCCCAGTGTTCCCAACTCGTCGAGACAGGCCGCCACGAACCGGTAGCGACCATCGAGCCGGCGTGCCAGCCGGTCGGCAAGCACTTCGGCCCCACCCACGACCAGGCTATGAAGCACTTGGCAAATTGTCGGCCGGTGAGTCCTCACCACGGTTCTTACCCGAGTTGTTGCGTATCGATTACGAATTGCCAAACCCAACTCGCGGCCAACACGCCGCACAGTGCCGCGGCCAGGCGAAACGCCCGGGTGTTGCGATGCCGCCAAATGTCTCCGGCGTGGATTAGTGCGGCGGCCGAGAAGATCAGCATCAGCGGCACCAGGGGGAGATGGTAACGGGAATGGGCAAATACCAGCGTGTGCAGTCCGCACGTGTAGGCGACGACCGCCAGGAGCAGGCCGAAGACGCGCCAGTCGTCCGGACGCCGCATCACCGCGCCGAAGATTCCCAAAACCATCACCGCGGCGTAACTGCCGGTAATGGCCGCCGCCGCCACGAGGATCACCGGAGTGGGGAGGTTGCCGAACCATCCCTGGCGCATCCCGGCCACCAGCGAGCGGTCCAACTGCCAGAAATTGAAGAACTTGATCGCGTCGCGCCGGACGGTCAGCCCGGGATTCTCGCGGACGTAGTTCAGCCCGTAACGCAGTGCCGCCTTGTCGCGCTGGCCGAGGGTGCGCAACGGGCGCTGCGGCTCACTGGCCAGAAGCACGGCCCCCCAGGCGCGATCGCCCGACTGAGTGATGGCATCCCAAGCGCGATACAGCGGCGTGTACTCGTAGTTGCCCATCATGAAATTCTGCCCACCCATCGTGTCGATCACCACGGGTACTTCCTCCAGCCGGCTACAGCGAATCGACCAGGGGGCGATTACCGCGGCGAACGCGCCGATCAACAGAGCCGCTCCGGCCAGTCGCCGTGGGAAGCTGATCTGCCCGAACGCGAGGATGTAAACGGCCAGCAGCGGCGGCGAAAGCCAGAGGACGCTGCGGGTCGATGCTCCCAGTCCGATCAACAGACCGGCCAGCGCCAGATAGCCGATCGACCGGCGGCGGAAGAACCACACGACGGCCAGACAGATGCCCACCAGCCAAAAGGTAAACAGCGTTTCGGTCAGCAGCAGGTTGTTATGCCCCAACATCGACGGATAGAAGCAGAACAACCCGGCCGTCCAAAGCCCGGTACGCCGGTCGTAGACTTCCACGGCCAGCAGATACACCAGGGCGACGGTCGCCAAGCTAATCAGCGTCTGAATCGCGCGGACCGCTTGGTAGTTTTCCATTCCGAACACCGCATACACGCCCGCCACGATCGCCGGATAAAGGGGCGGGCGAAGCGAAGTGGCATGCTGGCCGTCGAGGGTGTAACCCCGCCCTTCGAGAAGATTGACCGCTAGGGCGTTGTAGTCGCCTTCGTCGAAGATGCGCAGCGGTTCACCGCTAAACCAGGCCAAGAGCAGCAGCCGCGCGATCAGCCCGGCCAGCAGGATCCAGACCAGCGGATGAACTCGCCCGGCAGAGAGTCCTGACTTCTCTTCCATCAGAACTCCCACAGCGCGGGGGCTTCGGAGGGTGGCACGTTGAACCACTCGTACATCACCGGCACGTGGATAAACATCAGACCGAGAAACACCGCGACGCACAACAGCAGATAGACCATCAGTCCCCGCTCGCGATAGAGACGCTCGGGGCTCTGCGCCGGACTGTCCGGCTTCAGGGTCACGTGCATGTAGTAGCTGAAGACCCCGGCGATCAGCGGGATGCTCAGAATCAGTTCCAGATGATAACGAATGATAAACACACCCAAGAACAAGGCCGAGGCCGTGGCGTAGAAGAACATACTCACCAGCAGCCGTCCCTCGTCGTAGTAGCGGAACGAACTTCGGTAGGCGCCGGCCGTCGCGTCAACGCCGATTGAACGATACTCGGCAAATCGCTTCGAGGCCATGAAAAACGCGCCGATCATCCAATAGGAGATCAACAGCGAGACGGGCGGCACTTCCGCCTGGCTCACGGCGAACCAACCCAGCAGCAGCCGCAGGGGGTTGTTCAGCGATTCGGAGAGCACGTCGAGATAGGGCAATTCCTTCGTGCGCACCGGCCGCACGTTGTACAACACGCCCATCACCAGAAGCGTCACCGCCGAGAGCAGGAACATCCGCCCCAGCGTCATTGCGATGAGCATCCCGATGATACCCAGCACGATCCACTCAGTGTATGCCCACCTCAGATCGACCCGGCCGGCGGGGATCGGGCGGTTGCATTTGGTCGGGTGATTGCGATCGGTCGGCGCGTCGAGGATCTCGTTGATTACGTAGTTGCTCGACGCGATCAGACACGTGGCCACGACGGCCCACGCAATGCGCCCCATCGCGGCGATTCCCAACACGTCGGGGTGGTAGAAGAAAGCCAGTACGACGCCCAGCGCCATGAAGACGTTCTTGAACCAGTGATCCGGCCGCGCGATCGCCACGTACGGCGAGAGCCGCTGGAGCAACGTCGGCGGAGAGGACGGTTCGGAATTCATATCTTCATCCATCGCAGAAAGAGTCGCTCCAGGGGCCGTTTGAGTCGCGTGAACCAGGGCTCCTCCTCGGGATGGATCGGCCGGACCAGGATGCTGGTCATGCCCGCAAACCGGCCGGCCATCACGTCGGCAAACAGTTGATCGCCGACCATGGCCATCCGCCGCCGATCGACCCCCAGGCTCCGCGCGGCCTTCCGGCATCCAAAGGGAAACGGCTTCAGCGCCTTGGCCACGAAGGGCAGGTCGAGCTTCTCGGCAAACCGCCCGATCCGCGGCCCCCGGCCGTTGGAGACCAGGCACAGGGCAATGCCCGCTTCCAGCAGCGCATCGAGCCACGCCCGCACCTCGGCCGACACGTCCGTATCGCCGTATCGCTTCAACGTGCAATCGACGTCCAACAGCAGCGCATCGAGCCCCATGGCGCGCAACCGGGCGACGTCCAATTCCAGGACACTTTCGATTCGCAGATGGGGAGCGATTAGACGGAGCATATTTTCTGTAGCAAGGTTTGATTCTCAGGGGCGGCCACCGGATAACGCGACGCCTTCACGTGGAAATCCCGTACAGGTTCTTGAACCAGGCGACAAAGGCGTTGGCGACCTGGCTGTCGTGCTCGAAGTACTTCGCGCAGATCGCCGTACCGTAGGGCATCCCGGGCTTCTCCTGCCAGGCAAGCCAGCCGTGGATTATCGCCTTGATCCGGTCGGGCTGACTGAATTGTGCGCCCAGTACACGGGCCTGATCGGCGGCCGATTCGGCGTGGCCGATCAGGGGATCGTCTTCCCGGATGAGCGATTGCAGGAACGTCTCCAATTTCCCGTCTTGTTGGTTGTCGGGCATCAACCAGACGCCGACGTTCGCGTTATAGGTGGGAGAGGTACCGACGAATCCTCCCGCCGGCGGATGACCGGGCGCGTCGAGG
This sequence comes from uncultured Planctomycetaceae bacterium, assembly GCA_964444795.1. Taxonomy (GTDB): domain Bacteria; phylum Planctomycetota; class Planctomycetia; order Pirellulales; family Thermoguttaceae; genus JABMRP01. The sequence continues at coordinate 32,197 of CAYUIQ010000038.1, forward strand.
TCCACCGCGCGAAGCCGACCACGAACCGCCTGCCAGCGGTTGACCAGCGAGAAATCCGCGTCGAGCACGAATCCGATCGCTTTTCCACCGCTAAGCCGAATTCCCGTTTCCATTGCCTCCAGCAACTTCTCCACGCTCCCGCTTGGGCGCACTTTCGGAAATGCGGCGGGCCAGGGCTTCGTGTCATAGTCGACGCCGTGGCGGATGAGGAGGTGTACGATCGAGTGCTGATCGTCGTCGCCCTCGACGTGCAGTGCCGACCGCTGGATTCCACCGGGCATCAACGGACCTCCATGCCCTGGTCCACGGCGAGCACAATCTGCCGGGCATCCAGCGCCACGGCCTCTTCCAGGTCGGCATCGATCTTCTGAAGCGACACTTCCGATTGAAGTTCCGGGTAGCTCTCGCAGAGCCACGCCAACCCGCGCACGCAGTCGAGGCTGTGCGTCGTGGCGAATACCTGCACGCCTGCCCGCACGGCCGTTTCCACGACAAGCCTCCACATGTCTCCAAGGATGGAGTAGTGCAAGCCCGTGTCGATTTCGTCGACCAGGAGCACGCCGCCTTCGGCACGCACCATCGACAGTGCGAGGGAAAGAAGCCGATGCATGCCTTCCCCATAGCTACCCAGCGGATTTCGGCGCCGTCTGCCTTTCATCGCCGCAACGATCCCGCCGAGTCCGCCGTTACGGCCGATCGACTCGTCGCTGAGGAAAACGATATTCGAGAGATCCGGCTCAAGAATTCTCATCGCATCAATGACGTCGGACTCCCGGCCGTCCAAGATGACCTGATCCCAGGTTTCTCGCATCCAGCGAGATTGGGCCAGGTGGGTGGTGAGGAATTGGACAGGCGAGACGTCATCTTGTTCTCGTGCGAATGCTCGGCCAAGCTCACGAACGAGATTGACATCCATTACGCCTTCATCCGTGACGGGTATATCGAGCGTGCGTTCCCTTGTCAGACTGTCAAACCACTCGACTATGACGCTCGAGTTGCGGACGCCAATGGCCAAGGTCCCGAAATCGCCATCGGTTCTTAGATAGAGTTGCGCTCCCCGTCCAAACTCGTGGCCATGAAAGAAATGTGATACGGTCGCTTGCGGCGGGCCCGCGGTCCGATCGTCCGTCGGACCGGTAATGATCACCTCCCCACGCTGCTTGGCCGTCCACTCGATAACCGTGGGATTCCCCCCGGCGGCTAGCAAATGCACCGCTTCCAGTACCGAGGTCTTGCCGCAGTTGTTCCTGCCAACCAGCAGATTGACCCGGGAAAGGCCATTCAGGCGGTAGTTCGGGAAGCGGCGGTAGTTTTCAAGTTCTAGGGACGTCAGCATGATCCTGTCCTCCTCGTTGGCGGAGGATGACGTTCAACTCGCTCGTGCAAGGGGAAGTCTTTAGTTTACGATATCGGCCTCAAAGGAAGTAGCCGTCACACATCTATTTATCCCGAATCCGGGCCACTATTCTTGCCCAATTCCTCGGATCGACCGTCCGCAACAGGGTCCGCAACAAGCCGCCGGGGGTCTTTATATGCGCCATGGCGCGGTGGCGTTGGGGGACAAAAACCTCGGGATGGCCGAAATCGTGTTCCGACGGCGGAGTGGGGGCGGGGTTGTCCGACTTGGCGCGATAATACTGATCGCGCAGGCCTTCGACCATCAGCACGGCCACCGATCGAGCGACGCCCCGCGAGTCGAACCGCAGCAGATCGCTCCACGCCCGATCGGCCAACTCGCGCCCCCGATCGAGCAGACGCTCGCGCAGCGGCCGGTCCGCGTGCCGGGCCGCCAGACGCAGGACGTTGGCCTTGCGAAATTCCTGCGCGGCCCACGCCTCGGTCGGATATTCCAACTGCTCGGGGAAGTCGAAGTACGGCCGTTCGTGTTCGGCCATCCAGCGGGCGTAGTGCAAGAGACTCGCCCGGCCGTATGCGTACATGAAGTCGAGTTCGTCCCGTTCGATCTTCAATTCCAAGTATCGGGCCAACGCGGTCAGGTGCATGGTGTACGACCAGCGGGCTTCCACCTCGAGCAATTCACGGGCGTCGATATCGTCGGCCGGATGAATCGATCGGCGCACCAGCGCCTCGGCCTTGTCGAGATACACGCGACTGCCGCTTGCCAGGTGGCCGTCCAGCAGCGTGTTGATCGAATTGGCGCATCCACGCCCGGGGCCGTGATAGTCGTTGCTGTCGGTCGCGCTGGCCAGACCGGTGAAACCGTCGTCGATCAGGCCGAAGACGGTCTGCGTGCCGTCGTCCATGGCGATGACCCAATCGGCCAGACTCAGCACGGCCGAGCGGGCTTCGGGGTCGCCGGTCAAGTAGTAATAGTAGAGCAGTCCGGTGGCGTAGTTGTGTTCGGAGCCGGGCCCGCCGCCGTACGATGCTTTCGGATTGGGCCGGTTCTTTTGGGAGTACGTGCGGTGGGTGGCCGTCTCGGCGCCGAGGTAGTGATCGGTCAGCCAGAACAGGCCGCCGTTGTAGGCCGCCCGATCTTGGTCCGTGTGGTAGATGTCGATATCCGTCACGTGCCGGGCCAGGGGGTCGAACAGCTCGGTCCACGTCGCGTCGCCGGTGCGCATCTGCTGAAGGATGGCGCCGAGGATCACGTCGAACTGGTTGTTGTAATGCGAGATGACCGGCGGCTCGCCCGTGTAGTAGGCGTTTTCGTGATCGGCATAGACTTCGCCCCAGTTGCGCCAGCCGTACTCGTCGATCACTTCGCGCCGGGCAAAGAAACTGTCTTTGCCGCGAAGGGCCCCTTCCATGAGCGTGCCGAGACGCTCGTCGGGGTCTTCTTCCGCTGGCAGCAAATGCCCGAAGACGCCGCTGGCCGCGTACCATCCGGGTGTCGATATGGCTCGGGCCGGTCGGTGGACCCAATTGAGCTCCATCGTCGGCGCGCTCGATTCCCCGTGGTCTTCGAACGAAAACCAGACCGTGTGTGTCTTCTGCTCACCGCCCTGAAGTTCGAACGGGCCGTCGTGGCGGTCGGGAAACAGTCCGACATGCAACCGACGGCCGTCGCTCCGCAGCAACTTGGGAAACTGCTGCCAGAACTCCGGCACCGCCGCGGTAATCATGCCGTTTTCGGTTTGCAGGGCCACGGTTGGCTCGGCTCGCAAGCCTCTGGCGATTTCCGTTTCGTTGCCTTCCACGACGTATTCCCGCTTGCGGCAAGGTATCCGGCCGAAACGGTCGACGTGGTTGCGGCCTTGCCAATTCTCCCCTCCGCTGGAGTCCTGATAGATGGCGAGCCGGCCTTCGGCGTATGTTCGTGGCGGTTCGTCCGGCGCGATGTTCCACAGGGTCCGCCCGGTCTCTTGGCCGCCGTCCCATTCCACGGAGAGATCTTCAAAGAAGCAGGATCCTCGATCACCCAGGTCCCACAAACCGCCCGGGTGTCGCGCGCGGTTGGGGTTATGCACGGTCAGCCGCATCCGCATCAATCCCGTACCGGCGAAGAAACAGAGCCGACAGCGAAATCTCAGCCCACGGCAGCCAGGAAACGTCCCTTCGGCTAAGAGCGTGGTTCGCACCAGTCCCCGGGTTTCGACCGTCAGTGCATCGATTTGCGGCTCGACAGGTTTGCCTCGGGTCGTGCGGAGTTCGGTCCGCATGGCCGGGCTGCTCAGCGGACGCAGTACGCGGGGGTCAATCTCCGCGGTCATGGCGCCCGTATCGACGAGCAGTGCGTCGGCCGATTGCCGAACTTCGATGCGCGGCTTGGTCTCCGGTCTCTCGGCGGACGTCTCGTCACAGACTTTCAGGCACAATCGGGCCGATGTGCCAGAGAAATGTTTGTCCGAGAGGAAATCGACCAGCAACCACCGCACGCTCCCGTCGGTCCATCGAGCCGTAACTTCCGTCTGCACCGCAAGCGATCGGCCGGAGTCGTCCACCAGACAAAGCGGTTGATCCTCGCGCAGCATCTCCTTGGGCACCGGCACACCGACGGTGACTGGCTGCACGCTCGTCCCCAAGGGGATCGGGCTAACGATGCGTAGAGGGATCGACAATGATGTTTCTTTGGGCGTCATGTTCTTTGTGGGAGCATTCGGTTACCCCAAATACTCCTCCGCCCAACGGGCCAATACCAACAGCGACCAGAGCACGTGGCCATGGCGTCCCACCCGGGTTTGATGCGCCCGATAGAGGCGCGTCACGGCCGACCGGTCGACAAACTCACCCGCCCGGCTTCCGGCCGACAACACGGTCGATTCAAACTGTTCGCGCAACGGGCCGCGAAGCCAGGCGTCGATCGGTATTTCGAACCCCTGCTTCCGCCGGTGAGCGAGTCCCTCGGGCAGCCGGTCGCGATAAAGCTCCTTGAAGATCCACTTCGTTTGCCCGCCCCGCACCTTGAACCGTGAAGGAATCCGGGCGGCCAGTTCGAGCAACTCGTGATCGACCAGCGGCGGCCGCACTTCCAACCCACACGACATGCTCGCCCGGTCGACTTTCACCAGGAAGTCGTCCGGCAGCACGGTCTGGATGTCGGTCGTGAGCATGGCCCCCAGCGGATCGTCGGCCGGGGCGCCACGGTAGTGTCCGGCGGCAAGTCGCTCGGGCAGGTGATCGTCGAGTTGCGCTCGCAGATCGCCCGAGAGAAGTCGGCGGCGTGCCGGTTGTCGACACCAGGCGAGCGTATTGGCGTAGGCCTCGGCCGGGTCCAGCGAGAGATTCGTCAGCAACGTCTTGGCCCTCAACACGCGGGGTAGCCAGTCGGCCTTGGGCCACGCCCGGGCGATCCAAGCCAACACGCTACGGCGCAGGAATCGGGGGATCCGCCGCCGCCACCGAGATTCGGCCAGATCGTGGGCGTATCGTGTGTAGCCACCAAAGGCCTCGTCGCCGCCGTCGCCCGAAATCACCACCTTGACGCTACGCCGTGCCAGCCGAGAGACCCACAGCGTGGGGATTGCCGAACTGTCGGCAAACGGTTCGTCGTAGTAGCGCACCAGTTCGTCGAGCACGCCGGCCGCCTCGGCAAGCAGTATTTCCTCGGTGTGGTCAGTGCCGAATTCCCCGGCCACCTGGCGCGCGTAGGGTAGTTCGCTGAACCGGGACTCGCAAAACCCGATGGAGAACGTTTGCACCGGTTGCTCGCTCAGGGCCGACTGCACGGCCACCATCGCACTGGAGTCGAGCCCGCCACTTAAGAACGCGCCCACCGGAACGTCGGCGATTCGGTGCGCACGGACCGTCTCGACGATCTTCTCGTCCAGCGCCTCTTTCCACCCGTCGACGGTGAGGCTCGGGTCGGTGTCGATGCGGAATTGCCAGTAGCGGCGAGGCCGACAGTCGAAATCGTCGGCCCGCAATGTGAGCACATGTGCCGGAGGAAGCTTTTCTGCCCGACGGAAGATCGCCCGATCGCCGGGAATCATGCCATAGGTGAGGTACTCCTCGATGGCCGCCGGGTCAACGGTCCGATCGACCTCCGTGTGTGCCAGAATCGCCTTCAGTTCCGAGCCGAAGAGCGTCTTCTCGTCGTCGCGGTAGACGTACAGTGGTTTGAGCCCGATGCGATCGCGGGCGAGCGTCAACCGCCGGCGCGGCTGATCCCAGATGGCAAACGCGAACATTCCCCGCAGCCGGTCGACCAGATCCGCCCCGTCTTCCTCGTAAAGATGCACGAGAACTTCGGTGTCGGATCGCGTCTTGAAGCGGTGTCCCTTGGCTTGCAGTTGGTCGCGGAGTTGCTGAAAGTTGTAAATTTCGCCGTTAAAGACCACCTGGATCGAACCGTCTTCGTTGGCCATGGGCTGATCGCCGCCGGCGACGTCGATGATGGATAGCCGCCGGTGTGCCAGGCCGATCCCCGGCGCATGGAAATAGCCTTCGGCGTCGGGCCCGCGATGCGCGATCGCGTCGGCCATCGCCCGGAGTACGGCCGGGCCGACGGGACGGTCGGGATCACGATAAAGGATTCCGGCTATGCCACACATGAGTCACCCTGTACGTCGATCATCACTCGCCCGATTCGTCGTAAATTCGGTCCCACTCCAGCAGATAGCGGTTCATCAGCAGCAGATCTTCGGCCCACTGGATCCGCTCGCTTTGCTGGCTCTCCGGGCCGTATCGCACCTGCTTCGGGTCGTCGATCCCCAGCAGATCGGCGTCCGATTCCAGCAGAACATGGTGGTCGCTCTGGTCGAACTTATAACCTTTCGGCGGTACCGGAAAGTGTTCCTTGAAGAACTCGGGCCCGGTGTCGTAGACGTATTGGTTACCGATCCTCAGATTCCAGCGATGGGTGTGGGCCATCAGGGCATACCGCTGTGGGCCTCCTTCTTCCAACAGACTTCGACCGACGAAGGCGTTGCGCCGGCGAATCCCCAGCAGGTGGAGCATGGTCGGGGCGAAGTCGACCTGGCTGCCCACCGCGTGGCACACCGACGGATCGATCAGCGCCGGTGCATAGAAGACCATGGGCGAGCGGAAGTAGGCTTCGGTCTTCTGAAATGTCTCGAGGTTCTTTTCCGGCGGAAAATACCACGCGCCGTGATCGCCGGTGAAAATGAAAATCGTGTTGTCGAAATACGGCCGGCTGCGCATCCTCTCGACGAATCTCCCCAGCGCCCGATCGGTGTAGTAAATACCGCGCGTGTAGCCGGTATACTCGGCGTCGCTGGAAACTTCGGGGGTCTCGGCACCCGTAGGATACGGCCAGTCGAACGGCCAGTGGTTCGACAGTGTGGTAATCTCGGCGAAGAAGGGTTGCTGCTGGCGGTCGAGAATCTCGGCCGCGTAGGCGAACATGGCGTCGTCGGTCGGCCCCCAGCCCAGTTGTGGCGCCGTGCCGTGCAGCGGCGTGCCTTCGTGGAACTCGTCGATGCCGTGCGTCGACAGAAAACCCTCTTTATTGGCGTAACGGGAAGGAAACGAACTAATCCACAGGGTCTTATAGCCGCGCGTCTTGAGGATCGCCGGCAGACTGCTCATGCGCACCCGGGGCCAATTCGTGTAGATCGGACCGCCGCTGAAATTCGGATAGAACGAACAGAGCAGGGCCATTTCACCCCGCACCGTCTGCGAGCCGTTGGCGTAGAAATTGTGGAATCGCAACCCTTCGGCCGCCAGGCGATCCAACTCGGGCGTGAAACTGGGCTCCGCTCCATACGCGCCGCTCTCGGCCGCCCGGACCGATTCCATCAGCACCAGCACGACGTTGGGCGGACGCTTTCGATCGATGGCGCCCAGGGGCTCCGAATCCGCCGGGTCGGTCGGCACCTTGATCAGCGGAAACTCGGGATCGGCGGCCGTGGTGTAGCCGGTTTCCGGCGACGGATAGTAGTCCCAGAGGTGAGCCGTAATGCGCTCGATCCGCGGGCCCTCGAAATACAGGACCGTATACCGCTCGATCCAACCGCGGGCGAAATGGTTGAATACGTTGTGGTCGTCGGGCGAGAAACTCCGCGCGCAGAGGGTTCGGTGGCCGGCGATCGTTGCCACCAGCAGGGCCACCACGGCGATGGCCGTTGGGCGAATCCGAATCGTGTATCGACGGCGCCCGACGGAGAAAGCCAGCAACAGCGGCGCGCCCACTCCGAGCAACCAGTCCCAGACCGTCAGCGATCGAAGCGCGCCGCCGGCGACCGACGGTCCCACGCGCCACTCATTGAGGATTTGGTAGTGAACCCAGTCCTCGAAAAACCGGAAATACGCCGCGTTGCCCACGAAAAACACGATGAAGAACGTCGTCATCAGGTAGATCGCCGACCATCGCAGCCACGCTTGTTTCAGGAAACTCGCGATCAACAAAGCCAGGGCGACCAGTACGACGAACGTGGCCGCGTCGCACAGACCGGCGAGCGAGTTGCCCGCCGCAACGGCGAAACGGGAATAGACGATCAAGCAAACCGGCAGGGCCAAAAGGAACAGCAGCGAGCCTTCCGGGCGGGAGCACGTCCCGGTGCCGATGGGCTCCGCCTGCCCGGCGGTCCGGGGCGTCGGTTTGTCGTTCTGCATCATGAGGACCCTTGATTGGATTCGTCGCCCGTCGGGGCGTTGCGGTATCGCACGATCTTGGCCGGCACGCCGACGGCCACGGCATAGTCGGGAATCGGGCCGACCACCAGGGCCCCGGCCCCGATCACGCAGTGGCGTCCGACGTCGGCCAACACGGTCGCCCGATCACCGATCCACGTGTCGGTTCCGATCGTTACGTGCGGCCACTTGCCCGGCTGTTGGCGAATGGGAATGTCCAGCCGGGCGATGCCGTGTTGTTCGGTGCCGTTGGCAATCGATACGTTGGAAGCCAGCAGGACGTCGTCCTCCAGCGTGACGTCGCCCAGACAGCAAAACGCGCCGGTGTAAACGTTGCGACCGATGCTCGCCGTGGGATGCGATAGGATCGTACCGAACGAAAGACACGCACCCGTGTCGCAACCTGGCAACACGAGCCGGTAAAACGCGCGGCGAAGATAAACGCCGGTTGTCCCGGGCACCAAAGCAAAGGCTTGCGACCAGCCGGGAAACGCTCGCGGCCGGCCGGAGAAGAGCGAATGGACCCAATAACACGCCCACGCCGGCAAGACCAGCAGCAGGGCCACCGCGGAGGCGATCGATTTGAGTAGCTGTTTCATGTTAAGTCTCCTCGTTCCCACGCGGAAGCGTGGGAACGAGTCGTGTTAACCGCGGGCGGCCTGTAACCGGTGGATCGCGGAAATGGGCAGGAGCAGGCAAACGTTCCAGAGCACGACCGCTCGGCGCGAGAACTGCCATCGCAACGACCGGGCGAAGTTGTGCCTCGCCGGGCGCCGATCGCCCGCGTCGATATGCGCCGTGGCCAGGGCATTGTAAAGCATGGCCATGCGCGTGCGCATTGCCGGAGCGACGGCCCGCTTGTCTGGGCCAATGGCGCGTTCCAACATGCGTGCTTCCTCGGTGAGCATCTGCCGGCGGTCCCACGTGCCTTGGTCGCCGTGTACGCGGAAGACGGTCAGTTCCTCGTCGAGGAACCCGAAGTGCCCGGCTCGGGCGAGCCGAAGCCAGAGGTCGTAGTCCTGGACCGTGTTACCGCGAATCTCCGGATCGCAGAGCCCCACCTGCGCCAGCGCCGACGCTCGTACCATCACGCTGGAGTTGTAGATCTGGTTGTCCAGCAGCAGCCGGTCATAACACGATCCGGTCAGGCGCTCGGGCGTGGCCTCGGGGTCCAGCGGCTCGCAATAGCCGGCCGTCGCGTCGTCGTAGTGTGTCACGCCGGTGTGGAGCAGTACGAGCCGGTCGTCGGCAATCATCCGGGCGACTTGTTGTTCGAGTTTCTCGGGCCGCCACCAGTCGTCCTGATCCAAAAGCGCAATGAACTGGCCCGTTGCTCGCTTCATGCCCGCGTTGCGTGCCGCGCCGACGCCCTGATTCTCCTGCTCGACTACGACGATCCGGTCGCCGTATGAGGCGATGATTTCGGCCGAGTTGTCGGTCGAGCCGTCGTTGACCACGACGAGCTCGACGTGGGCGTAGGTTTGCGCCAGGACACTGTCGATCGCCTCGGCAAGATAGCGCCGGCCGTTGTGGACGGGAATGACGGTGCTGACGGTCGGGTCGCTCACTTGCGTTTCCCCTCGCGATCGGCCAGGACTTCGTCGAACACATTCTCGATCTTCCGCGTGTTTTTCTCGGCGGAGAATAGCTCGGCCACGCGCCGAGCCCCCGCTTTACCCATGGATTGGCATTGCCGGGGATCGGCAATCAGCCGTTGGAGTTTCTCGGCTAGTGCGGCGTCGTCACCCGGTTCGACGAGAAACCCCGTTTCGCCGTCGACGACGATTTCCGCGGGGCCCTCGACCCGCGTCGCCACGACCGGTTTGCCGCATGCCCCGGCCTCGACCAGCACCAGACCGAACGACTCTTCTTCGGAACTAAGCACCAGCACATCGCACGCCGCGAGGATCGGCCGGATGTCTTCCTGGAAAGGGACGATCCGGCAGGAGTCCTCCAGCCGATGTTCGCGAATGGCCTGTCGCATTTCTTTTTCGAGCGGCCCCTCGCCGACCAGTAGAAACCGCAACTTCGTGTGGTTCCGCAAGCGGGCGGCCGCTTTGAGCAGCATCAAGGGATTCTTCCGCGGGGAAAACCGCCCCACCCATGCCACCACATGTTGGTCCTCGGTCAGCGCAAGCGCCGCTCGGGCCGGCAACCGGGTCTCGGCAAGGTCGGCATCGTCGAAGCGGACCGAATTGTAGACGGTGAGCGTCTTTGCTTCGTCGATACGACGATGCCCGACGTGGCGGGCCGTGTTGGACTCGAAGATCACTCGATCCGACAGCCGGCCGACGAGGCGCGTTATCAAACCCAAGGGGAGCGATCGCGGCCGCATGTGATCGGGGGTGAGCACTTCATGCACATGCCAAACGTGCGGCACCCGGGCCAGTCGCGCGGCCACGGCTCCCTCGAACACCACGGCCGTGTTGGTGTAGACCAGATCGATTTGTTGCCGCTTGATGATACGCCTGAGTTTCCAGATTCGCGGGATCGAACCCCCCAGCAGATTCTTCCGGTGCCACCACGACGGTTCGTGACACATCCACCAGGCCAGCGGCCACACTTGAACCTCGATCCCCAGCGCCCGAGCCGACTCGACCATGGGTCCTTCGCACCCGAACACGACGACCGGCTCGAGTCGCGAGCGGTCCAGATGCCGCAACGTCGTATCCAAACACAACTCGGCGCCACCCTGGCAGCCGGAATGAGCGACGATCAGGACCTTGCGCACGGCGCGGCTCACGTCGACTCCAACACGGGGGCAAGTGCCTTGAGCAGGCGCGAGCGGAACATGTCGTCGGAGAATTCGCTGCCGCGGCGCACTGCCGCCTCGCCCAGGCGGGCTCGCAGACCGGGGTCGTCGATGAGTTTGCGGGTATGCGCTCGTAGCTCGTCCAGCGTGGTCCAGAGCATGCCGTCGGTGTCGTGCGTGACGATTTCGCGCAGGCCGCCGCCGTTGAAGACGACCGGTACGCAGCCGGCGGCCATCGCCTCGGTCGCCACCATGCCAAAATGTTCCATGAGCTGCGGTTGGCGGTCGGGGTCGACGCCATAGCCCATGCTGTGCCAGAGGATCGCGGCGTGCTGCAGGAGCGTCTTCAGTTCGTCTCCATCGATGTCGGTGCGGATCTCGATCGGCAACTTGTCTCCCAACGCCCGAAGCCGGTCGACGTACGCCTGATCCTCGGTGGAAGTCCCGCGGGCCCCGATCATGACGTAGCGCCAGTCGTCGACTCCCGACTCGCATAGCCGCCGGAATGACTCGATCAGGATTTCGTGTTTCTTGTGCCGGGCGTGATGAAATGCCCCGATGCTCAGCAGCAACTTCTCTTTGACGCCCGGGCGAAAGCCGCCGCGCAGCGGAGGGTACAGGACGCCGGCCTGAAGCCCCCAGCGGTGTTTGATCCAGCGGCGCGTGAATTGAGAATTGACCAGGAACAAGTCGTACGTTGCGAAGCGCCGGCGCCACTCCAGCCGGTGAAACATTCGGCGAATCGCTCGCATCGGCGCCCGGCGCCTCCGCCATGCCTCGGAACAATGCCCGTGGAATTCCTCGAAGGTGACCAAGGGGAAATGCGTCAGCAGCACGCCTTTTCCCGCGTGACAGAAATAGGGCACCGAATCGCTGGAGTCGATATACACGTCGTACGGACTGCTGATCTGGCTACACCAATCGCGCTCGCACCGCAGGCGTGCCAGTGGATTGGACGAGGGCCACTGGGGACGCTCCGGACGCGGGAGGCAGCGGAAGCCAACATTGGACAGGTCGAGTTCGAGCGCGTTCTCGATCCCTGCGCGATCGAAATCCTCGCAGTGATGGATCAGTTCGACGTCGTATCGTTCGGCGAGCATTTGGGCGACCAGGCCGATGTAACGCTGCCCACCGCCGACGCGACCCCAATAGGATTGATAGATGCCGATTTTCATGCCGCGGCGAGTTGCAGGGTCCTTTTGCGTTGTTGGCCCACGTTACCGGTATCCCAACTCGCGCATCAGCCGTCCGGCACGGCGGCGGAAGACGAAACGCTCGACGAACCCCAGTTCCTTGTACTTGTTGATCGGGTTGGCTTGAATCGGTTGCGACTCGGACCGCCAGGAGTTGTTCTCCGGCCGGTGAAACTCCAGCATGGCCGGCACGAAGGGCTCGTGCAGAAACTCGCAGATGGCGCGAACCATCGGCTCGGGGTCGGCGGTCAACTGCTCGTAGCGTAATTCGTGGTAGAGCCCCGCCGGCAGTTCGGCGCCGGCCTTCTTCCCGGCTCGCACGCTGTCGACCCAGCGGTCGGCACTCCAGCGAATCTGTCGCGGCCCCCAATGCACGTTTTGCAGCGAGCGGACCACTTCATAGCCGTTGCGGATGATATGCACGAATTGGGCCCGGGGGAAGATGCGGTGAATCAGCGGAATGTGGAACACGTGGGCGGGTGTCTTCTCCGCCCAGCGACGCTTTCCGCATCGCTCGGCAAACCGCCCAAACAGCGCCAGCACCGATTCTCGGGCCCAATCGACCATTTCGTCATGGGCCAACGGGAAGTTCCGCCGCTTCTTGATGATCTTGCGAAGATCGCCTTCCAGCAGACGCTCGAAGAGTTCGAACACGCCCGTTTCCCACTCCGGGCAGAAGAGGTGCGGATGCGCATCCAACAGCGAGCAAGTGAGCGTCGTACCGGAACGGGGCGCGCCGACGATGAACACGGGCCGGTCGTCAAGGATTGTCTCGGGCATGGTTTGCTTCAAGGTTGCGGAATTCAGCTACCGGCGATGCGCTTAAGTCGATTCATCACGCGCCGGCAAAGAGAAGGCTCATGGTATAGCGAATAGGAGATGTATTTCTGAATGGGAACTCGAAGTCTTGTGGAACTGACCGCGTACGAGAGCATGGCTCTGGCATGATACCGAAGTCCAGCGTCCCATTGGGCACTGTCCCAATTTGTCTTGACGGTCGGAAGCTGGAAATACTTTCGAAATGCCGGGCACTCATCGGCGTAGATATTCAGAACGGCCAGGAAACTCCAGGGCACCTGCCATACGGGCCGACCATGGGGATCACGAAATGCTCTCAGGCTCACTTCCGAAGCAGCCTCGAGCGACCAATCTTCGACAAACTCAAAATGCCACCATCCGTCCGTAATGGCTACTTTGTCTTTATCCGGGGAATTCGGACCCTTTCCCAATAGCCGGCCACAACTCTGAATCACTTCGCCGCACAAGGTGGTAATACCCGCATAGGCGCCGGAGAACAATTCGAGGTTACTATTCAAATCACGCCGGAACCACTGATTACGCAACTCGGCTATATCGTCGACCACACGATGAGCGTTTTCAGGAAGCTCTACGCCAGCCTGCTCGGCAAGCTTCACGGTGTACTTGGCACTGTTCAGCAATAACAGCAGATTCCGCACGGAAACCGGACTCGCGCCGCTAAAACGCAAGAAGTCGACTGGGTTCTTCACAATCGCATAATCGACGAGAAATCCAAGCGCAAGACCGGCACTCATGGGGTCGCGAGAAACATCAAGATGTTCTCCGCGAATGTGGCGATAATCAAAGGCGGGAAACCAACCATCCACTTTACTCCACGCATCCAAGGTGCAACAATAGGGCTCATGGGTTAGAGTCCGTCGCACCCAATCTGGAAACGAGTTCGGCTCGTGATC
>CAYUIQ010000039.1:0-30635 GCA_964444795.1 uncultured Planctomycetaceae bacterium
CCTCGGAGGGCCATCGTACAACGCGACGAAATGCGTTTTGAGACAAAGCCTAGTACTCAGTAACAGCGGGATTCACGAGTGGCGTGCCTGGGAGATCTGCCGCAGGATGGCGTTGATTCCCTCGGCGTCCAGCGCCGGGTCGTGGAGCCGAGCGGCGAGAATCTCCCCGGGCGTCAGTCCGCAACCTTGCAGGAAATCGGCGGGAATCTTGCCTTTGGACCGCATCAGGGTATCGGCACCAATCGTGGAAGGGCCCGCGTGATCGACCTTCTCCAGGGCGACGGCCGCCGACAGATCGACGTCGGCCAGCACGGTGGCGCCGCAACGCGCAGCGGCAAAATCGGCGCCGTCCAGGTCGGCGCCGATGAAACGAGTTTCGCTCAGGTCGGCGCCGCCGAGGTTGGCACCGCCGAGACCCGTTCCGTGGAGATTGGCGCCGGCGAGATCGGCTCCGCGGAGGTCGGCTCCGTGGAGGCAAGCGGTCAGCAGGTTGGCGCCGCGGACGTTGGCACCGCTGAGATCGGCGCCGCGGAGATTGGCACCGCTGAGGTTGGCGCCGCGGAGATGGGCTTCGGTCAGGTCGCTCTGTTGCAGATCGGCGCCGGTGAGGTTGGCGGTGAAGAGATTGGCTCCGTGGAGAATGGCCGCGGCGAGGTTGGCACCGCTGAGCGTGGCTCCCCAGAGGTCGGCCCTGCGGAGGTTGGCGCCGCGGAGATCGGCCTCGTACAGGTGAGCCCCGGTCAGATTGGCTCGGTTCAGGTTCACTTCACTGAGCTGGACCCCGCGCAGGTGGGCTTCGCTAAGATTGGTACCGGCGAGATTGGCCTCAAAGAGGGTTGCCCCGCGCAGATGGGCTTCGCCCAGGTCGGTCCCACTGAGATTGGCCCCGCGGAAGTTGGCCTCGCGGAGATCGGCGCCACGGAGGTTGGCTTCGCGGAGTTGGGCCGCGCGGAGATGGGCCTCGAAGAGATTCGCCTCGGTGAGATCGGCCTCGCGGAGATTGGCCTCGCGAAGATTGGCCTGGCGAAGATCAGCCTGGCCGAGTTGCGTGCCGCGGAGATTGGCTTCGCTGAGATTGGTCTTGTGGAAATCGGCGCCGCGAAGATCGGCTTCGCGCAGATCCGCATCCGTTAGACTGGGAATTTCCTCGCCCGCCTTGCGTCGGTCGTTCCACTGGGCGACACCATCTTCGCCGCCTCGCAGTAGGCTAAGTGCTTCTTCGCGGTCCACGAATCATGTTCTCCGTTGGGAAGAGCCCTTGGTGAGCACTAGCGTACCGTTACGGCCGGGCGCCTGCAAGCGATCCGCAAGACGCAAGACCGGCGTCGGGGAACTTCCAACGGGCCGTGCCGATTGGTACACTGACTGTTCAGTCCGAGCACTTGTGCCCGGAGTTGCCGCATCCGTCGCTCCGAGGACTTGTCATACGACCATGTCACTGAGAATTCTCGCCACCGCCGACATCCACGTCGGACGCCGTCCCAGCAAGATCCCGGATCCCGACGACGCGCGGCGGTTTTCCGCGGCGCGTATCTGGGAGGCGATCGTCGATCGGGCGGTCCAGGAGAAGGTCGATTTGGTGACACTGACCGGCGACGTCGTCGATCACGACAATCGTTTCTTCGAGGCGACCGGACCTCTGGAACGGGGGCTGGTACGACTGGCCGAGCACGGTGTCCATTGCTATGCCGTGGCGGGCAACCACGACTACGACGTCTTGCCGCGGATTGTCGACACGGTCGGGTCGGAGTATTTTCATCTGCTGGGTCGCGGGGGCCGTTGGGAAGAGGCCGTCTTCTTCGGCGACGGCGACCGCCGGCTTCGCCTCCACGGCTGGTCGTTCCCCAAGAGCCACGTGCCGACCAGTCCACTGGCCCAGTACGATCTGACCGCCGACGGCGATGTGCCGGTGATCGGACTCCTGCACGCCGATCTGGACGTTCCCGGCAGCCCGTACGGACCGGTGACGCGAGCCGAACTCGACGCCCGGCCGATCACGCTCTGGCTGCTGGGACACGTCCACCGGGCCGAGTATCACGAAGCCGGTTCGGGGCCGGCCGTGCTTTACCCGGGCTCGCCGCAGGCGATGGATCCCGGCGAGACCGGCCCGCACGGCCCTTGGCTGATCGAGGTCCACTCCGCGCGGCGCGTCGAGGCAACGCCTTGGCCCATGTCGAAGGTGCGTTACGACGAGTTGGCGGTAGACTTGACCGACGTGCGGACGAGCGAGGAGTTCCAGCGGGTCCTGTCCGATCGCCTGCGCCAGCAACTGCGCTGCGTGGCCGAAGACGGCGGGCCGCTGGAATACCTTTCGTTGCGACTGGAGTTGACCGGGTACACGCCCCTTTGCAGCCGGTTGGACAAGCTGATCGAGGAGATGATCGATGAATATCACCCCTCGGTGGGTGAGGTGACCGCCGGGATCGACAAGGTGACCAACAACACGACCCCGCCGATCAATTTGGAAGAGTTGGCCGCCAAACACGACCCGCCCGGCGTGCTGGCCCGCACGCTGTTGAGTTTGCAGGCGGACGAGATGGGCGAGAACATGACCGACTTGGTGAACGCGGCCCGGCGCAAAGCGATGGAGGTCCATGCCGCACGGGGTTACACGCAGATTTCCGCCGATCCGGCACCCGACGACGTGGCGGTCCGGCAGTGCTTGATTCGCCAGGGCATACTGCTATTGGACCGGCTGCTGGCCCAGGAGCGGAGCGAATGACGCGAGACTCCATGCACTTTCGGTCGATCGAGATCCGCCGCATGCCCGGCTTCCCCCGCGGCGGGCTGAAGGTGGTCGACCTGTGTCCCGGCGTCAACGTGATCTATGGCCCCAATGCCTCGGGCAAGACCACCCTGGGCCGGGCCATTCAGCAATTGCTGCGACCGAAAGATCGTATCAGCCCGCGGGCGTCGCTGACCGCTTCGCTCGAGAAGGACGGTACGGCGCTGGCCCTGGAGTACGACATGGGAAGCCTGCGCTGCCAGCGCCGCGAAGACGGGAGTCCCACCGATTACCCCAATCTGGCTCCGCCGGAAATCGGCAGCCGTCACGTCCTCGCCTTGCACGATCTGGTTCATTCCTCCAGCGAGGGCAAAGCAGCCGGGGAGAATAATCAACTGGCCGGGGAAATCGTCCGCGAATTGGCCGGCGGGTACGACGTGGCCGAGGCGAAGCAATCACTCGGCTACCGCGAAACTCCCACGGGCAGAAGTAAGGCCGCCCGAGAACTCGAAACGGCCCGCGGCGCCGTTCGCCAGGCCATGGCCGGACAGGAAGAACTCCTGGCTCGCCAGCAATCGCTGAGCGGATTGCGGGGTGATAAGGATCGGGCCGAAGGCGCACGCGCCCGCCTGTCCGTGTTGGATAAGGCGTTGGAACATGCCGCGGCGCGGGCGGAAGTCGAAAGATGCCGTCTTCGTGTCGAGGGCTTTCCCAAGGGGATCGAAAAGACCACCGAGCATGACGTCGAGCAACTCGACCGACTCCAGCAGACCATCAATGAGGCCGAAAACCGACGACGCGATGAGGAGGGTAAGCTGACCGGCGCCAGGCAGGCGAGGCAGACATGTGATCTGCCGGAAGAGGGTGTCCCGGCACATGCCGTCGAGGCGCTGCGAAAGAAGTGCCAGCGGCTGGATAAGCTCTCGGAGGACGTCCGCCGTGAGAGGGGCAACCTCGATCGGGCCGTTGCCCAAGCGGACGAAGCCCGGCGGCGAATCGGTCCCGAGGTGTCCGTCGAGCAGGCCAACGGTCTCGATTCGACCACGGTGGAGGAGTTATTCACGTTCGCCCGCGGTGCGGAGAAGCTTCGTGCCGGGCACGAGGCGAAGCGCACCCTTGCCGACTGGCTGGGAACCGATCCATCGCCGGAAGATGCGACGTCCCTCGGCGACGGCATTCGACTGTTGTGGGAGTGGATCGCCGCCCATAAGGCCGCGTCCGCCCGAAGCAAGACGCAACGCAGAGCTTTCAGCCTGATGGGTATTCTTGCCGCGGTGATTGCCATCCTCATGGCGATCGTGGCCCATTGGTCGTGGCCGTTGTGGTTGGCGGTGGCCGCCGGGTGGCTGGCTTGGGCCTTCTGGCCGCGAAACGGGGCCGAGCGGACCGACGAGATTCGTCGCAAATACGAAAACCTGGGCCTTGATGCTCCGGCCGATTGGGACGACGACGGCGTAGAACGCCATGAAAACGAGCTTCAGCGGCGACGCGCCGAGTCGAAACTGCGCCAAGAGAAGGCTTTGCGGTGGAGCAGTCTGCAAGAGCGGCTTGGCGAACTGGAAGAAGAGCAACAGCAATTCGACGGCCAACGAGGGGCGTGGATCGAGCGGTTGGGCATCGATACGGACGCGCCCGAATCCGAACTCGCGCTGCTGGCCGACAACATTCGCCGCCTGGCACAGGCCCAACACGACGCCGTGGCCGCCCAGTCGGACCTCGACGGAGCCGACGAAGCGTATCGGGCCTTGTTGCGGGAGATCAACGGGGAGCTGGCTCCGCTGGGCTTTGAACCGGGCGACGATATCGAGACCGTCGGCGCGAGTGTCGAAGCGTTGAACCGTCGTCGAGAGTCGCACGAGGCCGCGGTGCGGCAAGTCGCCGATGCCGGCAACGCACTGGACCGGCTGGCCGAGGACGGGCGCAAGGCGCGCGAGGAGTTGGCCGCCCTGTTCCATCGTGCCGGTCTGACGCCCGATGAGGAACCCAAGCTTCGCCAATGGGCCGGCATTCGTCACGAGTACGATGAGGCGACGCGGAAGATGCGCAACGCCCAGGATAACCTCCAATCCCTCCGACAAGTTCTGGCCGACCATGCCGATCTGATCGAGCGGTCGGCCGAGGAGTTGGAACAAGAAAAGCGGCAACGCGCCGAGCAGGCCGATCAACTAACCAGAATCAGTGAGGAGATCGGAGCGATTGGGCAGGACGTCGACAGGGCCCGGCGGAGCACCGATCTGGAGTCCCGGCTTGCCGCGCAACGACAGTGCGAGGACGCGCTGGGCCAGCAGCGTCAACAGGATTACAACGCCCTGCTGGGCAACGTATTGGCCGATCATATCGCCCACCACGAGCAGGAAGCGGAGCTTCCCGCCGTCTTGCGCCGCGCCCGCGAGTTATTCGCGAAGATTACCCACGGCCGATACGAATTGCGCGTCGACCAGGGCAGTCCGCCGGAGTTTCGCGCCCTGGAGACGGCCGGCCGGGTGGGGTTGGCGCTGGAG
Organism: uncultured Planctomycetaceae bacterium; assembly: GCA_964444795.1. Classification (GTDB taxonomy): domain Bacteria; phylum Planctomycetota; class Planctomycetia; order Pirellulales; family Thermoguttaceae; genus JABMRP01. The sequence goes on from CAYUIQ010000039.1 coordinate 5,227, forward strand.
GAACTTTCCAGCGGGACGCGTCTGCAGCTTCTTCTGGCGGTGCGTGTCGCGTTTGTCGAACGCCAGGAACAGGGGGTAAAAGTACCCTTAATCCTCGACGAAACGCTGGGCAACAGCGACGAACGGCGAGCCCGGGAGATCATCGACGCGGTGATCGAGATCTGCCGCGACGGCCGGCAAGTCTTTTACTTTACCGCCCAGCACGACGAGGTGGGCAAGTGGCGAGAGCTGTTGCGATCCTACGACGACGTGCCGAGCCACGAGATCGATCTGGCCGAGGTTCGCCAATTCAGCCACACCGAGCGCGTCCCGCCGATCGAGTTCGAGGCGCCCGAGCCGGTTACCGTGCCGCCGCCGGAGGGAGCGGATTGGCTCGCGTACCGCCGGCGATTGAACGTGCCGCCGATCGATCCTCGCGGCTCCGCGGGCGAAGTCCACCTCTGGTATCTGATCGACGACGTGTCGACGCTCTACCGGCTATTGAAGGGCGGGGCGAACAAATGGGGCCAGTTTCGCGCGCTCGTGTCCTACCATCAGATCGAAGGGATCTCCCGCGATTCGGACGTCTACCGCCGCGCCGAGGCGGCCGCCGAACTGATCGCGGCGGCGTCCGGGCACTGGCGAACCGGTCGTGGCTCGCCGGTGGATCGGCAATCGCTCGCCGACTCGGGAGCCGTTTCCGATACGTATCTCGATCGCGTCTGCGATCTGGCCGGCGAACTGTCCGGCGACGCCAAGGCGCTGATCGATGCCCTGCGGGCCGGCGGAGTCAAAGGGTTCCGGACCGACAAGCGGAAGGAACTCGCCGAGTACTTGGCCGCCGAAGGATACATCGACGAGGACGACGTCTTGACCGGCGAGCAGATCCGCGAGCAAACTCGAATGGCCGCGTTCTCGGCCATCGACACGGGGCTGATTACGCCCGAGCGGTTCGAGCGGTTGGTTGCCGCGGTTTGCGCAACCTCCTGATGCCTTTGGCGGTTATGCGGTCGTGGGAAGCTGCCCTCAACCACGCACGCGGACCGACGATTCGTTGACAATCCACAGCTTGCCCGCGAGCGGCTCGCGTTCGACGAGGGTCGTCAATCGCTGCATGATAGACAAGACACGCCGCTTATCGAGTCGGGCGAGTCTTAGGACGACGATGCCGGGATAGTCGGCTGGCGGATAGGCGCGAATGTCGGCAAAGTCCAGGTCGAGTGTGACCACGACTCGATCTTCCTGCTGGCAGACAGTTGCCACCTCGTCATCCGTTTGACCACCCATCTGCTGATCCGTGACGGACAAAGCGTCATGGCCCGCGGCCCGGAACACTCCGGTCGCTTCGGTGGGCAGGTTCTCGTCCAGCTTGAACCTGCCCATCACACGGCCCCGGTCGGCAGGGGCACGGTCCGCTCGCGTGCCAAGTCGGCCGCGTAGGCGATGGTGGCCTGCACGTCTTCCTCAATCAACGAGGGATAGCTGCTGAGGATTTCCTTCGTTTCGACGCCGGCGGCCAGATTATCCAACACCACGGAGGCCATAATTCGCGTGCCCTTGACACACGCTTGCCCATGACAGACAGCCGGGTCGACAGAAATTCGCTCTTGCCAGTTCATCGGTCATTCTCTCAATGGGTCACGATCCACACTTTCTATTCTACCCCACCACGGCCGAAAAGGGGAGGGATACTCGGCCGCCGGACGTGCCCATTCCACTTGCGACGGGTTGGTAGCGCTCGTAGGATGGATAGGATAATCCGACACGTTGCGAGGAGCATCGGTCGGGACCCCTTGTGTCCTCAAATTCGTTGTCTTCTCCAAGGAGAATTTCACCATGTGGAAAGGCACACGCCGCGACTTTCTTCGCACCAGCGCCGCCGTGGCCGGAGCGACCGGTTTGGGACTCAAGGCGGCCTACGCGCTGGCCCAGGCTCCCGCGGGACAGCGGCCGTCGCGCGACCCGGGCTTCGAGGTGCTCAACCCGCGGCATCGGGTGCCGCTGTCGTTTTTCATCGACGACTCGACCTGTCTGGTCAACATGGGCCGATTCTGCATGCCGCATTTTGCCGCGGCCTGGCCCAATCGCGACAGCTACAAGAAACCGTGGAAGACCTGGCCCCGCGAAATCCCCGACGCCTTTGTCCGCCGATTCGGCCAGTGGTGTGCCGAGCACGGGGTGAAAGGCAAGTACAGCGTGGTCCCCTTTCCCGCCTGTGTCGGCCGGCTCGACCGCGAGCTGCCCGGCTGGTCGCGCCGTCAACTGAGTGACAGTCTCAAGCTGGTTCGCGAGTTGATGGTGCCCAATTGGGATATTCATCCCGAGATGATCACACACACCCGGGTGATCGACCTGGGTACCGGCAAGCCGCTCGATCCGATCGGCCCGGCCACGATGGAGAACTGGTACCCGGCGACAAAGAAGAGCGTCGACGAGTTAACCGCTTATCTGGCCTACGCGCTTCAGATCCTTAAAACCTGCGATCTGCCCTGCCAGGGGATCACCACGCCGGGCGGTTTCGGCAACCTGGTCAAGTCGGAGTTGTCGCTGGCCGTGCATCAGGCCGTGACCGACGTGTACGGGGCCGAAATCCCCCACTACTTCAAGTACGTTTCCGGCGGTGACGAGAGTACCCAGCCGAAGCTCGAACACGTCGAAGACCTCGACACGGACAACCCCCGCGTGGTTGTCAATGTTCCGGCCGGCACGGGCGACTGGTTCGGCGGCTGGGACGGCGACCGTGAGCCCGAAGGCCATCGCTACGCCGCCGGCGACGCCGCCAGCGGGCGCCTGGTCGAGTTGATCCGGCGCGGTCAGCCGGCGGTGATGCTCTGCCACTGGCCCGGTATGTACACCCACGGCACGGAACAAGGTTTCAAAGCCTTTCAGCGAGTCGTCCTCGCCTTGGAAAGCCGCTTTCGCGACCGCACCATTTGGATGAAGATCAGCGAAATCGCCCGCTACTGGGCCGCCAAGGAGTTGACCGGAATCGAACGAACCGCCGGCCGCGTCACGCTCACCGCCCCGTTCGCCGCGTCGGGCTTCACCGTTCGCCTCGCCACTTCGGCCAAGAGCCCCCCGAAACTCACCCACAACGGCAAGCCGATCGCACTGACCAACGTAGCCGCCCTCGGCGACCTGAGCGCCGGCACTTGGCTGCGCCAGGAAGACGGCCTGATCGTCTGCTTCGATCTGCCCAAGGGTCGGGTGGAAATGGTGGCTTAGCAGCTCGTCACCATCGTTACGAGGCTGATAGCGCATCATTGTGGATCGCCATGAGCATTCGCGGTATTGACAAATGAGACATGTATAGTATCATTAAGATACAGCATGACCGCAATACTGAGGACACAAATGCTCCCATCTCTTGACGTCGACCGGCTGAAGAATATTGCAGAAGCGCAACACCTTACGAAATCATCACTTGCGAGGATGTCCGGCGTTTCACGGGCGCAACTTGCGCGCCTCTTCGGACGTTCCGAGGCTTCTGTGCGCCCCTCGACCCTCGAGCGTCTAGCCGACGCACTGGGCGTCGATCCCACCAGACTTCTGGTCGGAGGCCCGATCGAGGGGTATCGGAAGTGCGTTGCCGAGGAGTTCGCTGGGGTCGATTTTCGCGGATTGGGCTTGCCCAAGGTGAAACGTCGGCCGATTGTGGAGATCTACGTCGATCTTCCGATTCGACAAGTGGAAGAGAGCGACGGTGATTGTCGTCGGGCGGAATCCTGTAGGCCGGTTTCGGTGTCGGATCCGCAGCAGCCGATTCTCGCCACCGAGTGCGTTGGGGCCCACGACCGGGTCGTCCTTCTGGGAGGTCCCGGCAGCGGCAAGACCACGGCCCTGCGTTTTCTGGCACACGGCCGGGCGGCCAGCGACGATGCGGATCGTGAGATTCCCATCTACATCCGTTTACCCGAGTTGTGCCGTGCCAGGGATCGCGACAAACGAGTCGATCCCGTCAAATTCATCGCGGCTTGGGCCGCCGCTTCTGGCTGCGCGGACGTCGAAACGTCTCTCACCAAAGAGTTGAAGGATAATAAGCGCCCCTGTCTTGTGCTGCTGGACGGACTCGATGAAGTTGGAACGGAAGAAGAAAGGGCATGGTTGATCGACTGCGTGCGGGCGTTTGTCGACAAGTATCCGAGAAACCGGTTCGCCGTCACGTCGCGAGTTGACGGGTTCGATTCGGCTCCTTGGAAAAGTCTCGGGTTTTCCATCTTTCGGATTCTCCCATGGAGGAAAGAGGAACTCACGGCGTTCGCCCGGAAGTGGGTGAAAATCCTTGCCCGCGACGAGAACACGCCGAAGAAGATCGAGGATACTCTGGAAAGTGCGATCTTCTCCAACCCACGGGTCCGCGCCCTGGCCACCAACCCGTTGATTCTCACGCTTCTCGTACTGCTAAACGAGGCACGCGGCGGAACGCTTCCCCGGCGCCGGGTCGACCTTTACGAGAAGGTGGTGGACGTTTTCCTCGAAACCTGGGAACGTAACAAGCAGTCGCCGGTCACGCTGGGCGATATGGGTGCCGTCGACCTCGACGCGCGCGAGTTTCGTTGGATGCTCTCCGACTTGGCCCTGGCCATGCAGAAGGCCGACCTGACAATTGCCGCCCGGTGGTGGCTGGCCGAGAGGATACAGGGGTATCTTCAGCAGAAGCTCGGGTTTGCGCCGGAAGAGGCTAAGAGCGTCTGCGATAGGATCATCCGCTATCTGTCCCAGCGGACCGGGCTGATCGAGGAACGGGGGCCCGATCTATTCGGGTTTTCTCATCGAACGCTGCAAGAATACTTCGCTTCGCTGGGCATCATCGACGAAGCAGATGCTTCCTCCTCGCGGGACGTGACGAGTTGCCTGCGGGAGTATCTGTTCCACCCCCAATGGATCGAGGTCGTTCGGCTGGTTGCGGCACGGCTTACTCCGCCGGTGGCCGAGTCGCTGTTGTCGACCATTTTGGACGATCCCGACCCCGTTGGCCGTTTCTTGCGTCGCGGACCGCTGCTCGTACTACGATGCCTCTCGGACGGCGCATCGTTGGCAAATCGGCAATTGGCTGCCGGTGTTTTCGATTCGCTTGTCGATCTCGGAAGATCGCGATGGCTGGGCCTTACGCTGGAGGCGATATACGTGCTACAGAGCCTCAATGGAACAAGATGGCACAAACCGGCGCAGGAGAGTCTTACGGCCATTCTGGACACTGCGGAGAAGCATCTCGACGCGGGCGAACATGGATGTCTTCATGGACAGACCTATTTGAGAGAGATCCGCGAAGCGGCCCTAGAGCAACTCCCACCGGTCCTCGAAGCAGGAGCGGCACAAGAGGCCGTTGTCGACTCGCACGGTAAAGAATGCCGTATTGTGTTCCTCAACGGCGCGCTCTTGGCGAGAGAGCCCGGCCGTTGGCATTCCAGCGCCTATGCTCTCATCGAGGATCCGGACCAGAGTATTCAACTGAAAGAGACACTGGTGCGAGAACTCGGTCGGCGGGTCACCACGGACCATCGTGCGCGACGACGATTGCGCGGAATTCTGCAGTCCAGTCAAGACGCCCGTCTCCGGATGGCCTGCGTATGGGCGCTGGCAGGGCGGACCGGGGGCAGACGCAACGCGAGCCTATTGCTCCAGGGCCTTGACCGAGATCCTGACCTGAAGGTCCGCCGCGCGTGTGCCAGCGCCCTCGGCGACGTGGCGGCCGATGATTCCTCGATCGGGTCGTCGGTCCGCCGCAAGCTCATGGAGATCTTTCAGGGTGATCAGCCGGAAATTGTGCGCGCCGGAGCGGCACAGGGGTTGGCCAAAGCCATCGGCCTGCAACCTTCGGTTCTCGAAGCATTGTACCGATCGGCATCTCTGGACCGTGAACCGAACGAAGTCCGAATTGCCTGTGCTTGGGCTTTGGAGTCGCAAATCGGAAGAGACGCGGCAATCGGCGATACTTTTCGGTCTTGGCTGGAAGGTTCCGCCGTTTCGGGTCTTCAGCAAGTCGCGGCTGAATTGCTGGCCACGGCCATGGTGGACGAAAAGCTGGCCTGGGACCGCAGAGTCGTTGAGGGAATTGAACACGTGTTGATGAATCTGGACGACCCCTGCCCGTGCGCGTGGCAATGCCTTGCAGGAATCGCCAAGGCTCGCGAGATCCGTCGCGGCCTGCGGTTGGAGACCGTGCTTCGCCAGTCGCTTGAGCCAACCGCCGACCAAATCGAGGTGGCCTTCGTCTTCGGCTCGACCGCGCGAAACCGGCAGACGGAAGACAGCGATATCGATCTGCTGGTGATCGGTAACGTCGGCCTCAAGGAACTGGCGTCACCGCTTCGCAGGGCCGAACGGACCTTGGGTCGCCGCATCAATCCGGCCATCTACACACGGAATTCCTTCCAGGAGAAATATCAGGCGGGCAATCCGTTCCTGGCGGACGTCTACCGCCGCGAGAAGATCCCCGTGATTCAGTCATCGGAAGACTTGTCCCGGACGGAGTTGGACCATGACCTTAGAGCAATGGTTGCAGATCAACAAATGGCTTCGACGGAATGAAACGACGCTTGCTGAAATCCAGCAGTTGTTTCAGGTCGTCGATCGGGATCTCGGCGATGCCGGCATTCGGGGACTGAGCGCCGATGGTAGATTCCAGCATGCATATGACGCAGCGCTGCAATTATGTTCGATCGCACTGCGAGCTTCCGGATACCAGGTTGCCAAGGGACAAGGCCATCATAAGTACACGATCGACTCGTTACGCTACACATTGGGCGAGAAATGGGCGCCTATCGCCAATCACATCGAGGTCTGCTCAAGGCAGAGGGGCCTGGTAATGTATGAGCGGATCGATGTCGTAAGCCAGAAAGATGCTGATGACCTATTGAGTACGGCCAAACAACTCAAGGCAGATGTTGTCGACTGGCTGAAGAAGAACCATCCCCATTTCTCGCCGCCAGGCGTTTAGGACTCGTATGGAAGCTACGGGCCCTCACTCCTCCGCCCCCAAATTTGCACGCCGCGTCAGCCCGTGTTAGCATGGATCCTGGAGTGATGTGCCGAACGTATCCCAAACAACGGCAGCATGTTGCGCTGGTCGAGCCGGGCGATGCGTTCTGCTTGAGAGACATGTTCCCGGTGACCGAATTCCATGATCCGTCTCCAATACGATTCAACCGTGGCCCTGATTTGCCGTGTCGTTGCAATGGCGACGTTCTCGCTGTGCGGCGTGACGGCTCCGGCGGATGAGGAACCGCCCACGGCGGAGGATGCGGGTGTTCCTTGGAATCTGACGGCTCCGCCGCGCCCCTTTCAAGAGACTTGCCTTGCCGACGGGTTTGGCGGTTCGGGAGGACTGAGCCAAGAGGTGGCCGCGCGCTGGCTCGAGCCGGTCGAAGACCATGCCATGGAGTTGGCCGAATCGAGCAACCCCCACGGCCGCGCGGCGACGCTGACCGGTTTGGCCAAGCTTCGGTCGCCCTGGGTCGCCGACAGTGTGTTACGCCTGTCGTTCTCCAGCGCCAAGCCGACCAAGCTGCTTTTCTGGACCGGCGGTGAGGGTGTCGTCCTGTATCGCTACGGCTCGTCGCAACGGTACGCATGGGCGGCATACCACACGACTCGCTGTCCGACGGTGCCGTTGGTCATCAACGGGGAGGAGCACATGGCCGCCGACCCGGGCTTGGCGCTGGTGGCCACCGACGGCCAACGCGGCGATCGCACGGTCAGCGGTACCTACGAGATTCGCCACCAGAACGGGTCGTTGGTGATGACCAAGGGCGACGTCCGGCTGATGACCGTACCGCTTGCCGCGCCGCCGACGGCGGTGTACGTCGAGGGTGACAAGCTGTTGCTGCGCGAGATCGCCATGTTTCGCGGCGGGCCCGTGCCGGGCGAAGAGATCCGCGTCAGCGAAATCGTACTGCAAAGCGAGCGGCCGGCCTCGTTGGGGTGGCGCGAACATCTCCCCACCGGGGCAAACCTGAAGCGGTTGCCCGATGGCCGTGTCGAGTTGGCCACCGAGAATACCACGGAGATGGCCTATGCCTCGGTGCCGTTGATTCGCCCCGGGTTGTACGAGGTCATTGTTTTGCTGGAAAATCCCCTGCCGGGAACCGGTATCTACTTGGGCGACGGGGAAGGCCGGCCGGTCCATGGCGTCGGCTTTTTTCGCGATGCGAGCACCGGGCTGCCGGTTCTCGGTTACGACGATCCGGCCGTCGCCGCAACGGCCGTGAAGGTGGACATCGAGACGAGCCCGGTGCCCTACGCCGGGCGGCGACAGTGGTTGCGGCTGGTACAGACCGGCGGCATGCTCAAATGCTGGACCAGCGGTGACGGCGTGCATTGGCGCCAGGCGCTGGCCCCGCGCGGAGGTATCGCCAGCTTCTACCGTGAGATAGGCCTGTACAGTCGGGCAAGTGAAGGGCTCCGAAGCGTCAAGCTTCGCCGCTTGCAGGTTCGCGAGTTCGACACCCTGACGTCGCTGGCTCCGCTGGAGTTGCGGCAGCGGGCTCTGGGCTTGCCGCTGGTTGACGATGCGAAGGGTGACGCCGCACAGATCGACGCCGGAGCGTGGCAGCAGTGGGTATGGGAAAACCAACCGGAGGGAACCGATCCGATCGTGTGGCGGCGAGCCGCGGCGATCGCCAGCCTGATCCGGGGTGCGAAGTCTCCGCTGGCCGGTGCCTTGCTCGACGGGCTGCTCGAAGAAGGTCTGTCCGCCGCAGTGTCCGTCGAGGCCAAAGTCCGCCTGCTGGATGATGCGACCTTGCTTTACGACGCCTGGGCCACGACCGACGCCCAGCGTTTGATCGCCCACTACCACGGGCTGAGCCGCGATCTGTTGCATAGCGCCGATGAGCCGGGGGCCGGTGTCGTCTGCCGGGCGCTTATGAACGCGCCGTTGTGGACCGAAAGCCACCGCGTCGAGCCGCTGGCCCCGGAGTTTGTCGGGGCGGAGTTGCTGGCGCTGGTGTGTCGGCAAGAGTGGGAAGAAGCGTACCGGTTGTGTCGGCAAGTGAGATTCCACAGTCGCCCACCGGAACCGAAAACTCATTGGCCGGCCCATTCGACCGGTTTTCACGGGCTGGTCGACTGGGCCCAAGCCCGGGCGTCGCGACGATTGAAGGAAAAGCCGCCGGGACCAGCCATTGCCACCCCGGCCGATTGGCAACACCCGCTGATCGTCGATCTGAGTTCGGAGGGATACAGCATTCATGCCGAGTTGACGGCGGCCGTGCGCGAGAAAGCGTACGACACGGCTTGCCGGATCCTTACCTCGGCCACCATGCCTCGCGACTCGGGCTTGATAACCGATGCCCGCGATGCGGAGCTTTTCCAGGCATTGCCCACCACCATCGCCATGCTCATGTCGCGACACCCCCGGCTGCAACAGGCCATGGCGAGCCAATGGGGCGACGCGGATCAGTTGCAATTGCACACGGCGATGGCCGAAAACGATCTGGCCGCGATCCGGTCGGCGACCGTCCGCTACCACGGCACGCCGGCCGCTGCCGAAGCCCACGGTTGGTTGGGGGATCGGCTCATGGCCGGAGGACGGTTCGCCCCGGCAATCGGCCGCTACCAGCGGGCATTGCCCACGGCGGCGTCGTCGCAGCACCACGGGTTGACCGCCCGGATTCGCCTGGCCGGCGCGATGCTGGGTTGGGAGATGGGCTCGCCGGCAATTGAACCGGTCGACTTCGGCGACGTCCGGATGACGGTCGAGGAATTCGAGAAGTTGGCGGCCGAGATGCTCCGTCAACACGCCGATCCGTCGGGCGGTTCCAGCGGCCCCACGACAACCCGGGTGCGGCAGGCCCCGCCACCGGTACGGTTCGAATTGCACCCATGGGCCGAGTTTAAGGGCCAAGTGGGCCTGGAGCCCGAGAAGGTGCCCGGCGGCTCGCAATCGCTCGATTGGCCCGCCCGGCAGATGGCGGCTGTGGCGTGGGCCGAGACGCTGATTGTCAGCAACCGCTTCGAAGTCGTTGCTTACGAGAAATCAACCGGGAAGCCGAAGTGGACGTATTCCTTGGGCGATCGTCAGGGACCGGCCCACGCCTGGCCAAGAGTCGCCATGCGGCCATGCCTCGTCGGCGGACGGATCTACACGCGACTGGTGGCCGAAGGCGGACGACCCGAACTGGTCTGTCTCGACGCGGCGACGGGCAAGTGTCTCTGGAACGGAGAGAACCCCGCGCACGTGGTCTCCGATCCGCTTCTCTCCCACGGCGATCTCTTCGCTATAACGGTCGATCCGGCCGACGGTCAGCCGGCAACGCAATTGGTGTTGTCGGCATTCGATCCCGAGCGGGGCACCGTCTTGAGTCAGCAGCCCTTGCTGCAACTGCGCGGCACGCCGGGCCCTCAGCACGTCTGCCGGGCAAGCGTCGCCGGCGATAAGATCGTCGTGGGGGTGGCCAGCTCGCTCTTCTGTTGCGACACGTCCGGCCGGGTGATCTGGACGCGACGGCAAACTTGGCTCCCGCCTGCGCTGGATCCCCAGCGTCCGCGGCAATATCACCTGCCGCCCCTGGTGGCCGGCGATCGGGTATATGTTGCGCAGCCCGGTTCGGGAAGCGTCGAATGCGTCGATCTGGAGACGGGCCGCCTGCATTGGCGCATGGCCCTGCCCGGGGTAAGACGCTTGCTCGCGTTGACCGGCGAGATGCTGCTGATGGAGACCGACGAGGGGATCCTCGCCCTATCCGCCGCGACCGGGGATCTCCGCTGGCATCACCGTGCCCAGTCAATGCTCGATGGCTACCTGTGCGGCAAGCCGGGCGGGCTGTTGACCGCGCGATACGACCCGGCCGGCGGTGACCGGTCGTATCCCGAACTTGTTTGGATCGACGTCGAAACCGGTCAAGTCACCGGCCGCGCACCACTGCCGAGCCTGGCACACAAGCGGCCGACCCTCGGGCCGCTTGTGGCCGACGACGATCGCCTCTGGTGTTTCACGGGCGTCTTCGACGAAAAGGGCGTGCTCCAGGGGGAACGGACGATCGTCGAGTTGAAGGCCGCCGGGCCGGCGCATCCGGCCGACGAGGAAACTCCCGCGCCGTGGGCGCCCGGCGTCGACCGCGCGTTGCTCACCGCGGCCGAGTCCGTGTTGCCCGGCTGGACGATCCTGGCCGGAAGCCACGACGAGAAGACCGGCCTGCAATCGCTCTCGGCCGACGAGCGGAACATCCTGGTGACCAAGGCGGACAAGACCCCCCTGCGGCTGGCCCGCCGGGTGAAGGTATCGGCCAAAGGGAACGCTCGGCTGCTGCTGGAAGTTGGCCACGAGGCGGAAACAGCGTCGACCGTTCGCATTCGCGCCGGCGGACTGCCCCTGGGCCAATTTTCGCTCGAAGCGCCAGTTGCCGAAGCGCCAGTCGCCGCGGAACCAACCGCCGAAGAGCCAGCCGACGCGGACCCGTGGCAGCGACACGAGATCGATCTTTCGGCTTACGCCGGCCGGGAGGTGTGGATTACGATCGTTCAGCAGCAGGCCGGAAACTCACCGGCGTATGTGTATTGGAAACGGTTGGAGATAACGCCCTGATCTTGCGGGACACTTTCCCGTGCGCACCGGAGACACCGCCGATGTCCGACAACTTTGCTCGCACCTGCTGCCTGGCCGCGTTGTGTGGCGTGGCGTGGTCGGTTCCGCCGGCCGGAGCCCAAGATGCGCCGGTGGTGGCGTACTTGGAAGGTCACGCCGGGCCGCTCCGTGCCGTGGCCTTCACGCCCGACGGAAAGACGCTCGTCTCGGCGGGATTCGACCGGACAATCAGAGTGTGGGATCGCGAGACGGGCGAGACGATCCGCACCCTCGGCGAACACCAGCAACCCATCCTGTCGCTGGGCATTTCGCCCGACGGCCTGCAACTGGCCGCCGGCGACTTCGGCGGCGCGGTGAGGGTGTTTGATATGCCGATGCGTCATCCTCTGGAAGACGTCAGTTCCACCTCGGGGACTCCCGCCGCGATTGCCGTCTCGGCCGACGGTACGCTGCTGTTGACCGGCGACGACGCCAAGACCGTTCAACTGCGCAATCTGGCCACCGGGGCCACGCCAACTGATTTCACCGGATCGACCGCGGCGATCACGGCTGTGACGCTGGTCGCCGATCCTCCGTCGGCGGATGCGCCGGGCGCGAATCACCTGTTGGCGGCGGCATCCGACGGTTCGTTGCGATGCTGGAATGCCGCATCGCCCAAGGAATCGGTCGCGATCTTCACGCCCACGCTCCGCTCGCTGGCAGTCCATCCGGTCGACCACTCCCTGGTCGCCGGCGGTGAGGACGGGCTGATCCGCGTCTTGCGATGGCCGCTGGTCGCTCCGGTTGCCTTATCCGGACATACCGGTCAGGTCACCGCCGTGACCCTGTCCGCCGACGGCAAGACCATCGCCACCGGCAGCGACGACCAGAAAGTCGTTCTTTTCGCCGCCGCCGACGGCACGTCGCTGGGCACGCTTACGGGACAGTCCGGTGCAGTGACCGCAATCGCGCTGGGTACGGACGGTCAAATGGCCGCCAGCGCCAGCACGACCGGATTGATCCGGTTCTGGAATCTGGCCGAAGATGCCGGCGGGGGCGACGGAGCGACCCTTGCCGGACATGACGGCGCCGTGCAGGACGTCGATTTTCACCCCCAAGGCCGGCAACTTGTCTCGGCCGGTGCCGACGGCACGATTCGCCTCTGGGAATTGCCCGCGCCGCCACGCTCTTTAGACGGACATACGGCCGCGGTCCGAGCGGTAACCATCAGTGCCGATGGTACGACGGCCGCCACCGTCGCCGACGATAAGACCGTTCGGCTATGGGACCTTCCCCAAGAAAACGGCGCGAAGGAGGGACCCCTCGCCGAAGCTCTCCGGCTCGATCACGCCGAAACGCCCACGGCCGTTGCGCTTTGCGCCGGGAGCAAGCAAGTGGCCACCGGCGACGGCACCGGCGCGCTGCGGCTGTTCGATGCGGCAACCGGCGAGCCGCGTGGATTGTTGGGAGCCCACGACGCGACCGTCACCGCGCTGGACTACCATCCCGACGGTCAATCGCTGCTCTCGGCCGGTGCCGACGGCACGGTCACTCTCTGGGACGCGGCGCCCGCCGATTCGATCCAACTGGCCGGACATACTGCGGGCGTCCAGGCCGTGGCGATTTCCGGCGACGGAAAGTTCGTCGTCAGCGGCGCCGCCGACGCGACCGTGCGACGGTTCGAGATGCCCACGGGCAAGCAGATCGCCACCTACGAGGGAGTTCCCGGACCGGTTGCGTCGTTGATGCTGAGCCCCGACGAGCAACTCGTGGCGTGTGGCAGCGCCGAAGGCACGATCAAGTTCTGGGCCACCGCCGACGGCGCCGACATGCGTTCCTTGGCGGGCCATGACGGATCGGTCAGCGGATTGGCCTTTCATCCGACCGGCGACCGGATCGCGTCGGCCGGCGCCGATGGCACAATCCGGCTGTGGCGGTTGCCCGCGCCGTCCAGCCCATTGGCCGGGCACAAGACGCCCCCGACGGCGCTGGCGGTTAGCCCCGACGGCAAGCTCGCGCTCTCCGGCGCCGCCGCCGGCGAAATGCTGCTTTGGAACGTAAACGAAGGCAAGTCTACCGGAAATCTCCCGGGGCACACGGCCGACGTGACCGGCGCGGCGTTTCGGCCCGACGGCCAAGAGATGGCAACCGGCGATGCGGCGGGCGTCTTGCGTCTGTGGAACCCGTCGGACCGAACCGGCCGCGGTGTCCTCATGGCACACGACGGCCCGCTGACCGCGCTGGCCTATCACCCGAGCGGCGAGCAACTCGCGACCAGCGGAGCCGACGGCACGGTCAAGCTGTGGCAACTTCCCGCCGCGCCGGTCCGCGATCCCTTGGACGTGCGTCCGGGTGCGGCCGGACCGGTGGCCGTTTCCGCCGACGGGAAGCTCCTCGCGTGCGCCGGTGCCGATGGAGTGGTCAAGTTGCTGGATCGGACCGCCGGCAAGTTGCTGCACACGGTCCCCGGTCAACCCGGCGCGGCCGGATCGTTGGCCCTGTCGGCCGACGGCAAGCTGGTGGCCATGGGCGGCAGTACCGGAGCGATCCGCTTGTCCGATACGTCCGACGGCGCCGAGAGGCTGCCGTTGCTCGGACACACCGGCGCCACCGGCGCGGTTGCCTTTCATCCGACGGCCGGGCAGTTGGCCTCCGGAGGAGCGGACGGCACGGTGCGATTGTGGCGGCTTCCCGTCGCGCCGCGGCCACTGGCCGGCCATACCCAGCCCCCGCGCTGCGTGGCGATCGATTCCAGCGGAACGATGGCCCTGACCGGCGGCGACGACAACACGGCCCGGCTGTGGACCCTGGCCACTGGCGCGGCGGTTCGCAGTCTGGCGGGACACACCTCGGGCATCCGCAGCGCGGCCTTCAGCGGCGACGATCTGCAAATCGCCACGGGAGACGAACAGGGAACAATTCGCCTCTGGAACACCGCCAACGGGGCCGATCAAGGCCACCTCGGCGCGCACGCCGGCGCCGTCACGGCTCTGTCGTACCATCCCACAAGCAACGTGCTCCTGTCGGCCGGCGCCGACGGTACGGCCAAACTGTGGCAACTGCCGCTGGTGCCGCCCAAGACGCTCGCCGGACACACGGCGGCCGTCAACTCGGTGGCCGTTACCAGCGATGCCAAGCAGGTCGTCACCGGTGGCGCGGACGGCACGGTTCGTATCTTCGACGTCGTCTCGGGGCAGCAGGTGCGTGCCTTGGCCGGGCAAAAGGGGCCGGTCACGGCGATGGCGTTGAGTGATGACAATGCCACCATCGCCACGGGCGACGCCACGGGAACGGTTAAGCTGTGGAACACGGCCGACGGTGCCGACAAGCAGCGGATCGGTGCCCACGACGGTCCGATTGCCGACCTGGTGTTTCACCCGCAGGGCCAGCAGATCGCCACGGCCGGCGCCGACGGCACGGTCCGCATCTGGCAGTTGCCCACCGCGCCGCGTCTGGTGGCCGGCCACACCAAGCCGCTGACCGCCGTGGCCGTGAGCCCCAACGGAGCGACGGTCGCCACGGCCGACGCCGGCGGCGCGGTACGATTGTGGCAATTGGCCGACGGAAAGTTCTTGCGGACCGTGGGCACCCATTCGGCTTCCGTCACGGCCTTGGCCTGGACGGCCGACGGCACGAAGCTCGTCACCGCCAGTCTCGATCGCTCGGCACACCTGTGGAGCGTCGCCGACGGCGCGGAAGTCAGCGCTTGCCAAAGCAAGAACATCGTCCTTCGTGCAGCCGCCGTGCATCCGGCCGGCACGCTGGTGGCCAGCGGCGGTGACGATAAGGTGATTACCCTATGGAACGCGGCCGACGGAGAGACCACGGCCACGCTCGAAGGCCATACCAACCGGATCACCGCGCTGGCTTTCACGGCCGGCGGATCGGTCGTCGTTTCCGGATCGGCCGACGGCACCGTGCGCACCTGGGCCGTGGCCGGCGGCAAGTCCGTTCGCACGATCCAGCACGGTGCCGAGGTTATGAGCCTGGCCACAAGCGCCGACGGCCGATGGATCGCCTCGGGCGGCACGGACAAGCTCGTCAAGCTGTTCCGGGCCGACAACGGTACCCCGGTGGCCACGATGACCGGACACACCAACGTGGTCACCGGCGTCGCTTTCAGCACCGACGGCAAGAGCATCACCAGCAGTTCGGCCGACGGCACCGTACGCGTGTGGGACCTCGCCGGACAACTGGTCCAACGGTTCACCGTCGAAGGCGTTTCACAAAGCGGCGTGGCAATGGCCCCCGATGGTAAGACGCTCGTCGCCGGCGGCGCGGACAATCAGGTGCGCGTGTTTCAGCTTTCGCTGGTCCGCTCGATCAAGGCTTCCGCCGGACCGTTGCGCGGCGTGTGTTACGTGGCCGGGGGAAGCCAACTGCTGGTTGGAGCCGAGGACAAGTCGGTGCGGACGTGGAATCCGGCCGATGGAAAACCGGTGCGGTCGTTGGCCGGCAACGCCGACCTGGTGACTGCCGTCGGCGCCAGTCCCGACGGCAACTTCGTCGCCTCCGGTTCAGCCGACGGATCGGTCCGGCTGTGGTGGGCGGCCGATGGTTCGTCACGGCAAACGTTCAAGTTGCCGGCCTCCGTGCAGAGCATTCGATTCAGCGCCGATTCGACGATGCTCGCCGCCGCCGGTGGCGATAATGCTGCCGCCGGAGGCGAGGGAACGGCCGGTGTGTGGGACCTGACCACGGGCAAATCGCTCCAGCAATTCCCGGGCCATACGCAGGCCGTGCTTGCGGTCGATTTCGCCGGCGACAACAAGACGGTCGTCACCGCCGGCGCCGATCGAACGGCTCGGGTCTGGACGCTGGCCGTCAGCAAGATGTTGGTCCCGCATACCAAGACCGTCCACGACGCGGCGTTTCTGTCCACCGGCGCGAGTTTCGTTACGGCCGGAGACGACAAGCTGGTCAAACTCTGGGACGCCGCGGGCACGCTCACCCGCCAACTCGAAGGCGGCCAGGCGAACCTGACAACCGTGGCCCCGCGTGGCGACGGCACCCAAGTGGCAGCCGGCGGTGTCGACGGCCGGATCTATCTCTGGAACCCGGCCGACGGAAAACTGACGGCCACCGTCACCACGCCCGGCGCGATTCGGGCCGTGGCGTACAGCGCCGATCACGAGAAGCTCGTCGCGGCCGGTGCCGACGGTCACTTGCGAGTCTACGATCCGGAGAGTGGGTTGTTGCTGGAGGAACTGGCATCGGACGGATCGGCCGGTGAAGACGTCGCCTTCGCGCCCGACGGCACGACGCTGCTGACAACCGGCATGGAAAACACGCCGATGATTCACCAGACGTCGCTGGTTCGGCTGATTACCGCGCACGAGGGGGCCGTCGCCGGTGTTGCTTTTACGTCCGACGGGACGAAACTGCTCAGCGGCGGCGCGGACAAGGCGGTGCGCCTCTGGAACGTCGCCGACGGCAGCGCGGTTCGTGAATTTGCCGGCTGTACGGAGGCCGTGAAGAGTGTGGCCACCAGCACCGACGGCACGAAGGTGGTCGCCGGCGCCGCCGACAAGACGGCTCGCGTCTGGAACGCCGCCGACGGCACGGTCCTGGCGACGCTCGTTCATGGGCAAGCCATTCACGGCGTTAGCCCCAGTGCCGACGGCACGAAGATCGCCACGGCCGGCGAGGACCACGTCGTCCGCGTTTGGGATCTGGCGACCGGCCGCGTTTTGGAACAGTTCCCCGGCCACACGGCGCCCGTCCTCGGTGTCGCCTTCACCGGCGACAACCAGACGGTGGCCGGCGCCGGCGCCGACGGAGCGCTGCGGCTGGCGACGCTTTCGGCCCGGTGTGTCATCGTTGCCGACGAGGCCGGAGTGCGCGACGTGGCGTTTACGCCCGATGGCTTGCATTTGCTCAGCGCCGGCGACGACAAGCTCGTCAAGGTCTGGGATCTCGGGGGCCAGCCGGTCCGCCAGTGTTCCGGCGCCGAGGCGGAGATTACGGTGTTGGACGTCAGCGCCGATGGAACCCGGGTTGCCGCCGCGGCCGGCGAGAAGTTCTATCTGTGGAAGCTCACCGACGGCACGCTCCAGCAGAGCCTGACCTCGCCGGACGCCGTCAACGATCTGTCCTTCAGCCCGGAGGGCACGCGATTGGCGGTTGCCGGGGCCGACAAGCGGCTGCGCGTTTTCGATCCGGCCGACGGGCAGTTGCTGGAGGATGTCGCCATGGCGGCTGCTCCCCACGCGATGGCCTTTGCGCCCGACGGCATGACCCTGCTTGCCGCCGCGGCGGACAAGCAACTCCACCGGCACCCGCTTTCCCTGCTGCGCACCTTTTCCGGACATACCGGCCCGGTGGGCGCCGTCGCCTTCACACCCGACGGCGCCATGCTGCTCAGCGGCGGGGCCGACAAGACGGTGCGTCTTTGGAAGACGGACGACGGCCAGCCGGTTCGCACGTTCGACGGTGCCGGCGACGCGGTGACCGCCGTGGCCGTCAGCGGGGGCGCAACTCGCGTGATTGCCGCGGGGGCCGACAAGACGGCGCGAATCTACAATCTGGCCGACGGAACGCTTCAGACCACGCTTACGCATCCGGCGGCCGTTCGGGCGGTTGCGCTGGGGGCCGACGACGCGAGGCTGGCCACCTGCGGCGACGACCACGTGGTCCGCGTTTGGGACCTGGCCACGGGGCGTACGTTGCAGCGGTTTGCCGAACACGCCGGTCCGGCCACCTGCGTCGCCTTTGCCGACGACAGCAAGACGATCGTCTCGGGGGGCGAGGAACCATCGGTCCGGGTCCACGTGCTATCGGCCCGGAAGCTGGTTGTTGCCGACGAGGCCAAGGTCCACGATGCGGCCTTTCTGCCCGACGGTTCTCATTTCATCACCGCCGGAGACGATGCGAGCGTGAAACTTTGGACGCCCGAGGGCACGCTGGTCCGGTCTTATGCCGGCGGTACCGGCCCGGTTACGAGCATGGCCGTCAGTGCGGACGGGAAGCTGGTGGCCGGTGGCGGTGGTGATCCGACCAAAGGAAGTAAGAACGTCTCCGTCTGGAATCTGGCCGACGCAACCGTAAAGCAACAACTCGAAGCGCCCGCCGCGGTCACTGGCGTGGCCCTAAGCGCCGACGGATCGCGACTGGCCGTCGGCGGCACGGACAGCCGGCTGCGAGTTTACGGCACGGGCGACGGATTGCTGCTGGAGGAGTTCACCACGCCGGCCGCGGTGACCGGCGTCGCTTTTGCGCCAGACGGCAAGACACTGGTCACCGCGGCCGGCAACGCGGCCATCGTTTTGCGTTGTTCGCTGCTGCGGGTGATTGCTGGTCACGACGGTGCCGGTCACGATGGTGCGGTGATGGCTGTCACCCATTCGCCGGACGGTAAGAGCCTGTTTAGCGCCGGTTACGACCGGGTGGTGCGCCAATGGAGTTTGCCCGACGGAAAACAGACGGCCACTTACACCGGCGCCACGGCCGCTCTGGCCGGTTTGGCGATCAGCGGCGACGGCCGGCGGATCGTTGCCGGTAGCGGCGACCAGAACGCCCGGGTGTGGGAGTTGGCGGAAGAGGGTGAGAATATACCCGCCGTGGCAACGTTTGCCCATCCGGCGGGCGTTCGTGACGTGGCCATTAACCACGACGGCACGCACGTCGCCACGGCCACCGACGACAATCGGGCACAGGTTTGGGACACCGCCAGCGGCAAGCTGTTGGAGAGCTTCCCCGGCCACACGGGCGCCGTGCTGGCACTGGCCATGGACCCCCAGGGCGACAGGCTGGTGACCGGCAGCGCCGACAAGACGGCCCGGCTGTGGCGGCGATCGGTGCATCGGGCGGTGCCGGCTCACGAAGGGCCCGTCGTCGACATGGCCTTGTCACCCGATGGTGCGTCTCTGTTCTCAGCCGGAGAGGACAAGGTCGTCGCCCGGTGGACCGTGGCCGAGTGGAAAGAAGCCGGCCGGTACGCGGGCGCCACGGCCGCCGTGCGATCGGTGGCCGTCAGCGGCGACGGCAAGATCGTTTCCGCCGCGGGCGACGACGGTCACTTGCGCCTTTGGAACGCGGTCGACGGGCAGCCCGTCGCCACGCTCCAGGGGGCATCTCCGATCAATGCGGTCGTCTTGGCCGACGACGGCGCCCGGGTCATCACCGCCGGTGCCGACAAGATCATCCGCAACTATGTGCTGACCGAATCGGACGGGCAACAAGCATTGGCGCTTACCCACGAGTCGCACGGGCACACCGCCGCGATCACCGATTTGGCGCTGGCCGGCGACGACCACACGCTCCACAGCATCGGCGCCGACAAGACGGTCAAACGTTGGTTCGCCGCCTCGGCCACGTCGCGGCTGAACCTCGCCGCACACCAGGGGCCCGTCTTCGCGACCGGCTTCAGCCCCGACGCAGCGCGCCTGCTCACGGCGGGGGCCGACGCGTCCGCTCGCGTTTGGAGCACGGCCGACGGCACGCCGCTTCTGTCGCTGGAGGGCCACGGCGGTCAGGTCCTCGACGCGGCCTGGCGACCCGACGGCGAGCAACTGGCCACGTGCGGCGCGGACGGCACGATTCGCCTGTTCGACGCCGACGGAAAGCCGGTAAAGGCGCTGACCGAATCCGACCCGAGCAGCCGGTTCAGCATCGCCTACTCGCCCGACGGTGCCTATTTGCTGACCGCGGGAGCGTCGAAGCAATGGCAGCTTTGGAACTTCACCCAGCCCGCGCCCTACCGAACCACCGCCGGCCACAACCACTTTATCAGCCAGGCCGTGTACAATCCGGCCGGCACGCGCGTCGCCTCGATCGACCACGCCGGCGAGTTGTTCATCTGGGACACCAGCAGCGGCTCGCCGCTCTACCACCAACGGCTCGCCGTGCAGGCCGCCTACGCATTGGCCTATTCCCCCGACGGCAAACAGTTGGCCCTGGCCACCAGCGACCCGCGCGTCATTCTGCTCGACGTGCCCAAGACGGCGCAATAGGAAGCAGGTCATGGAGTGTGCCTGCTACTATGGTGGGCCGGCAGGTCAAAACCCCAACACCTGCACTTCCGCCAGGCCGGCGTGGCTGTCGGCGCGCCAGAGGCTCTCGGCTTTGAGGCGGATGTAGCGGCCGGGGATGAAATCGACCGGGATCGTTGTGCTGAAGTCGGGCGAGTCGGGCTTGCCGGGGGCTTGAGGTACGATACCCGTGGCCGACGGGGTGACCAGTTCGGTCGGGGTCGAGCCGACGCACACGGCCACGTCCTTCCAGCCGCGATGGGCACCGCCCGGCTCGTTCAGATTCCAAATCCGCACTCCGGCGATCGTTCGCCGCCGGCCCAGGTCGAGAACGATCGAGGCCGGTTTGTCGACCGGATGGCGCCACATGGCCTTTCGGTCGGACGCGTTCCACACGCCGTCGAGCACGGCCGCCGCGGCACCGTCCCTTGTTTGCCCACCGTAGCCGACAATCCGGATCCCCAACAGCGGCTCGGCGGGAATCTGCCGCGTCGTCATGGCCAACCCCCGCGCGGCTGCGGCGGCAGGGCCGGGCGGGTCCGCGTTGTCGGCGGCGATGATCTTCGACAGACGCTCCGGCAAACTGCTGAGCTGTTTCCACTGGTCGGCCGTGAGTTCGCCTTCCAACCCCCGTCCGGCAACCAGGTCGTGTTGGTGATGCACGGCCACGGAATGACCGGCCGCAACCAGCGCACCGGCCAACTCCGGCCCGTCGCCGGCGATCATCGGCAGCAACGCCACCACGGTTCGTCCCGGCGGATCGACGGACACGGCCAGGGCCTCCAGCGCGGCCATACGCTGATCGGGGTTGTCGGACGCCAGCGCCAGCGTCAAGAGCGGCTCGCCGGCGCCGGGGCCGGCGATTCGCTCGATTACGCCAATCGCGTCCGGCCAGTTCGCCGCTTGCTCCGCCCGGGTGAGCACCTCGACGGCGATCGCCGCCACGTCCTCCGGCGGCCCCATCACCAGAAGCGTCTCCAGGGCGTTCTTGACCAGCAGCGGATTCTCGTCGCCCACGGCCTCGCGCAACAGGGGCAACGCCGCGCCTGGGTTCTCAGACAGCCGATTCCGTGCGCGCTGCACTTTTTCGCCGTCGGCCGAGGCAAGCATTTGCACCGCGGCGCCGAGTTGGCGGAGATCGAGCCCGTGCTGCAACTCGGCTTCGGCGGCGGCCAACCGTTCGGTCTGCTCGGCGGAAAGCGCCACGTCGAGCTTCTTCAATGCGGCGAGCGTCGCTTGGGCTTCGTCCAGCGCGTCGCGCTGCAGACCCTCGGTAGTCTGCCGAAGCAGATCGTCCCACGTCGGCATCGGTTCCGGCGGCACTTCTGGGAGCGGTATTGGTTCCGGAGGAAGAACTTCCGGCGGCTTGGGCGGTTCGTTCTCGACGGGCGCCGTCGGTTCTTCCGGCGGTTTGGCAGCGGGCGGCTCGGCGGTCGGTATCGGTAACTCCACCCCACCGGGTGCCGCATCGCCGACCACGGGCCCATCCGCCGGATCGGCCGGCGGTATGCAACCGAACGCCGCCACCAGAATGCCCAGAACGAACGTCGCGAGCAGGCGTCGTCTATGGAGTATACACGTCATGGTCAATCGTCGAATGATCTATCGTCCCCGGTTCAGCCGGCTTCGCTGATTGAGGTAATCGACCAGCACGGTGCCCATGTCGAGGCTCGTGTCGACCAATACCCGCTCGATGCGGTTCCGCTGGCAGAGCATCTCCAGGTCGTCGTTGAAGCGGTTCATCGCCCGGAGGTAGGCGTCGCGGATCTGGTCGGGTTGGGCCAGCAGTTCGTCGGGCACCTCAAGACCGACGAATTTCGTCATGTCGTCGAACTCGAAGGCCAGTTCGTCGTGGTGCATGACCTGGAAGAGGACGATTTCGTGGCGATGGTAGCGCAACTGCTGCAGCGCGGCTTCGAGCGGTTCGAGTTCGGTGAAGAAATCGCTGAAGATCATCACCACCTCGCGGCGTTTCATCCGCCCGACCAGTTCGGTAAGGCAATCGGCCATCGAGGTCTTGTTGACCGCCTCGCTCTGGTCCAGCAGTTCGGTCATGCGGATGACCTGGGCCATCGAGTTGCTCGGCGGCACGACGCTTTGGACCTTTTCGTCGAAGGTGGCCAGCGAAACCTTATCGCTTTGGCGAATGATACTGTAGCCCAGCGCGGCGATCATCTGCCCGGCGTACTGCAACTTCTGCTGGGAGTCGTCGCCGTAGCGCATCGACGCGCTGGTATCGAGGACGAAATGGCAGACCAGATTGGTCTCCATCTCGTACTGCTTGACGAAATACTTCCCGCGCGTGAAGTAGACTCGCCAGTCGATGTGCTTCGGGTCGTCGCCCCAGACGTACTCGCGATGGCCGGCAAACTCGACGGCGAACCCCGACAGGGGCGACTTGTGGGCACCGGCCAGATTGCCGATGACCAGCCCGCGCGGTTCGATGCGCCGGCCGGCGATGCGGCTGAGCACTTCCGGGTCGAGATATCGGGAGAGGATCGTTCGGGCCACTGAGTTACTCTCGGTTGGGGTTGCTCTCGTTGGGGACTACTCTCGGGCGGTGATCACGCGGCCGGGTGTTCGTAGGCCTTGTCGGCGGGCACGGCTTCCAGGAGCATATCGATCAACTGGTCGCTATTGACGCTGTTGGCCTGGGCGGCGTAGTTGCCCGCGATGCGATGGCGCAGGGCCGGCTTGATCACCGCCTGGATGTCGTTGACCGTCGCGTGGTAGCGGCCGTGCAGAATCGCCCGGGCCTTGGCGCAGGTGACCAGCGTCAACACACCTCGCGGCCCGGCGCCCCAGTTGACCCACTTATTGACGAACTCGGGTGCTTCGGGCGTTTCGGGGCGAGTCGCCCGGACCAGAGCCCAAGCGTATCCCAACACCTGATCGCTGACCGGCACGCGGAGCACGAGTTCTTGAAGCTGGACGATGTCCTCGCCGGAGAGAATCGGTGAAATCGTACCCTGTCTGCCGGTCGTCACGCGGCGGGCGACCTCCCATTCCTCGGGGCCACTGGGGTAATCGACCTTAATGTAGAGGAGGAAGCGGTCGAGTTGGGCCTCGGGCAACGGGTAGGTGCCCTCTTGCTCCAGGGGGTTCTGCGTGGCCAGTACGAAGAACGGCACGGGCAGCTTGTGGACCGATCCGCCGGCGCTGACCTGACGCTCTTGCATGCCCTCGAGCATGGCCGCTTGCGTCTTGGGCGGCGTGCGGTTGATCTCGTCGGCCAGGATCAGGTTGGCAAACAGCGGCCCGGGAAGAAACTTGTATTGCCGGTCGCCCGTCTTCAAGTCTTCCTGGATAACTTCCGTTCCGGTGATGTCGCTGGGCATCAGGTCGGGGGTAAACTGGATCCGCTTGAAGGTCAGGTGCGTGGCCTCGGCCACCGAACTGATCAACAGCGTTTTGGCCAACCCCGGCACGCCCTCGAGAAGGGCATGGCCGCGGGAGAAAATGGCCACCAGCACCTGTTCGATCACTCCGTGCTGGCCGACGATCACCTCGCCCAGTTCCTTGCGGATGGCTTCGTACGACGCCTTGCACTGCGCGACGGCGGTCAGATCGTCCGGCGGGATATTTTCGTTGCTCATAGGTCGGTCTCGTCGGGGTTATGTGACAAATGGGTTGTTCGTGGCCAGTGGTGGTTCCTTGCCATGACAATCGCGGCGCGGATTAGTCCATGCTCTGGAAATAGCGTTTCAGTCGGTCCTCGTATCCGCGCGGAAATCGCTGCCGCGCGCTGCTGGAAATGGCCTTGCGTACCTCCGGGGGTAGCTTGGCAAACCACGGTTGCTCGACAAACGTCCGATCCTCGTCCGGGTCGGCGTCCTCGGGCGAGTCGGGCGTGGGGGCGCCTTCGGGCATCTGGTCGGGGGCCTCTTGGGACCCTTGCTCGGTAGGCGGCTGGTTGTCTACGGGCGCTCCGCCGGTGGACACGCCGCCGCTGCCGATCACCGGGCTGGGCATGCCGGGCATCGGCTGACCGGGCATCGGCTGACCGGGCATGGGCTGACCGGACATGCCGGGCATCGGTGCGCCGGGCATGGGCATTTCACCCGGTTGCCCGGTGCCCGGGCCCATGGCCATGGCGTTGGCCAGACTGGCGGCCATCTGCTGTTCCCGGGCGGCAAGACCGGCGGCTGCCTGATCGAGTTGCCCCGCGGCGGTTTCCAACAGTCCGGCGGTTGCCTCTTGGGCGGCACCGGCGCCCGGCATGTTCCCTTCCCCGGCCGCCTCTTGGGCTCCCTGAGAAGATTCCACGGCTTGGCCAAGCGTCCCGGCCGCCTCGGATGCGCCCGCGCCGCTGGCCAGTTCGGCCGCTTCGCCGGCCAGCTCGGTCACGCGTTGTTGGGCCTCGGCGCCGAATGGTTCGCCGCCGCCCTGTTCGCCGCCAGCTTGCTCACCACCAGCTTGCTCTCCACCGGCTTGTTCTCCGCCCGCTTGCTCTCCACCAGCTTGCTCTCCACCGGCTTGCTCTCCACCGGCTTGCTCTCCACCGGCTTGTTCTCCGCCGGCTTGCTCACCGCCGGCTTGCTCTCCGCCAGCTTGCTCTCCGCCAGCTTGCTCTCCGCCAGCTTGCTCGCCACCGGCTTGCTCTCCGCCGGCTTGCTCGCCACCGGCTTGCTCGCCACCGGCTTGCTCGCCACCGGCTTGTTCGGCGGCTCCAGTGGCAAGGGCCAAGGCTTGTTCGAGGGCCTGTCTCGCCTCGGCGCGGGCGCTACCGGCATCCGTCAGATTACCCTCGCCAAGGCTCGCGGCGGCCTGACCGGCAGCCTGCTCGGCTCTGCCCAGTGCCTCACCTACCGTCTCGGAATCCCCACCGCCGGCCTGCTCACCGCCAGCTTGTTCTCCACCGGCTTGCTCTCCACCGGCTTGCTCACCACCAGCTTGCTCTCCGCCAGCTTGCTCTCCGCCAGCTTGCTCTCCACCGGCTTGCTCTCCACCGGCTT
>CAYUIQ010000039.1:30735-45370 GCA_964444795.1 uncultured Planctomycetaceae bacterium
CCGCCAGCTTGCTCTCCGCCAGCTTGCTCTCCACCGGCTTGCTCTCCACCGGCTTGCTCTCCACCGGCTTGCTCACCGCCGGCTTGCTCGCCACCGGCTTGCTCACCACCGGCCTGCTCACCACCGGCTTGCTCGCCACCAGCTTGCTCACCGCCAGCTTGCTCTCCACCGGCTTGCTCACCGCCAGCTTGCTCACCGCCGGCTTGCTCACCGCCGGCTTGCTCACCACCGGCTTGCTCACCGCCAGCTTGCTCGCCACCAGCTTGCTCACCGCCAGCTTGCTCGCCGCCAGCTTGCTCGCCACCGGCCTGCTCGCCACCGGCCTGCTCACCACCGGCCTGCTCACCACCGGCCTGCTCACCACCGGCCTGCTCTCCACCAGCTTGCTCTCCACCGGCTTGCTCACCGCCGGCTTGCTCTCCACCGGCTTGCTCTCCACCGGCTTGCTCACCGCCGGCTTGCTCACCACCGGCTTGCTCTCCACCGGCTTGCTCACCGCCGGCTTGCTCACCACCAGCTTGCTCACCACCAGCTTGCTCGCCACCAGCCTGCTCACCACTAGCTTGCTCACCACCAGCCTGCTCCCCGCCAGCTTCTTCACCACCGGCTTGCTCTGCTTCTGATTGGGCGATGTCCTCGGCGATTTCACCCGCGGCTTCGGCGACCTGCTGCTGTTTCTCGATCGCTTCTTCAACATTCCCCCATCCGCTTTCCGTTTTCGCGGCGGCGATGTCGGCCTCGGTCTGCTGCTGCAACGCCTCGCGAATTCTCTCGGCAAGGCGCATGGCCTCGGCCGCCGCGGGGCGTCCGGCGGCCTCTTCCTGCGAGGCTTGCGCCTCGGCGACCTTTTCACGGGCGTCCTCGATGGCTTGTCTTTGCTGCGCGATGGGCTCCAAGGCGTCGGCCAGTGCGTTTTCGCTATTCCAATCGATCGGCCGGTCGTCGCCCATTTGCTCTTGGGAGAGCTGTCCGGCGGCCTGTCGCAAATCCTGCATCACGTTTTCTTGTTGCGCCATCGCCTGCTGTGGATTCGGAGCGAGTAGGTCCGCGGCCGCCTCGTTGGCGGCTTGTCGGGCGTCCTGGAGCGGCTGTTGGGCGCTCTCGATCTGCGTCGACTGGCTCAGTTCGCCGATATCTTGGGCGATTTCACTCTGCTGTTCGGCGAGTTCGCTGGCGTCCGAATCGGCTTGCTGGGTGGCCTCGGAGACTTGCTGCTGGCGCCCGATCATCTCGCTAATCTTGGCGATCGTCTCCGCGCGAACGACGTCGGCCATCCCTTGAGCCAGCTCGATCCGCTCCAATAGGGCCTTGAGTCCGAGGATGACGGTCTTCTGGCTGGCGGCGGCCTCGAAGAAGTCGGGCGCGCGGAGATGCCGCTCCGCGGCGTCGAGTTCCGGCTCGACCTTGCCTTCGGCGAGCAGTCCCAAGCCTCGCTTGGCCTCGGCGGGAAACGGCCCGTCCCAGTCGGCCTCGCTGACCGCCAGAAGCGCCTCGGTGAACTTGCCGTATAGCGCCTTGATGTCGCGCTGGTCTTCGATCGTGGCGACGTTCATCGCGTTGCGGCGCGAATTGGGTTGCTCGGGAAGCGATTCGGTATCGTCCAGCGTATCGGTCTGGAGTTCGATCAACCGCCTGGCCTGCGCGGCGATCTCCGCGATTTGCAGCCGGTGCGCCAGACGGCGCCGCTCGACGTAGAGGCGGGCCAGGATCATGCGCGTCTGCAGCCGGGCTTCCAGGAAGATCGCTTCGCGCTGGGCCTCCTTGGCCGTCTCGAGCTGTTCGAGCGTGGCGATGACTTCCGACATCAGCGAGCCGGGTTTGTCCGCGATCAGGTCGTCGACGTTACGGCGCATCGTTTCGATTTCGCCGTACCAGGGATGCGCATCGAGTTGGTTCTCGCGGAGCTGTTGGAGCTGAATGTCGAGAACCCGGACGATCAGCGACCGGGCCATCTCCCGAACCTGCTCCTGCGTATGGCGACTTTGCCGCAGGGCCGCCGGATTGAGCGTCTGTGCCCGTGCCGTCGCCGCTGCGCCCAGCAGCAACATGCCGACGGTGAACCACGTCTGGAAACGTCTCATGGCGAACCTCCCGTGCCGAGTTCTCGCTCGATCATCGTGTCAAGCTGGAAGACCGACCTCCGGTCTCCTTCCCTGATTATTCCGTGCAAGATACCGTGGATATCGGTAACTTTCAATTCGATCGGATCGCCCAGGGTCGACTCCCCTTCGCGCCGTCCGCGATAATCGACGACCTTGGGCGTGACTTTTACCTGATCGCCCTTTTCCAGCGCCACCGGGATCATTTTCTTCAGATCGAGGATGAAACGGTCGTCCAATTCGGTTTTCCTGGACGACAGCTCGTCGCCGGACAGCGCGTAGACCGGCACCTCCTCGCGCTGGGGCAGTTTGTCGGCCCGGATCACTTCGCAGAGCAGGGAGACGCGGGCCACGCCATAATCGTCCCGGGCATGGAAGGTGACCGCGGGAACGGCGGTTGCCCGGACCTCCGGCGTGACAATCCCCCAATCGACCAGTGTCGGCGGGTCGTCGGGCTTGATCCGCACGATGCCTCCGATCGGCCGCTCCAGATGTTGGCCGTCGACGTCGGTTACGTCCAACTCGAATTCGACGCGTCCCAGAACCGGCGAGAGCCATGTTCCCGGAGTATTGAGCACCCAGTGCTTTCCGGGCTCGTCGTCGGAGTCCGATTCATCGGGGGTCATCTCGTGTGCCCTGACGGCGTCCGCTTCGGCCAGCTTTTGGGTCATTGTGACGGTTGCGGTGCGGAGCGGTTTATCCGAAGTGAGCCTGATCCGCACGCGCGAACCCTCCAGCGCGCGAACGAGCCGCAAACCGGGCGCGGTCTTGGACGGCTGGACGCCGGCGCCGGCCACCGCGTAAGGCGGTGGCGCGACTTCCAACTCGATGGCCACTCGGGGTAGCGTGGTGACGCTCAACTCGGCCGGATCGGTCCAGGCGTCGCCGAGGTAAATCTGGTAGCGGTGCGATTGGCGAATTCGCTCCAACTCACCCGCGAACACGTCGCTGTCTCCGACTCGCTCCAGTTCGAGGGTTCTGGCCAAATCGCCTCCGCCGACGAGCATTTCGACCGTCCCCTTCTCGGGGATCACGCCGGAGCACTGCACCTCGAACCGGACTCGGCGTCCGTGGAGCACTTTGTACTGGGTGGCCGTGGCGCCGGCGTTGTCGCCTTGCCAGGCTTCGATCGCGGTCCAATCGACCGCGGCGTCGGCATCGTCCCGATCCGCTTTGGCCGTTTTGACGACGACCGTGTCGATCACGGTTTTAGTCGGATAGCGCTGCGCGCTGAGCGCCAATCGACGGAAGAACATGGCCACGTGGCCGGGAGCCCACCAAATGATACCCGCCCAAAAGACCAGCGTGACGGCGAGGAGGATGACGCGCTGCGACAGTTCGCGGCGGGAAAGGCCGTGCATCACGTCCATCCGCTCTCCCCGCTTGGCCACCTGATCGATGACGGCCTGTTCGAGTTGGACGGAGCCCCACTCGGGCGCCTCGGGCGATTCGAATTGCACGGCGGCGACCAGATCGCTGTCGATATGTTCGGTCCGTTCGACCAGCAAGGCGATATCCAGTTCGGTTTCGCGGGCACCCAGCCAGGGCAGCGCGTAACGGTAAAACGCCCAGGCGGTGATCGCCGCGCCCGAGACCCAGCAGACCAATCGCTGGATCCGGCTCATCTCCAACCACCAGTCGACCAGGAAGGCGACGGCGAGGATCCAGAGCACGGCCAGAAACAGGGCCGAGTAGGCCGTTTCCAGACGCACGAGCGAGCGGCGCCGCCGGAGGCTGGAGAGTCGTTTGCGAAACGCATGAAGTCTGGTCATTGCAGGTTTACCCACTTCCGTAGCAGCCATTCACCGAGCAAGAGTCCCACCACGCCGCCGAAGAACAGCCAGGTGAGCCATAGGGGAAAGACTCTTTTGGATATTTCGATCTTGGGAGTCGCGTCGATCCGGTCGACCAGTTGGTGTACGTCGGCCAGTTCATAGCTTCGGCCGCCGGAGTTGGCGGCGGCAATCGCCTGCTGAACCGCCAGATCCCGATTCGGATTCCGCCGCTCGATCGGATCGCTGGTCTTCACCTTGAAGGTCGCCTCGACCGGGTCCCCGGTGACCGGGTCGGTGACGCGGACGAAATAGTCGCCATCGGTAAAGACGGGAAATCTCGTCTGGAAGACGCCGTCGCGCACCCGGGTCAAGGTGAGATGCTGGATATCGTCTCCGCCCGTGTCGCGGCGGGGAAGGATCAACTCGCCTTGGAGTTTCGGCTGGGGATCGGCTTCGGCCGCTTCGAGGATCCTCGACAATTCCGCATCGGTCAGCGCCTTGTAGTTTTCATCGTACGCGTCGACGGTCAATATGACGTCGTCCTCGGCCCGATACCTGAGCCGGTCGGTGCGCGGCACGAACCGCTTCTGGCTTCCCAGGGCGTGGCTCAGCCCGAGCCGGTGGATCATCTGTCCCCAAAACTGCCGGTAGTAGCGTTCGCCGAACTTTCGCCGCAGCCGCCACGTCTCGTTGAAGCCGAGATAGACCACCTCGCCCTTGCCGTATTTGCGAATCGCGATCAGCGGTTGATGGGCAGCCCCGCGCGATCCTTCAGGAGCGGCTTCCCGCGCGGGATCGGAAGAGAATTCGCCCCCGGCGCCGCCGGGTCCGGCCGCGCCGGGAATCCCGCCGCCGATGGTCCCGCAAAGGTCTCGCGGATGTTCGGCCAGGACTCGCGTGTCGGAATGCAGGCCGTCGACCCGGGCGTACCAAGGCAACGGGCCGAGGTTCTTCCATGCTTCGGTCAAGTCGTCGCCGGCGGGGCCAAGGCGCATGAAATCGATACGATCGGCCCAGGGAGTTAACTGCAACTCGAATTCCGCGGCGTCCTCGATCCGCGCGCCCGGTGAGGCACCGGCGCCCGAATGGAACTTCACCGGCAGCATCTTCTCCAGTTCGGTTCCGACGAGTTCGGCGGGTCCGAATTGCTGTCCGGAAAGGACCACCAACCCGCCGCCGAAATCGCGAACGAACTCCTCGGTCCACTGGCGGAATTGGGGGTTCAACGCGGACGCCGGCAAATCGCCCAGGAAAATCACGTCGTATTGGAAGAACTCTTTGCGCGAGGGGCGCAAATCGGAGAGGAACATCTCCTGGGCCTGTTTCACCCGCGGATGGGACAGGCGAAGATAGGTGCGAAAACCTTCCTGCCCGACGAGCCGATCGCGATGGAACACCTCCTTGATGAATCGCCACTCCCAGTTGGGTTCGTTCTCGACGAACAGCACGCGGAGGAATTCGTCGCGAACGGTGACCTCGCGCTGGTGGCGGTTGTTTTCGTATCCCGCTTCGCCGGTCAATTGGTCGACGGCCACCTCAAAGACAAGCCGCCCGGCATCCTTGGGAACAAACGGAAACTCGTGGCTCTCCGACGGCCCGGCCAGGACGACGGTCTTCTCTCCCACGGGAATCACTTCGTCTTGGGCCTCGCCGGTCGAGTCGAGCCGGCGGGCGGTGACGGTCACCTTGACCGACTCCTTGTCGAAGCCGTGTTGGAGGAGGACGACGGTGACGGTCGACCGTTCGTCCTTCTTCATCATCAACGGAGCGTCGAGGTTGACCGAGAGGTCGTCGGCCCGCGTGGCGCCGATTCCCACGGTGCAGATTTTCGCGCCCAGTCGCTTGGCCGCCGCCAGGGGCCTCTTACCGGTATTCTGGTTGAAATCGCTGAAGATCACCAGCCCGGCAAGATTGCCGGCCGAATGGCGCCGCTGGAGCGCGTCCAGCGCGGTCCCCAGCGCGGAGACCTCGCCGTCGGCCGTCAACTGCTCGGCCAGGTAGGGACCGTCGACCAGACCGTCGCCGCCCGGCGAGAGTTTCAGCGAGCGAACGCCTTGGGCCGTGTCAAAGACAAATGCTTGCAGACGCACCTTTTCCTGGAGCTTGTCCAGCAGATTGTCGTCCTGCCGGCGGAACAGGCTTTTGACGTAATCGATCCGCGCCGGCGGCGGGGCGTTGGGGTCGGTGGAGCCGGTCACCTCGGCATCGTTGCCGACCGCTTTGGCCAGTTTTTCCCGTTGGTTTTCGTCGAGCCGGTCGGATCGATCGCGGATCGCCATGCTGTCGGTCCCGTCGACCAATAGCCACAGCAGCGGCCGCGCCTGGCGAGTGATCGTCAGGGTGAGGATCGGCTCGGCCAGCATCAACAACAGCAGACAGAGAGAGGTGGCCCGGAACAGGGCCAGCACGCATCGCGCGCCGGCGTGAGTGTGGTTTTGGAATCGGATGTAGAAGACGATCGCCGTGAAGATCAGCGCGGCGCAGCCGAAGAGCAACCAGGCGGGTCCCTCGGCGGCCCACGGCGCGGCCAGCGACACATCGAAGTCGGTGACCGATTCGGTGCCTTTCAGGCCGAGCAAACGCCCGAGAAGTTTCGAGATGGTTTCGGATAGATTCATGCAGTTCGCTCCCCGCTCCGTGCAGCCCGAGTCAAGATCACCAGTTCCAAGAGCAAGCAAGCCAAGACGGCCCCGGCAATCCACTTCCACGACTTTGCTCCGTGGAGTTGAGCCTGCCGAAAATTGCCGAGCGAGAAAACGGCGCCCGTCTCCGTCACCGCGTCGGTCCGTCCTCGCCGAGCGCGTTGCTCGATCTCGTCGGCGGTCAGCAGTTGGGATTCATCCGCCGGACCGTTGACCGCCAGCGGAATCGTCCACATCGTCGTCCCCAGCCCTTCGGTGGACGACTCCTCGCCGCGCTTGGCCGTGACGCGATACAGCCCTCGCTGGGTGACGCCGGCGACGGTGATCCCGTAACGGTTGGCCCCGACCGCGTCAACGGAGAGGAATTCTTCCGGGTGGCCGGGACCGACGAGCGTGACCTGCGCGGTTCGCTCGGCCGCCGACACGGGCAGGACGAAGGCTCGCTGCGAACCGACGTTGCGCACCGGCAGCGTGCTTCGAAGCATATCGCGGAACACACGATCGAAGACCATCACCGAGTTCATCAGCGTGAACGTGTTCCAACTGGGGTACACGCCGCTGGTGACCAGCAGTACCTTGCCGCGGCCGATGCGGCGCTCGACCAGGAACGGCCATCCGTTGTCGTACCTTGCCACGACCAGGAATCCCGTCTCCTCGGCCCGTTGCTCGATGGGTCCGGCGTCGGCTTCGGACTCCGCCGGATCGGTCCAGAGGAGCCAGGAGGGTTCGAGTTGGCTGCGCTGGGTTTCGAGCGTTGCCCACTCGTCTCGATCGCCGGCCGACGACTTGCGCTGGCTCTCCAACTGCCGCAATTCGGCCATCCGGCGGTCAATCTCCTCGATCTGGTCCCGGCGCTGCTGGAGTTGTTCCCGGGTGCGGCCCGTCATGACTTCCTTCAGGCGGTCGTCGTCGAGCGCTTCGACCACCTTGGAGAAAATCGGTCCGCGGTACATTTCCCGGAGAAACTCCTCGGGTTCATCGAGAAGGAAATAGTCGTGGCTCTTGAGACTGTCGTAGTCGAGTTGAAAGACGTCGCCGCTGGTCGAGCCGAGTGGTTGGCCGACGGTTTGAGGGGCCAGCGAAGTAGGCAGGATTCCCAGTCCGTCGAGCCAGGCCGCTTCGTCCCACTGGGCCGGATCGAAATCGCCTCCCGCGGCGATCACCAGATTGCCGCCTTGCTCGACGTACTCCCGCAAGAGCTCGACTTTCTCGCCGGAACCGGGGGTTTCCACTCCGGCGATCACCACCAAGCGAGCGTCTTCCAGGAGGCTGCGGTCGAGTTGCTCGATTCGCCGTGTCTTAAGGTCGATGACTTGCCGTTTGCCCTGGCTGGGATCGGTCTTGGGAGCCAGGTATTGGCGCAGCCGGTAGGTTTCTCCGAAGCGGTCCCGGCGGGGATCTTCTTCGTCGCCCAATTGATCGATAAACACCACCGGCAAGGTGGCCACGATGGGAACGGCGAGGAACCGCTCGTCGTCGGCCTTCAGGGCGTCCAACGAACCACCCCGGCCGGCGGAGATCGAGACGCGAGCGGTCGCCGTCGCGGTCCGGCCCTTGCTCCGCTCGGAGTCTTCCAGCATCTCGAAGTCGGCCCGGGAAAACAGGTACGGCTCGAACCGTATCTCGCTTCCCGACCCCGAACCCGGTTGCAAGTCGAGGGTCTGCGTCTCGATGGTCTCGCCGTTGACGCTCAAGGTCACGTCGACGTCGCTCTTGGTTTCGGGACCTTCGTAGCGGATCTTGGCCAGGAAGACCGTCGGGTTGCGCAGATCGGCAACGCCGTCCTGGATTTGGAAATCGGAAATCCAGGCGTTGTCGACCGGTCCCTCGGGCTCGACCCGCACGACGTCGACCGGGGAGGGAAGCTCCTCGATGCGCGCCGCCAGCGATTGCACCGGCCAGTCGGCGACCTGCCGATCGGTCAGCAGAACGATTCGCTTCGCCGCCGGATCTTCAACCCGCCCGCACGCTTGCAGGGCACGATCGACGGTCTCGTGCGGCCGGGTATCCTGATCGACCGGTTCGACGGTGTCCAGGGCGTCGAGCGCTTCGTCCTTGGTGAAGTAGGCGTCGTTGCTGTATCCACTGGCTGGGCCACAGGTGGGCACCACCGAGATGCGGCTGTCGGGCGGCAGGCCGTCGATCACCTCGCGAGCGCGGTCTTTTGCCTCGTCCAACAGCGTTCGGTCTTGCTGCTGCTGGCCTTCGATTTCCTGGCCGACCACGTAGCCCATGCTCAGGCTGTTGTCGATCAGCAGTACGGCATGGACCGGTTGACTGGATCCGACCTCCCCTTGAGAGCTTCCGAAGAATGGCTGGGCCATCGCCGCGCCGAAGGCCAGAATGCAAAACGTCCGCAAGGCCAGGAGCAGAAGATCTCGCAACTGAACGGCCCGGCGACTGCGAAAGATCGCCTGTCGCAGAAACTCCATCGCCGCCCACTCGCGGGTCTTGTAGCGCTGCCGGTTGAGCAGATGGATCAGGACCGGCCCGGCGGCGGCAATCAAGCCGGCGACGGCAAACCAGGGGGTAAGAAACATGGGTGGTCGTTCGGGGCTGAGGGTGAGGGATTCTTACTTGCGTGGTTCTTGCTTCGGGGTTCTTACTTCGGGGAATCTTACCTGGGTGGCTCTTGCTTGGGTGGTTCCTGCTGAAACTGTTCCTGGAGGCTGCTGATTCTTCCTTCCTGCAGGATGGGCAAATATCGATTGGGCATGGCGAGGATAAAACAGGCCGCGCTGGTCATGTAAAGGTCGCCCGGCTTGCCGCCCACCTGGCCGCTGGCCGCCCATTTCCCGTCTTCCTGCTGACAGGCAACGAGGCTGTTGCGCAACAGAGGGTAACAAGTTTCCCAACGCTGGCCTCCGACCTGATATAAGGCCTGGCCGACATAGTAGAGCGTGTAGGGATCGAACGGCGCCGCGCCGGTATCCGCGTCGCATTTCTCGCGGATGGCTTTTTCGATGATCTCCATGTTCTTTTCGATGCGCCAGTCGTCGTACTGGGCAAACTCCTGGAGACACACGACCCCGGCGGCGGCCATGGCGACGGTGGCGTTTCCCCCGCCCTTGCTGTAGGTGAACTGGCCGGGGTGTTTCTTCTGTTCTTCCTCACTGGCGGAATGGGAACAACCCTGGGGCGTGTAGTGCTGGCGAACGCTCTGGATGGCCAGTTCGACCGCCTCCGGGGGCACCTCGAGCCCGCTGTCCATGGCGCTGCGCAGCGCCTTGGCCTGCATCACCGCCAGGCTCAGGTCGTGCCCGCGCGATTGCGGCTTGGCCACGTAATCCCAGCCGCCGTCGTGGCATTGCGTCTGCACGATCAACTTCAGCGCGCGTTCCAACAGCGGGCCGAGATCCCGGTCGTTGCTCATCCCATGGGCCTGGCCGAGCACGAAGGTCGCCAGTCCGTGGTTGTACATCCCGCGCCGTTGGTCGGCGATGTTCAATAAGCCTGACGGTTTGGCGTTGGAGACGACGTAGGTCAAAGCCTGCTGGCACTTCTTGCCGTAATACCCGCGTCCCGGCACATGCCCGTCGGCAAGATAGGCCAGGGCTCCCATGCCAACCAGGCCGAGGTCGTTGGACGACCAGTTTCCCGCTTCTTGGTTCCGGGCCAGCCAGCGCAGACCGTCTTCCAGGGCAGCTTCGCTCTGGGGCGTTACTTCCCAATCGCCTTCCGCGCGGGCCGTCGAAACACAACAGACCGTCGCGGCCAGCACGATCAGAGCGAGGATCGGCCGATGGAGATCGGTCACGAGACAGGAAAAGAATCGGGGCGGCGAAAACTCTCGCAGCCGAGGTATTCGGAGGCGGAACCCGTGCGAATCGTCGGCAAACCGGCCCACTTTCATATCTCGTCCCGTTCCGGGAGGCATCGCTTTGGGTGCGAACTCCCTCTGATGCAGGTGTCTACAGATGTGCGGCCGCAACTCCTCTGAGTGTGAGTGGTCGAAAACCGCTTGTCAAGGTTTTTCTCCGATTCAGTCCAGTTTCGTCGATTGGGAAGCTCTCAGCCGGCCAAGGATCGGGGTAGAATAAAGGATTGGGGTAGAATACGGTCCCTCAGTCGGTTTCCGTGAAGCAGCGAAAGAGGAACGGGCATCCACGGCGATCGCGCATGGGACGGATTCGTGGTCACGCCCATCGCCCGATACCCGGAGAAACGGGAAGAGGTGCATCGAGGGCGAAGCGCGGGTTCGTGGGGACCCATCCCGGCCGGAAAGGACCCCGGCACCGAACCCACTCTCCAAGTCGAGCTCGCCGACCAAGCAGTCCCGGCCAGTCAACCGACGTCCAGCGGATTCTCGGCGGCCGGACGTCAGCCCGGCTCGTCCGAGATCGCGATTTCTCGACGCACCGTTACGGCTTCGGAGGAGCCACCGTGGGTTGTCCCGGTTGCACGGCCGCGTTGGGATCGGCATTCTGCGGCACGGAACTGGTGTTCGGCGGCATGTCCGTCGGCGGCACGACCGCGTTGGGGTCGACCGGGATGGGCGGCAGGATGCTCGACTCGGGCAGTGCGGTCGGGGGAATCCCCTCGGGCTGCCGCCGGTCGGCCGTTCGCAACACCGCACTGTTGAGCGTCCGCGGCTGCACGACCGTCGAAGCCGCGGCCTCCGTTTGCCCCGAATCGTAGAAGTGGGTGGTCTCTTCTCCAGCCAACTTCGTACCCAGCGAAGGACAGCGCAGTTCGGCGCGGAAGACGTGATTGCCGGGCGTTTGCGCCCGCGAGGTGATCTTCAGCACGACTTCCTTGCCCGCACCCAGCGAGTGGATGGGGTTAAACTGGACTTGTCCCGGGGCGAGTTGGTGCTCTCCTCCTTCGACGGTGACCGGTTCGACGCCTTGCGAGAAGAACGCCAAGATCTCGACGTTTTCGGCCGTCTTGCTTCCCCGGTTGGCAACCCGGATCTCGTAGACCGTGTCCGCGCCCACCGGCATCGGCCCCGCCGGATCGCTCACGGCCAAAACCAGATCGGCGATGGCCTCGACGCGGGTCGCCGTGGCGTGGGAGGCGGTCAGGTCCTCGCCCGTCGCAACGACCTCCAAACGGCTGGCTCCAGCGGAGACCAACTGGCATTGGAGTTGGAGAACCTGCTCCGCGCCGGGGGCCAAATCGGCAAGCGCCCACGATACCTTCTCACCCTCGGCGTCCGGCTTCGCTTCGTGGCTGCCGGAAAGGAACTTGGCTCCCGAGGGAATTCGGGCCGTCACCGCGACGGTTTCGGCCGGCGCGTTGCCCGGGTTGCTGACTCGGATCCGATAGATGGCCGTCGTGCCGACGTACTGAACGGCGGGGCCTTCCGAATGGACCTGCAGGTTCGCGCGGCGAACGAGAATCGCCTCGGTCAGCCCGGTGTGCAGGTCGCCGTCGGCGTTGGCTTCCACCTTGATTGTCAGATTGCCCGTCTGCCGCGCGGTCAACTCGACTTCGATGACCTCCGTCGCTCCGGCGGCCAACACGCCCACCGTGTGGTTAGCCGGCGCGCTGCCTTGCCCCAGGGGATACAACACGAGGCTCACGTTCTCGGCCTCGCCGCTGCCCGGATTGGAGACTTCGAGCTTGAAGATCCGCGTCTTGCCGAAGAGCACTTCGCGCGGGCCGTCCAGCTTGATGGCCAGCTTGGGCTCCTGCACTTCGATCACCGTCTGCGAGGCGGCCGGCCGGTGAGTCCACCGCACGCCCAGATCGAAAGGACGACTCTCGCGCGGAACGATCCGCAACGTAAGTTTCTGGTCGGACTTGGCTTCCAGGCGTCCCAATTGCCAGCGAAACTGGCCGTCGCTCTCGGCCGGCGGTTGCGAACGGGTCGCGCCCGTGCTGGCCTCGGCACCTTGCACCTCCGCCCAACTCGGAATATCGATCGAGACCACCACCTCTTCGGCGGCCACGTCGCCGGCGTTGCGAATCGTCACTTGGTAGGCCGATTCCTTGCCTATCATAATCTGGCGGGGGCCAAGTGTTTCGATGCTGATGCTCGGGCTGCGTTGCACGAACAGGACACCGGGACGTTGGTGCGCCGGGGCGGCCATTGGCTGGGAAGTCGCGGCGGCCGACGGGGTGGCGGCCGACGGGGCATTGTCCGCGCCTGCGGAGGCGTCGATGTGCGGCAGATCGGCTCGCTTCTGGCCCCCGAGTTGGCCGGAGAGTTCCCCTGGGCCGGCCGTTCGCGCCGGGAACGTCGTCGGTGGAGCCGCTGTGGTTCCCGGCAGGGCGCCGTACGTCGCCGGCTGACGGATCAGCGAGGACTGGCCCGACGGGAGTGGTTTCGGGGTCGTGGCCGAAGGCTGGCCGGGTGATGCCGATTCCGGAGACGCTCCCGGTTTGGGGCCCGGGTGGGGGGTGGTTGCGGCGGTTCCGCCGAATGGAGACTGGCGTGCCGCCGTTAGCCGCTGGTGGAGCGATCCGCTACCGGAGGAGGTCGAACTCCCGCCCGTCGTGGCCGGCGACTGACGTGGCGTGGCCACCGGAGCGGCCGGCGGTCGGGGTAACTGGGTCTGGCCACGGGTCGGCAAGGGCGGCGCACTGGGAATCGACCGGGTTGTCGATTTGGCGGCCGCGGTGCGTGTCGAGCCGGTGGCGGCCGATGACCCCGTACGCGATGTTCCCGTGTGCCGATGCTGGTGTGCGCTCGACCGGCTTGCGCCGGAGCGCGAACTCGACGGCCGGTTTTCCGTCGGACTGCCAAAGAGCGTGTTTCCGAAGTCGTCAATCTGCTCGAAGAGCGACTTGCTCTGTGGACGGTGGTGGGTTTGGGCTCGTGCGGAGTGGGAGCTTCCCACCCAAACGGTGGTTCCCAACAGTGCGATGGCCAGCGAAAACGACCTGTGGCTCATGTCTATGATCCTGACGGAGAGAGTGCAGTATAGGGCCTCATCAACGGGGTATCGGACGGCGTGGGTTTGTCGGTTTAGCCAACTTTTCAGGATCCCCCGGTAAAGCGGACTGGGTGGTATGGGGTGTATTTAACGATTAAATGCTCTACGGATTTCGCGAGAACAAGGCATCTCGTTTCTCCCGAGGCAGCGTTATTGGCGCGTTGCCTGTCCGCTTTCTCTGCAGGCTGCCAGCCCCACTGGTTTGACGGCGATTGCGGCATGTAGCGGGGATGCTTATACTTGCGCAAACCGTTGCCCCGACCCATTGTTCGCTCGCTACTCGCCGTGCCGACTCAACCGCCCACCAGCCGCCGCACGTCCCACTGGCGCCTGCCCACCGGAACCCTCCGGTTTGGCAGACTGCCCCTGCTGATGGGGGTGGTAAATGTCACGCCGGACAGCTTCTCCGATGGCGGACAGTTCTTCGACCCCCAAGCGGCCATCGACCACGCCCTGCAAATGGCGGCCGACGGAGCCGATATTCTCGACATCGGCGGTCAGAGCACGCGCCCGGGTTCGGCGCCGGTCGATGCCGGCGAGGAGTTGCGGCGTGTCGTGCCGGTCGTTGCCGGTCTGTGCGAGCAAACGGACATCCCCATATCGATCGACACGTCCAAGGCGGTTGTTGCCCGAGAGGCGGTTGCCGCCGGTGCGCGGATCATCAACGACGTAACGGCTCTGAGCGAAGATCCCGGGATGCTGCAAGTGGCGGTCGACACCGAAGCGGCCGTCTGTGCGATGCACATCCAAGGCACGCCCCGTTCGATGCAAGAGAAACCCCAGTACGACGACGTCACCGAAGATGTGCTCTCGTATCTTCGCGACCGGCGCGACGCGCTGGTCGCCGGCGGCATCTCGGCGGATCGCATCGCTCTGGACCCGGGCATCGGGTTCGGCAAGACGGTCGACCACAATCTGCAACTGCTCTGCCAGATTGCCCGGTTCCACGAGTTGGGCTGTCCCGTGTTGGTGGGCCATTCGCGCAAGAGTTTCATCGGCAAGGTGCTCGCCGACGACAAGGCCGAGCGACTCTCGGGCACTATCGCCGTGACCCTGACACTAGCCCGCGCCGGCGTGCAGATCGTCCGCGTTCACGACGTCGCCCCGGTACGTCGCGCGCTGATGCTATTCGAGGCCTCCGGCGGCCTCTCCTAGTTTAGCCCCGGCACTCGTGCCCGGCGCGTCGTTGGGTGCCATGGGCGGCTTGCCTGCACTTGTCTTCCCGTGGCCCCCTTCAC
>CAYUIQ010000040.1:0-45190 GCA_964444795.1 uncultured Planctomycetaceae bacterium
ATTGCAGGCGATCTGGGGGCTCCCTGCTCGTTCCTCGCAGTCCGACCCCAGCCACCCCGATGCGGCAGTTATTTTCCGGTCGCCAGACCGTGGCCGAAGTGGATTCCACCGTCTGGTGACGGTAGCTACGGGTGAATTTTCTCCCGCCGCCGGCATCAATTCCGCGAGATCAGACCGAAATCCAGCCCGAGCACCCAGACCATCAGGCCCAGCAGGAAGAACAGTCCGACATAGGTCAGCGCAATCTGTACCCGCTCGCTCACCGGCTTGCCGCGGATCCCCTCGATGGTGAGGAAGACGAAATGGCCGCCGTCCAACAGGGGGATAGGCAGGAAGTTGAGCACCGCCAGATTGGCGCTGAGCATGGTCAGAAAGATCAACAGTTGGGCCGTTCCCTCGGTGGCGAATCGGTAGGCCACTTTGGCGATGGTCACCGGGCCACCAAATGCCTTGGGCGAAACCTGAGTGCCGATCTTCCGCAGGAAGCCAAACACCTGGCTGACCGAACCGAGCGTCTCATCGTATCCCAACTTCAGCGCTTCGCCGAACGAGCCGGCCGTCTTGAGGAAAGACCTCGGTTCGAAGTTGAAACCGCGGTCCGGGAAGCACCACTGCTGGGGATCCCCGCGGAACCACTGGTCGGACCCCTTGGCCAGAAGCGGCTCGTCGGTCAGTTCGAGGACGATCGGTTCGTCGCCGTCCTCGATCTCCAACTCGATTTTACTGCCGTCGAGCGACAATTGAATCGCGTGGAAGAAGAAGGGCCAGTTCGATTTCTCCTCGCTGAATTCCAACTCCAGCTTGGGTTGCTTCGCGTCGAGTTCCTTGAGCACTTCTTTATCGGGAGGAAGCAGCGTGGCCTTGACCAGGACGTTTCCCGGCTCGATCCCCGCCTCCGCCGCGGGACTGTCCGGGATGACCGATCCCACCTTGTTGCCTACTTGATAGGTGATCCCCAGCGAGGGCACGGCCATGGGGCCGCCGTCGAACAGGGGCGTGTAGTTTCGATCGGTTTGGACCAGCCGGACGTCCTCCAGCGTGATATCCGTTTCCTCCCCGTCCTTCACGCGACGCGTTAGGGTGATCGAGATCGTTGCGTCGGGTTCTTCCTCGGAGAGGCATCGCAGCCGCTCGGCCAAAGTGATCGGGTCGCCGAGTTCTTTTCCATTGATCGACTTGATCACGTCACCCTCTTTGACTCCCCGCTTCTCTGCTTCCGAGCCGTCCTGGACGGCCGTGACCGGACCCATGGCCATCACCAGTCCCAAACGCCGCACGGCCTGCGGCTTCACTTCAATGGTTTCCGTCTTCTTATCAGCCCGCCGCTCGACGACCACTTGCACCGGTTGATTTCGATACTTGATCAGCAGAGCGTGGATCTGGGCGGAAGTGAGCTGGGTGGAAGCTCCGATTGTCTCTACCGCATTTTGTACTTTGGTTTCCTCGCCATCGACTAGAATGGCCACGACCTGATCGCCCCGCTCGAAGTCTGGCTTCGCCGCCCACGCCGGTGATCCGGCCCGCGTCGGGTCGTTCTTGCTTGCCAGTGTGGTTTGCCATGCGTTGACGATGCCGATGGTGGGGATCAGCCGGGTCTGATCCGGATGAACGATTTTCGGCTCCAGCAGTTTTCCGTCTCGGCGGATCACCATCTCCACGCCGTTGTCGAGTTCACCCAGCGAAATATTGGCCTGCAAGTCGCGAAACTTCCGCGTCGATTGTCCGGCGATCTCGGGAATCTCGTCGTCCATTCTTATGTCGGCCCGAAAAGCCGCTTCACCCGGATGCACGTCTCCCACCGCACACTCGACCCAGCGCACCCCCATCGTGTACGCGATCACTGCCAGCACGAACGCGAAGATCACGTTCATGATCACGCCGGCGGAGATAATGGCCATGCGTTCGGGCACGGTTTGGGCAAGATAGCTGCGCGGGTCGTAAAGAGCGGCCTCCAATTCCTTCACGTCGCGGACCGGTTCTTCGGCCGGTTTTGGTGCCGCCGCTCCGTCGCCGGCTTCCCGCTGGGCTTTCGCCCGTTCCATTTCCTCCTTCAGCCGGCCCGGGTTGTCTTCCTGCCCGAGCATCTTCACGTATCCGCCCAGCGGCAGCACACCGATGCCGTACTCGGTTTCGCCCCAGGTAAACTTGCAGAATTTCCAGCCGTAGATGTCGAAGCCCAGGTAGAACTTCTCGCACTTCACTCCGCAGAGCTTGGCCACGGCGAAGTGTCCCAGTTCGTGTACGAAAATAACCAAACCCAGGCCGACGGCTACCTTGAGAATCGCCAGCGCCAGTGCCCAGTTCGAAATGTCGGCAATCAAGAATAAACCCAACGTGCTACCTCCTGACGAGCCCAACGATCCGCACCGAGCAGTTGCTCCAGCGTCGGGTTGGGGTCAAAATTGTGATGTTCCAGCACGGCGCGGCACGCCGGCACTATCTGATGAAATCGTAGGTTACCGTCCAGGAACCGGGTAACGGCCGCCTCGTTGGCCCCGTTAAGCACGGCACCCGACGTACCCCCAGATCGGGCTACTTCCAGTCCCAGTTCCAGTGCTCCGAACCGTTTGAAATCGGGGGGTTCGAACTCCAGATGCATCGCCCGGCTCCAATCGAGCTTCTCGGCCACTCCAACAGATCGTTCGGGAAAGGTCAATGCATATTGGATGGGGAGCTTCATATCGGGGGGGCTCAGTTGAGCGATCGTCGAACCATCGACGTATTCCACGAACGAATGAACGATCGACTGCGGGTGGATCACCACGCCGATCTGCTCGGGAGCCAAGCCGAAGAGCCACCTCGCCTCGATAATCTCCAGCGCCTTGTTCATCATGGTGGCCGAATCGACGGTAATTTTTCGGCCCATTTCCCAGGTCGGATGGGCCAGTGCTTCGGCCACGGTCACACGGGTCAGTTGCTCGTCCGTGTAGGTACGGAACGGCCCCCCGCTGGCGGTCAATACAACCCGCTTCACTTCCCCATGGCTGCCAGCCTGCATCGCCTGAAACACGGCGCTGTGTTCGCTGTCGACCGGGAGGATTTTCCCGCCCCGCTGGTCGGCCAGCCGCATAACCAGGGGGCCGGCTACCACCAGCGACTCCTTGTTGGCCAGGGCGACTGTTTTGCCCGCCTCCAGGGCGGCCCAAGTGCCTTCCAGCCCAGCAGAACCGACGATCGCCGAGACCACGACGTCGACCCCCGCATCGGCCGCGACCCGGGCCACGGCATCATTCCCCCCGAGTCGTTGGATGTCCTCCGGCAATGTCGACCAATCGTGACACGCGGCAACTTCCGGATCGGTCAGCACGATACACCGAGGACCGAACCGACGGGCCTGTTCGCACAGCAACTCAACGTTGCCGTGGGCCGAAAGGGCCACCGCGCGCAGACGCCCCCGCGATGCGGCGATCACCTCCAGCGTGCTGCGACCGATGCTACCGGTCGAGCCCAAAACGGCCACGTTCCGAGGGTGAGTGGTCATTTGTGTGTGGGCCGGATTGGGGGAGGGGGCAACTCGGTAGGGGCCAGGCATTCACGACGAAGTCTCTCCCCCGGGAGAGGGTGTCCATCTCAACGGGCTCGCGCCTCGGCAAACTTCTCCTCGGCCGGGTCTCCGTAATGCCGGGCGCAAAAACCTATTCTATAAGGGGTTGCTGCCGACAACAAGGCAGTTTCTCCGAACCGGCGAAACGTTCATTGTGTGGGCTTGTCATAAGGCATACTATGGATGCAGGGAACGATCTTTGAGGTTCGTCGTAAGGAAAGCAGATGGAAGATAAGAACAACCAGCCGTCCGATCCCCAGAACAAGGACGCGACCCCCGAGCGGCGCCCGCCCGCTTCCAGCGGCAATCTGCTTTGGATTCTGGTGGCCGTCGGCGTCGGCACATGGATCATGATGAGTTTGTTCGGCACCCCGGACGACAATAGCATTCCCTACTCCGAATTGCTCCGACTCGTTCGACAGGGAAGCCCCGAAAAGAACCCGGAGGCGCAGGTCACGGTCACCCAGGGGCCGGAAGACAAGCAGGTGACCTACCGATACTCCAACCTCGAGGACCTCGTGATCGGCCCGCACGAGATAACCGGCAAAGTCACCAAAGAGCGGATCGTCGATTCGTCGGAAGAACCGGCCGAGCCGGAAGAGGGCGTTCGCTTCCGCACCGCTCGACTCGGGATGGAGGACCAAGAGGACGACAACCGGCTGTTGAAGGACGCGATGGATGCGGGCTTCACCAATATTCGCGCCGAAGAAGCACCCAGCGGCCTGAGCCAATACATGCCGATGCTCGTTTTCACGGCCATCTTAGTCTTGTTCTTCGTCTTTATGATGCGGCGGTTGGGTGGTACGGGAGGCGCGATGGCCTTCGGCCGCAGCCGCGG
The DNA here is from genome assembly GCA_964444795.1 of uncultured Planctomycetaceae bacterium. Classification (GTDB taxonomy): domain Bacteria; phylum Planctomycetota; class Planctomycetia; order Pirellulales; family Thermoguttaceae; genus JABMRP01. Next base: position 4,383 of record CAYUIQ010000040.1, read on the forward strand.
CAAATTGCTGGCCCAGGAAGACATTGGCGAGACGTTCGACGACGTGGCGGGAATCGATGAAGCGGTCGACGAGCTGCGCGAGGTCGTCGAGTTTCTCGCAACACCCGAAAAGTACCGCCTCCTCGGCGGCCGGATTCCCAAGGGTGTCCTGTTGGTCGGCCCGCCGGGAACCGGGAAAACGCTCTTGGCCAAAGCTGTCGCCGGCGAGGCGGGCGTTCCCTTCTTCTCCATGTCGGGATCCGATTTCGTCGAGATGTTTGTCGGCGTGGGAGCCGCCCGAGTACGCGACATGTTCCAACAGGCGGAAGCCCGCGCCCCCTGTATCGTCTTTATCGACGAACTCGATGCCCTGGGAAAAACCCGGGGAAGCGGCATCGTCGGCGGACACGACGAACGCGAGCAGACGCTCAACGCTCTGTTGGTCGAAATGGACGGATTCAACTCCAACAACGGCGTGATCGTGATGGCCGCCAGCAATCGGCCCGAGACGCTCGACCCGGCCCTGTTGCGACCCGGACGTTTCGACCGGCACGTGCTGGTCGACCGCCCCGACGTTCGCGGCCGGGAGAAGATCCTCGACGTCCATGCCAAGAGCGTGAAGATCGACGAGTCGGTCGACCTCAAGGCGGTGGCCTCGATCACCTCGGGGTTCGTGGGCGCCGATCTGGCCAATCTGGTCAATGAAGCGGCCTTGCTGGCCGCCCGTGCCAACAAGGAGTCGGTCACCATGGCCGAGTTCACCGAAGGCGTCGAACGGGTGACCGCCGGGCTGGAGAAGAAGCAGCGGGTGATCCACGAGGACGAGAAGCAGCGCGTGGCCTATCACGAAAGCGCGCACGCCCTGGTCGCTTTCTGTCTGCCCAATACCGATCCCGTTCACAAAGTGTCGATCATACCCCGCGGTCTGGCCGCGTTGGGCTACACGATGCAACGGCCCGAGGGCGACCGCTACCTGATGACGCAAAGCGACCTGGAATCGCGCATTCAGGTGCTGCTGGCCGGCACGGTGGGCGAGGAACTCATCTTCGACGACATCTCGACGGGTGCCCAAAACGATCTGGAACGGGCGAGCGAATTCGCCCGCCGCATGGTCATGGATTTCGGCATGAGCGGCTTGGGGAGAGTCTCCTTCCGTGCGGACAACCGCTCGCCCTTCCTCACCGAGGCCCCCGAACTTTCGCACCCGCGCCTGTACAGCGAACAGACGGCCCGGGAAATCGACCAAGAAGTGCGGCGCATCGTCGAGCAAAGCATGGAGAAGGCCGGCGAGATACTCCGCACCCGGCGCCAAGCGTTGGAGGCGCTGGCCGACCGGTTGATCGAGAAGGAGGTGATCGACACGGCCGAACTTCGCGAGGTGATGGAGGCCAACTCCCCAGGTCCCTCGATTGTCCCCGGCACGACCGACGTCGCCAAACGCTCCTCGCCCAAGGAAACCGAAAAACCCGACGGCGAAGCCGGCACCGCGTGACCCGGAAGCAACGCGTGGACAATGCCGTGTGCCACTGCTTGCCTGCAAGCAGTGCCGCGGAGTCGATCTCGAATCCCGGCAGAAAGCACTGCTTGCAAGCAAGCAGTGGCACGCGGTTCCGTCGGTGTCCCCTTTCCGCAACGGCCCGCTACACGTCCTCACTCGGCCGCCACTGGTACGTTCGGTAGAGTGCTTGATGCACAATGCCCGTGATCTGGCCGCGGGAGACGGGTTTGGAGAGGACGGAGAAGGCTTGGGCCAGCCGGGCTTGCTCGATGATGAAGTCGTCGAGCTGTGCCGAGAGAAGAATGCACGGCAGCAGGGCCTTCAACTGTTTCAGTTGCCGCAACGTCTCCAGGCCGGTCAACCGGGCCATGTGCATGTCCAGCAGGACCAGGTGGACTTCTTGCCGGCGAACGATCTCTAGTGCTTCTTCCCCGTCTTCGGCCAAAACGGTACGAAATCCCTGCGGCTCGAACACCGCCTGGAGCGTCTGCCGAAAACCACAGTCGTCGTCGGTAATGAGTAGGGACGGAGCTTCGATCAACATGCCCACAGTTCTCGCACGGCCAAAATTCCCAATTAGGGTCCACCAGCAAATTGTAGCAAGTTGGATGCCAAAGGGGATGGCGGCCTTGGCCAGTACCTTCCGTAGCAGCGGTAAATAGTGTCCATGTAATATCTTACATTATCAAGCGAATCCGTGCGACAGGAATCCTGGAGATTGCCGCCCTGAGATCTCGGGTGGCCCGGCCGCATCTGGCTGCCATTTCGGCAGCGCCGGGAAAAAAGGGCCCCTCACCTCCTCCCCCACTTGAGCGGACGACGCATGCCCGTATACTTGCGTTGTGGGGCTGGCGGCATATCGCCCAACTCCTCAGCCACAACCCCGTGGGGACTTCCATGCTCGGCCGATACGAGTTCTTGTTGCGGCGTCTCCATTCCCTCACGGGTCTGGTTCCCATCGGCGGGTTCTTGGGCATCCATCTGGCCACCAACGCGAGCATTCTCGACGGAGCGGAGACCTTCGGGCGGCGGGTCGACCAGATCCACAGCCTGGGGCCCTCCCAGTTGTTTGCCCTGGAGTGGTGCTTCATCTTCTTGCCCATTCTCTTCCACGGCCTGTTCGGCCTGGTCATCGTCAGCCGCGGACAGCGCAATCTGACCGCCTACCCCTACTCGGGCAACATTCGCTACACCCTGCAACGTGCGACGGGCGTCGTGGCTTTGCTGTTTATTCTGGCACACGTCTTCCACATGCACGGTTGGATCCGGCTGGATTGGTGGATCGAGCACGTCGCTTATCCGTTTGGCGGAGCACAATTCGACCCCCACGATCCGCTCACCGCCGCCCGGGCCATTCAAGCCTCGCCGCTGGTACTCGTCGGCTATGCGGTGGGTATCCTGGCATGCGTATATCACCTAGCCAACGGGCTATGGACGATGACCATCACCTGGGGCCTGTGTACCAGTCCCACCGCACAGCGCCGGGCAAACGTCCCCTGCATTGCCGTGGGTTTGCTTCTCGCGGCGGTCGGACTCGGGGCCCTGTATGGAATGCGGACGCAGAAACTGCCGACCGTACCCGAGCAATCAACCGACCAGGCCTATCCACTGGACGCCCCGCCCGCTTATAGTAGCCATGGAGCCATAGCATGTCGAAACAGCGCGTGATGGTCATCGGCGGCGGTCTGGCCGGATTGGCGGCAACGATGAAGCTGGCCGAACTGGGGATCGACGTCGATCTGATGAGCCTCACGCCGGTCAAGCGATCCCACAGTTGCTGTGCCCAGGGCGGCATCAACAGCGTCAACCATCTCACCCGACAGTTGGGCGACACCGAGTGGAAACACTTCGACGACACGGTCTACGGCGGCGATTTCCTCCAGCACCAGCCGCCGGTCAAGGAATTGACCGAGTGGGCACCGCGGATCATCGACCTGATGGATCGGCTCGGCGTGACCTTCAATCGTACGCCCGAGGGAATGCGCGATCACCGGCGCTTCGGCGGGACCCTGTACCAGCGGACGGCGTTTGCCGGGGCCACCACCGGCCAGCAACTCCTCTACGCGCTGGACGAACAGGTTCGCCGTTGGGAAGTGGCCGGCCACGTGCGGAAGTTCGAGTCCTGGGACTATCTCGGCCCCGTGCTCGACGCCCACGGCCGTTGCCGTGGGTGTGTGGCCCAAAATCTCCTGGGCATGGAGATCCGCGCATTTCCGGCCGACGCGGTGGTTGTTGCGTCGGGTGGGTGCGGGTTGATCTTCGGGCGCTCGACGATGTCGATGGTCTGCACGGGCAGCGCCGCCGGGCGGACCTTTGCGGCAGGTGCCCGATATGCCAACGGCGAGTTCATCCAGGTACACCCGACGGCCATCCCCGGTGCCGATAAGCTGCGTCTGATGAGCGAAAGCGCCCGGGGCGAAGGCGGCCGGGTTTGGGTGCCCCGCACACCGCAAGACCCGCGATCCCCCGCCGAGATCCCCGAATCCGAGCGATATTACTTCCTCGAAGACCGCTACCCCAAGTACGGCAATCTGGTTCCCCGCGACATCGCCACCCGCGAGATCTTCAACCTCTGTGTACACGAAGGCCTGAGCATCGAGCCGGACCGGATGTGCGTCTACCTCGACGTTTCCCATTTGCCCGAGGAGCTGTTGGATCGCAAGTTGGGCGGCATTCTTGAGATCTACGAGAAATTCCAGGGTATCGACCCGCGACGGGCGGCGATGAAGATCTTCCCCGCCGTGCATTATTCGATGGGCGGACTCTGGTGCGACTACCAGCGCACGGCCGACGGCGGGCTGGAAATCGGCTCGCCACGCAACCAGCAGACCAATATCCCGGGGCTGTTTGCCATCGGAGAATGCGACTATCAGTATCACGGGGCCAACCGGCTGGGCGCCAATTCGCTGGTGGCTTGTATCTTCAGCGGTCTGATCGTGGCGCCGGGTATCGCCAACCATTTGGAGTCGCTCTCCGACGGCACGGCGGCCGAGCAGCCGGCGGCGCTTTTCGATGGGGCGCGCGACCGTCATCAGGCGGCGACCGACGAACTGTTGTCGCGCAGCGATGGTCGAGAGAATGCCTACACGCTGCACGAAGAATTGGGGCGTGTGATGACCGAGGCCGCCACCGTGGTGCGCCATAACCGCGACTTGGAAGAAGCCTACGCGACGGTTTGCTCGATCGAGGAGCGCCTGCCGCGGTGCGGACTTGCCGACGGCGGCCAGTGGACCAATCAAAACCTCACCTTCACCCGGGCGCTGGGCGACATGTTCCCCATGGCCAAGACGATCCTCAAGGGTGCGCTGGCACGGGATGAATGTCGTGGGTCGCACTACAAGCCCGAGTTTGCCATGCCCGCGGTCGACGCCGATGAACCACTCCAGCGGCGCCGGCAGGCCGAGGCCTGGTGCGATCGGTTCGAGGCGAACAACCGGCGGTGGCTGAAGTCGACGATTGCGGTTTTGGATTCCGGGGGCGAGCCGGAGCTTTCGTACGAGGAGGTCGATACGTCGTTGATCCCGCCCCGCCCCCGTTTGTACGGCGTCGTCGGCGGGGAGGAGATCGAAGAAGTCTGGAAACAACGTCAGGTGCAACCATGACCAACACGACATCCCCGCCGAGCCGCGCGTTCGACGTCACCGTGCTCCGCCAGGACGGTCCGGGCCAGCCAAGCTACTGGCAGCGATTCCGGGTCGAGTACGAGCGCGACATGAACGTCATCAGCGTGCTCCAGAAGATCGCCGCCATGGCCCATACGGCCGATGGCCGGGAAGTCGCCCCGGTGGCTTGGGAGTGTAACTGCCTGGAGGAGGTATGCGGCGCTTGCACGATGGTCGTCAACGGACGCGTGCGTCAAGCATGCACGGCGCTGGTCGACCGCTTGCTGGAGGACCGACCGGCGGGAATCGAACTGGGGCCGATGACCAAGTTTCCCGTGGTCCGCGATCTGGTCGTCGATCGCTGCCGAATGTTTCACGTGCTGGAGAAGATCGAGGGCTGGCTGCCGGTCGACGGTTACTACGACATCGGCCCGGGCCCCCGACAATCGCAGGAAATGCAACAGCGGTCCTACGCGCTGAGCAAGTGCATGACCTGCGGCTGCTGCCTGGAGACGTGTCCGCAGTACACAAAGATCGAACTGCCGCGTCGGGACAGGGAAACCGACGAGCAATACTCGGCCCGGCGACGCGCGGCCCACGACCGGGCCTTCATGGGCGCCGCGGCGATCGCCCAAGTCGATCTGTTCAACGCCAACCCGGTCGGCCAGATGAACTCGATCGCCCGGCTCGACGCCCTGCTGGCCGAGGGCGGCATCCAAATCTGCGGCAACGCCCAGAACTGCGCGCAGGTTTGCCCCAAGGAGATCCCGTTGACCACCTCGATCGCTCGCGCCGGCCGAGCGGCGACGTTGCATACGTTGCGAAAATGGTTTGACCGGTAGGGTGACGAGTCCTGGGCAATGAGCGTACGAGAGATGAAGGCAAACTTATGAAGCTGTGTATCGCTGCCTCGGTATGGTTGTCCCTGGGTGCCGTTGCCATGGCGGGAGAGCTTACCGCCACGGGTCACGACCGGTGCATCTACCTGCGCTGGGACCCGGTGGGAAGCGGCGCGGTCTATACGATCCATCGGGCACCGGAAGCCGACGGGCCATGGAAGCGGATGACACCCCGGCCCATCGTGACCAACGTCTATTGCGACTGGCTGGGCGAGAACGGGAAGAAATTCGCCTACCGGGTGATTGCCATTGGTGACGGCATCGAGACGCCCGTCGGTTCCCCCGCCACGGCGACCTCGGCGGCCGAGGATGACGAGGCACTGCTGACGTTCGTGCAGGAGGCCACGTTCCGCTACTTCTGGGACGGCGCGCATCCCGTCTCGGGCTTGGCCCATGCGAGCTATCGAGACGATCGACCCTTTTCCTACTGCCGGAACAACGCGGTCGCAAGCGGAGGCTCGGGCTTCGGGTTGATGGGTCTGGTGGTTGGCGTCGAGCGGGGTTTCGTAACGCGGGCGGCGTGCGCCGAGCGGGTGCTGAAGATCCTCACTTTCCTCCAGACCAAAGCGCAGCGGTTCCACGGCGCCTTCAGCCATCGGCTCGACGGCGCGTCGGGCAAGGCCATCCCCTTTGCCCGAAAAATGCGTAAAGGCCGACCGGTGCTCGACGCCAACGGGCTGCCCATCGACGACGACGGCGGCGATATCGTCGAAACGGCTTTCCTGATGCAGGGCGTTCTGACGGTCCGCCAGTACTTCGATGCCGACGACCCGATTGAGCGCCGGATCCGGGAGATCGCCAACCGGCTCTGGCATGAAGTCGAGTGGGACTGGTATTTGAACGCCAAGGGCGATCCGGGCAACAAGCGGCTCTACTGGCACTGGTCGCCCGACCACGACTTCGGCATGAGGCACAAGTTCGCCGGCTTCTGCGAGGCGATGACCCCCTACCTGCTGGGCATCGCTTCGCCAACGCATCCGATCCCGGCCGAGTGTTACGAGGAGGGTTGGGTTACCCCTTGGTACGAAAACGGCAAGAAGTTCCACGGGCACACGATCTGGGTCGGCTCGGACCTGGGCGGTCCGCTCTTCTGGTGCCACTATCCGTTTCTCGGCTTCGACCCGCGCGGCAGCGACGCTCACTGCAGCTACTTCGCCAACAGTCGCAACATCTCCCTGGTGCATCGCGACTACTGCAAAGCCAACCCCACGGGCCGCGCCGGCTTCAGCGAAGTGAGTTGGGGAATCACGGCTAGCGACGTGCCCGGCGGTTACCGGCCTAATCGACCCGGCGACGAAGACGGCACGATCGCCCCGACTGCGGCCCTTTCGTCGATGCCCTATACGCCGAAGGAATCGATGGCCGCGCTGAAGCACTTTTACCGCACGCACGGCGCCAGGCTGTTCGGGCCGTTCGGTTTCCGCGATGCGTTCAACGTGGATCGCGACTGGTACGCCCGACGTTACATCGCCATCGACCAGGGCCCCATCGTCGTGATGATCGAGAACCACCGCACGGGCCTGCTTTGGGATCTGTTCATGTCGTGCCCCGAGTTGGAACCGATGATGGACGCCATTGGTTGGAAACGGGAGCCGTGAGTGTGCGTCGGGTGCCACTGGCGTCCCGCCAGTGCCCCTTCGTCCGTAGCTTGCACTTGAAAACAACCAAGAAACCTGTCGCGAGTTGGTCGTCCTGAAGCGACGAGGTACTCCCTAGTTCCCAAATGGGCAACTTCACCCCATGTCGAATCTATCCCGGCCGCCGGGCCGATTGCCGCTGGGGCTTGTTTTGATTGTGCAAAACGCAAGCTACGAGTTCAAGAAGCACTGGCGAGACGCCAGTGGCACCCAGCGGAACTGCCGATTATCTACTCGCCCGGCCGTTCGCGCAAGAAACCATGATGACTCCAATCCAAATGACTCAGTTGCGTCAATCGCACGTCTTTGGGCTTCTCACACCATGCTAAGACGCGAGACTCGATGCGTGTCCCAACTTGCGGGTAATCATCGGGAGACTCGATGCGGTGTTCTGGATTCGTCTCTCTGACTGCAAAATGGATGATCTCAAGCAGGGCTGGCACCTGAGGTAGATCGTCAAGAGTTACCCAAACGCCGTATACTTGTTGGCTACTTACGACCCCAGACATCGGCGTACCGGGAGGATACTTGTGGATGAGTTCGTCCCAGTCGCCCTGAGAGAATGCTCGTGCCACTCGTTACTCCCCAATGATCCTTGCCAAAATCCACCCTGCTGCAAACAGCCCTCACCCTAGCCCTCTCCCAGAGGGAGAAGGGACGTTGTCACCCCTCAAACCCCGCGGGCCGATCGTAAAGTTTCTCTCGCGTCGCCCAAAGTCCGGCCGAGGGCGTCGGGATGAAGAAGATCCGCTCGCCATTTTCCAGCGTATTAAACCCTTCCTTGAGCTTCTCCGGCGGATACTTGGCCAGCGTTTCGTCCAGGTCGGCGTATTGGAAACAGACGCCTTCGATCTCTTCGCGAGTCAGATCTTTGGGCGCGTAGGTGATCGTAAAACGGCCTTCGGAGGAACCGTGGATCAAGTGGGCCGTGGCGTGGGCCAGGTCTTGCATGTCGGCGTTGGTCCGATACTGCTCCATCACCTTCGGCGTGCCGCAGTAGCCGTACTTGCGGATGAACTGGTCGACCTCCTCTTGCTCGCCGAACCGCTTCAAGCCCGGGGCGATGATGATCAGCTCGCCGCCGTCGGCCATGGCCATCCGCGTGCGGTAGACGGCCTTGTTGGCGACCCAGGTGCTCACGAACTCGTCGGCCTGCATCACGCAAACGATCTTGTCCAGCGGCTCATCGAGGATCGTAATGTTCTGCTCGCGCGACAGTCGGGCCGCATCGAGATACGTGTCCAAATCGTCGCCAACGAATACGCCCGTGTGGACCAGTTCGTCGTCGGCGTTTCTCGCCATGACCACTTGCACGTAGAGGTCGGGCAGATGGCCCAAGTACTCGTCCTCGGCCTTGTTCTGGCAGGCACGTAGCGGGGTGATGAGCGTGCCCAGGTTGTTTTCGATCCCGCAGCAGGCGGCCGCCATGTGAGACGCGCAGATGGCGTCCTTGCCGCCCAGGCCGATGAAGTAGTTTTTGTTGTGGTTGGCAAACCCGAGCACCTCGTGCGGCACGACGTGGCCGACGTTGATGATCAGGTCCCACTTCTCCTCCATGACCATGCGGTTGATCACCACGGGGATCGCCCAATCGGCCGCCCCGCCGGTCACCTCGGTCACGTACTCGGCCGACAGTTCGCCCACCGGCACGCTCCCGTCGCGCCAGTCGTGCGCATGGATCCGCTCGTTGGGGATCGCCCCGAACATGCGGCGGTTTTCGTCCGGCGTATGCGGCACATGCTGCCCGAGCGTCGGGATCACGTGGACGTCGGCCTCATCGCAAAACTGCTCATACAGCAGTTCGGTCATCCGCCCCACACCCGAGTGTGCCCGAGTAATATCCGGCGGCAACAGCAACACCCGCTTCGGCTCGGCACAAATCCGACTCCGCGCCTCCGCGGCCGTTTGAGCCATCAATTCCTCGACCCGCTGGGCCGTAATCCGCTCACTTTTTTCAGAAAACCAAGGCATGACGAACCTCTGGGGCAACTGTAGGGGGGGGACTTCTCGAACTGGGGAAACTGCCTAGGATAGCAGAATCCCCTGCTGTCCGTCAGGAGGGGGGCTCTTGGGCCAATCCTCAAGAAAGCCGGGAAATTCGACCAAAAGGACGGCAACTTTCAGCCCGGTTGGTACGAGAATAATGGTCGTGGAGGTGTCCAACGGTTCTCGCGGGGCACATCGCCGTGCTCTGCGCCTTTTGGAGGGAGGCCGGAAAATGACGGCGTTTGCGAACTGCTGCAACTGGCGGTTTTCGTCCCTGGCCAGCATCATCGACAGTTATAAGAAGTCGCCCGACACGGCGCAATTTGTACGCACGCTGAAAAACTACACCGTGGAGCAGGCCCAGGAGAAGATCAAGCGGCCGTGGTGGCCCTGGTCGGACGAGTGGTGGGAGGACCTCAAAGGCATTGGCGAGAAGGCGGCCGAATTGCTGGCCAGCACCGCCTGGACCGAGGTCAGCGCGCTCACGGGCCACAATTACGATCCCCTGAAGACCTTCTGGTCGGACTTCTGGGGCGACTTCTACTTTCTGCTCAAACACGAACGCGGGGGGAAGTAGCGGGCCACTCCGCGGGTGGCCCCGATGATTTTCCGGAGTGGATTATCCATCCGAGCAGACGTCTTCGGAAAATCGTCGGGGTTGCGGAGCAAAAAGAGGCCCCGTGTCTCCACCCACCTCTTGTGACTCCGTCACCCAGACGCGTCCGGCGGTCCTCAATCTCACTCGGGATCTTGCCAGTACGTTTCGACTTGCTCTACATCAAACCAGTGATTGACCATCGTCTGCGAGCGGTAAGGGCCATGCAGCACGTAGGGAAACTCTGGATGCTTCACTTCCTGGATGACGTAGTGATAGGCGTTTCCCTCCGGTTCGTGTGGCTTCGGGTTCGCCTCAGATACCAAGATATCGAGCCCGGCGTTTGCCAGTATCCCGTTCAGAATCTTTGGGTCATCAACGCAACCGCTGGCCATTACCGCAACCGTGTCATCAAGCCGTTGCAGCCCGGGAATGTCGTTCCAACGCTCCCTAGGAACGTCGTCGATGTTCCATCCGCCTGTGAGTTTCAACTTTGAAAACTGCTCTGAGGTCAGCGGGGTTCGCTTGCGTGCCATGGGCTTCTCCAGATTAGCAAATGTCGTCTTCCGTCACGACTCATTCGTCCTTTATCGAATCAACGGCATCCTGCACACTGGAACCGAACTCTGCCGAGAGAAAATCGGATGGATTACCCTTGAGTCGCCGGGTGCCACTACTGGCTGGCCCATCAATCCCTTCGGTATTCGTCCAGGGTGTCACGTATGCTAGATACGTTCAGGGCAATGCCTTTGGATTTGGCAGACTGGATTACGGAATCGATATTGGATTCCGCAATTGGCTCTCCATCAATGTCGCTGTCGGGACCGAGATAGAAGGCGTCCGCGCCGTCAAAACAATCACCACCCCCAACGAGCAACCACAGGTGTCGATTCGTCCGACCAGGATAGTCTGGATCGGACTTCCACGCGATAGTCATTTCCATCTGTCTACTCCATACAAGACTTGTGAACCACGCACCCAGCGAAATTGCTTCTCGGCCGATTCCTCGCACCGAAACCGACCTGTCTACTCGCGCGACAACGCGTTACACCGAAATGTCTTGGTGTTTGCGACGCCAAATGAGAAGACCGGTGAGGGCCATGCTGATTAGAGCGGCATAGGTGGAGGGTTCGGGGACGACGTGTTGGCCCGTCTCGAAAGCTACGTAGTTCCAGTTCGCCACACCGCTGCCAGCCGAAGATTGTGCGCCGAACGTAAGGCGGTAATCATAGCCCTGTATCGGAAACACGGGAGACGCTTCGCTACGAAGAATCTTCCCGGCTTCAGTGCCATCGACATACACTCCTACCTGGTCGTTTTCCGCAGGGTCGAACACGAGTTGATACCAGTGATAGGCGCTGGTGGTATCCATCGAGAGCATTTGTGTCGTGTAGTCGCTGTAGGGTGGGTCCTTGTTGAGATTGTCATTGACGTACCAGATACCGTCATGCCCTGGGTCAGGGTCGCCTCCAATTAGGTCAACCGCCCAAATATCCGAACCATCCGAAACCGAGAAGAATGCGCCGACGATATCGTGGTCAGGGTGTGATACCACACGGACGCGCGCGGTGAATGTCCAACCGTCTGGGTCGGCGAAGTCGTTGGCCGACGGGAAGAATTGATAATACCAAAGACTGCCGTGCGCTGTGCTGTAGTCGGCAGTCTGCCATGCCGGGGTGCCATTGTCGTCGATTGCCTGGGCCGATGCGTTGCCTGACCCAACCACATCCCAAGCCGGTGACTCTCCCGTGGGATTGTTCGATCCGATGTGGTCAATAATCGTGTCTGCCGATGCCGAAGTCACGCAACACGTCAACACCGTCAGCCCTGCCAACACCCTGCAAATCCCCATGAAACTCCCTTTTTCAGGCTTTTCTAGCTTCAACGCTAGTAGTATCAACAGCCACTTTGACCCTACCCGAAAGAGGAGGCCGTGTCAAACCACTGGGCCAGAAACACTTTAAGCCTGCAAAGGCTGTCACTATTGACGACATCCGGGCATAAGAAGACCCCAGAGGCAACTTGAACCTCTGGAGTCTTACCCGTCAGGTGTTGAATTGTCGCTCGATCCACGGTCTGGCGACCGTTACTACACGAAGGCGCCACGGGCTCCCTTGCCCGCCGTTATCTTCTCACAGTTCGGCAAGGGCGGGCAAGCCGCCCATGGCACCCGTTATCGGTGCATCATTTCCGGTCGATCGTGACTACGGCATGGAGACCATCTTCCAGAAACGTCAACTCAGCCGTCAACCCACCAAAATCATCAAGCAACCGCCCCATGGCGCTTCGGGCGGTGGGAGCCGCCGGTTGACGGGGATGCAGGGCCGTGCCGTGGACGCTGCAGGTCATCTCTTTGCCGTCGGGCGAAAGGCGGTAGCGGCCGCCGTCGGGGCAGAAGAAGTGGACGGCGTGGAGGTGGTCGGCCTGGCGATGGATTTCGCCCGGCTTGGCGGCTCCCTTGCGCGAGGCGGTGACCGCGCGGGCGACCGAGGAGAGCGGGCCGAGGTTGTTTAGACATGCACCGCGGCTTCCTTCGGCCCAACCCATGCGGAACGAGGGCAGCACTTCGTTCCAGTTCTTCGGCCGCACGCGCACCATCGCATGGGCGTTCGGGCTTTCGCGGCGCGGTTTGCCTTCGGCGCGGGCTTTGGCCATAGCCCGGTTCGCCTCGGCCAGATCGTCGAGGATGAACCGCTTGCTGGCGATGTATAGGCCGTCGCCGATTCGGGCGAAGAACATCCGCCATTTGATCGGGCCGACGCTCAGATTGTAGCAGCGAATCTTCGGCTCGTCGCCGTCTTTCTCGTCCAGGGGAACCCGATAGAAGTCGTTGTCGACCTGAAACCACCCACCCCGCTCGCGCCGGCGAGCCAAGTGGGCCAAGGCCACGTCGACCTGTTCGAGAAACTGGTCGACGATTTCGGCGTCCTTCACCGGCGCCGACACGTAGACGGGCGAGTTGAGCGACGCGATCAGGAACCCGATGAAGAACGTGTCGTTGCCGAAGAGCCAACTGCCGCCCCCTCGCTGACCAAACGCCTCGCCCAGGAAACCGGCCAGATTGAAGTCGAACATGGGCGACGCGTCGCACACATGCAGCCCGATCTGGTTGCCGATCCCCTTGCGGAGAAACTGCTCGGGCGTTATCCCACCGGTCTTTGTGGGATCGACGCCCATGTACCGAAGCTGGCGCAGAAACTCGCTCAGATTGCCACCGTGATAAGTCAGCAGGTTCTGCTTGTCCAACTTCACGGCGACGCTGAAGATGTTCCGCTTGGGCACGGGCAGAGCGTCGAGATCTTCCGGCTCGCCGCCCAGCGCCTTGGCCATTTCGGTGTAGATCCCGTTGTCGATCAACGGCAGGATGATCGTCTCGGCCCGATATTGCTCCGGCGTGACTTGCAGCCGGATGGCAATCGGGTCGAAGAACTGTCGCCAGTATTGGCTGTATCGCTCGACGAACTGCTTGTACTCGTCGGCCTCTTTCTGCGTGACCCGGGTTAGCGGGATTTCGGCACAGGGAACCAACCGCTGGGCATGCCCGTGGTGCGAACAGACGCCCGTGGTGCCGTCTTCGGAGAGCGAATAACGTCCGCCACAGCTACAGGTCAGATCGCCGGAGCCGAAGACGCCGGGGGCGCAGCCGTGCTGGTGCAATTCCTCCAGCGATCGGGGCGCGCGGCCGTATTGCGTGCGGTAGAGCATGGCCGCGTGGCCGATCATCCGCAAGTGGTTGTAGCAGAGCATGCGTCGCCGCTCGGTCAATTTCAGTTGCGGGCCGACCACGCGGCGGATGAACGGGTCGGAGAGGTAAACGAATCCGCCTTCTTCCTCGGCACCGCGGAGCATCAGCGTGCGGATGTACTTAAACTCGGTCGAATCACCGAGCCGGGCAACGTCTCGGCCGTCAGCAGTTTTCCCAAGGATCGTTTCCAGGACTCGCTCCAGCCCGATCTTCGAGTTGCTCCGCACATGCAGGTTCGGCTTGGGATAGGCCGAGAAGGCGTGGACGGCCCGATCGGGAGTCGTCACGGAGACGTATTCCACGCCGAGGATCTTGCCGGTCGAGCGCACCGCGTCGGCGCGCGATTTCTCGGCCGCCGCCAGGTAGCCGTCCATCTTCAACCGGAACACGGGGGGCTGTTTCACGGCAAAGACAATCGTGACGTCGCCCCCTTCGCGGAAGTACAGGTCGCTGCCGGTCAGAGCCACTTCGTCGACCACCAGATCGTAGAACGGGCGGGAGAGCGGATCGGTCTTGATGGCCAGTTGGGTCTTCAGCTTCTCGCTCGAACGGTGCGTCTGGGCCGATGCGTCGGCCTGGTTGAACACGTGATCGCCCCAGAGGTTGCCCGCGTCGGTTACCTCCATGAGTTTGCTCAGCGAACGAAACAGCACGAAGTATTGGTCCTCGGGCACGTACATCGCCAGCGGCGAGACCTCGGGCTTTCGGCCGGTGACCGATTGGGCGGCCAGCATTTCACCCCAGGGATGACTCTTGACGGTTGGCCCCACCAGATCGGTTACCTTGACCGTCTGGTAACGCGGGTTGCCCAACTCGGCATTGTTCGGCGCCGCGCCCCGCATGGTGTCCAACTGCAGGCTCTCTTGCACGGCCAGGGCGCCGGTGAACAGGTCGAACAGATCGACCTCGCGCTCAGGGCCCCGTCGCCAAGTGCGGTTGAGCGACCGGATCTCGCTGCTGACGCTGGAGGTTTTGTTCTCTGGCCGGGCCATTTGCAGGGCGACGTACTGGAGATAGACGTCTTGCGGATTGAGCCGCAATTGGGCCCGAGCTTCGTCCAGGGTCCACGCCTGGGACGTCTTGGCCGGGGGCCGCGCGGATCGCTTCTCTTGGCCGGTGGCCATCGGCAGGCCGAAGAAGCCCATGCCGAGCCCCGCGCAAACGAGTCCGACGGTCACGATTTTCATGGTTCGGTTCATGACAAGAACTCCTACTGGTCGAATGACTTCGCTCGCCATGACGCGTTGGCGAAGAGAAATGGCAATAACAACCCCATCTCAACCCTCCCGCGGTGGGAGAGCGAGGTGCGGGTCACCCGTCTTGTGCCCAAGCCGGCGCGCAACGGGCCTTCTTACATGAAGGCTCTGGGGAACCGCTGGTATAACGCGCCGGCTTGGGCAAATGGTGATTCGCCGCGGCGGAGACATTCTTGGGTTGTACCCGAAATGGCAAACCCAACTCATTTAACGCCCAGCCGAAGGCGCCGGCTCTTGTGATGGAACGCCAAGAAAGCCGGCGCCTTCGGCTGGGCGTTAAACGAATTTGCGCGGACGGCGCATATCCACGCATAAAGATGCTCAACGGGCCGTTCAATCCGCCTTGCCCGTGGCCGTGCGGCGAAACTGCTCGCAGCATTGCTCCCACCGCTGGGCCATCTGGCGGACTTTCTCCGGATGCGCCGCGGAAAGGTCGTTCGTTTCCGATCGGTCGGCATTCAGGTCGTAAAGCTCCCAAGGGCCACCGCCGCCGGCGGAGACGAGCTTCCAATCGCCGATGCGCAGGGCCCGGTTGCCCGAGTGAAACCAGTACAGATAATCGTGCTCGACCGTCCCGTCCTTGGAGAAGGCGGGCACCAGACTCCGCCCCGGTGGTGGCGGGACGGGCGTGCCTTGCCAGGTCTCGGGGGCACGGGCGCCGGCCAGTTGGAGGATCGTGGGCGCCAGGTCGATCACGTGGCCCGTGTCGCGGCGCAGCTTACCCCGGGCGGCGATACCGGCCGGCCAGTGGACGATCAGCGGCGTGGAGATGCCGCCTTCATGGACCCAGATCTTATGCCGGCGCAGCGGCGTATTGGCCAGGTTCGACCAGCCGGGTTCGATACACAGATACGATCGCCACGAGCCGGGCGGCGCCTCGGGATCGTGCCCGTCGCCGCGCACGAGCCGCTCGGCGCTGGCCCCGTTGTCGCTGAGGAAGAAGACGACCGTATTGTCGATCGCGCCGGTGTCGCGCAGTTGGTCGAGTACCCGGCCGATCTCGCGGTCCATGCGGTCGATCATCGCCGCGTGGATTTCCATCTTCGTTTCCCAAGCCCGCCGATCCGGTTCGGAGAGATCGTTCCACGCCTCGGCGGCCGGATCGCGGGGCGAGAGCCGGCAGTCGACGATGCCCGTCTCTTTCATCCGCTGCCATCGCTCTTGGCGCAACACGTCCCACCCCCGGCGATAGCGGCCACGATACCGGGCGATGTCGTCTTGCAGTGCGTGCAAGGGGAAATGCGGACAGGTGAACGCCAGGTAATGAAAAAACGGCCGGTCCGCGTGCTTCTCGGCATGTTCCTTCAGGCAGCGAATCGCATGGTCGGCGATGGCGGTGGTGGCATAGTAACCGGTATCCGGCTCGACCGGCGGCAGACGCTGATCGTCGCGGTAATGGACGCGGGGCGAGAAGAACCGGTCCTGGTCTTGCACCCAGTACGACCGGTCGAACCCGCCCTCGACCGGTTTGCCGTCGACGTGCCATTTGCCCGAGTGATACGCCCGATAACCGGCGGCCCCGAGCATCTCCGGCAGAAGCCGGGCCCATGAGGGTCTGTTGCCCACGCGCACCCCGGGCAGCGCGTCGCGGCGGACCTGTTGGGCGTAGTAGCCGGTCAGCAGCGCGCCGCGCGTGGGCCAACATCGGCCCGTGTTGTGGAAATCGGTGAAACGAAGTCCACCGGCCGCCAGGCGATCCAGGTTGGGCGTCGCGATTTCACCGCCGTAGCAGCCGGCGTCGGAAAAGCCCATGTCGTCGGCGAGGATGACAAGGAAGTTCGGCGCGCCGGCGTCGTCGCCGCGAACCGCTTCACTGCCCATCGCCATGGACAAGACGGCCGTCGCCGCAGCGAGGATGAGTGGGGTAAAAAGACGCATCTTGGCACCTCCCATGGATTCGTCCAATCGATCTCGCTTCCCATGCCGAGCGTGGGAACGAGGTTCTCATTGTAGTCGCCCACCGACCGGTCTCCAAATCGGCTGGCTTCCTCATCCGCCACCCCGCCAAAACCGCTCGGCCACTGCTAATCCGGGGGCCTTACTACCCCGTGGGTGGCATCTGCTTTCCAGAGGTCTACCCGGGATCGGAAAGGCCGTCCGGGCGCGAGTTCCCGACGCATCTCTCGACGGGCGCGAACCTTACGCCCCGAGAGGCCATCTACGTTGATGGGCAGAGAACTCGGGGTTGCCCCAGGAGAAAATGGGCGGCGATCCCCCACCGTGGAAAAATGGCCGAAAATTGAGCTTGCTTTCGGCGCGGATTCTGCGAATCATAGAGATACCGGGTCGTGCTGACGCGGCACGATGGACTGACAAGCCCGTGAAGGGATCGGACTGGCACTTCGATAGTAGCGGGAAGACTTTCGCCCCAAAGGAGGTGGTCCATTGCAATATTTCTGTACTAGCCAACGAGGTGGTTCCGCCTAACGACAGCCGGCGGGCTGTCCCTTGGGCAGCCACCAACTCGTTACGGATCTATCGACGATCCGCAATACGAGTCACCGGGCTCGGTCTCCACGGGAGGAGGCCGGGCCTTGGCTTTTCTTGGGTGCCGGCAAAGAGGACCGGTATCTTCCGGCAATGCGGATATCCGGCGAGAGGGTGGCGTCTCGACCTCGCTTCCGCGCATAATGTTCCTGGCGTGGCAGTTCATGGTAGGGGGCAAAACTGCGGGAGATCGGGCCGGTGCGAGTCGATCGTTTTCTCACAACCCAGTGGAGCAAGGTCCTGGCCGCGGCCGAAGGGGCGTCGCCCGACTCGGCCGAGGCTTTGGCCGATTTGTGCCGCGTGTACTGGTATCCGCTGTACGCCTTTGTTCGTCGAGGCGGCCACTCGGCCCACGAGGCGGAGGACCTCACCCAGGAGTTCTTCGCCCGGCTGATGGAGAGAGACTGGCTCAAGGGTGTGGGGCCCGAGAAAGGCCGATTTCGGTCGTTTCTGGTGGTCTGTTTGCGGCGATTTCTGGCCAATCAGTGGGACGCGTCGCGGGCGGAGAAACGGGGTGGCGGTCGGCCGGCGCTGTCCATCGATTTTCGTGAAGCCGACGACCGGTATCGCCTTGAGCCGGCACACGAGATGACCGCCGACCGAATCTTTGAGCGCCGCTGGATCCTCACCCTCCTGGAGCAAGTACTCGCCGCGCTGGAAGACGAATTCACGCAGTCGGGCAAGAAGTCGCTTTTCGACTCGCTTCGTGTCTTTCTGGTCGTCGAGCACAATGCGCCCCCCTACGCGGAAGTGGCAGGACAACTGGGGATCAGCGAAGGGGCCGTTAAGACGGCCGTCCATCGGCTTCGTCGGCGATATCGGAAGCTGCTGAGGGCGGAAGTGGCCAAGACGCTTGCCGACGCGGGAGAAGTCGACGAGGAGATTCGTCGGTTTTTCGAGGCAATTCATACGTAACCTTTCCTCCCAAATGCTTATTCTATAATCGGCGGCTCTCGACCCACGATCGAGCCCGAACGGGTAACCCGGTGATTCAGACCCAGATATGTCCCGAATGCGGCGACGGTGTCCCCGCCGACGCGAGAACGAAAGGACTTTGTCCGAAGTGCCTGCTGTGGCGGGCGGTGGCGGATATCGATGCCACGCCCCTCGGTCAGCCGACGGCCGACACCGGCTCGGCGGATCGCCGTTTCACCGCCCCACTACCGGACGAACTGGCCGCGACGTTTCCACGGTTTGAAATTCTCGGACTGCTCGGGCAAGGCGGCATGGGAGCGGTCTACAAAGCAAGGCAGAAAAGTCTCGATCGGCTGGTGGCGCTGAAGCTGATTTGCGGGAAGGTCGCCCAGGACCCGGCCTTCATCGATCGCTTTCATCGCGAGGCACGCACCCTGGCAAAACTCAACCACCCGAACATCGTCACCGCTTACGACTACGGCCAGGTGGAAGACGGGTGTTATATCGTCATGGAATACGTCGACGGCGTGAACCTTCGCCAGGTGTTGCGCGACGGCCCCCTGACGGCGGCCGAGGTGATCGACCTGGCTGGGCAAGTCTGCGACGGGCTGTCCTACGCCCATGAGCTGGGTATCGTGCATCGGGACGTCAAACCCGAGAATATCCTTCTGGAAGATCGGGGCACGATCAAGATCGCCGATTTCGGACTGGCCATGCTGGTGGAGCCGAGCCCGAGGGATCCCGCGCCGTCGGACCGCCGGGACGTGCTGGGGACACCCTATTACATGGCCCCCGAACAACGCCAGCGTCCCGGCGAAACCGACCATCGCGCCGATATTTACGCGATGGGCGTTGTCTTGCACGAGATGCTCACCGGCGAGTTGCCGATGGAGCCGTTTGAATCGGTCAGCCAACAGACCCGCGTCGACGCGAGGATCGACCAGATCGTGCTTCGTTGCCTGGCAAAGGAACCGGATCGTCGCTTCCAGGGAGCCGGCGAGGTGAAGGAATGCCTGACCGCCCTGGCGGGTCCACCGGACCATGCATCGCGGCGGAATCGTCTGGCCAAGCGGCTTACGATTGGCCTGCTCTCCGCGGCGGTCGTCGCCTTGCTGGCCTGGCAAATTGTGATTCGCATCCGCGGCACAAACGACCAAGCGCCGAGGATCGATATCGAAGCGTCCGGCAACGTCGATGTCCACATCACGCAAGCCCCCGAGCCCGACCCGACCAAGACAGCGGAGGGAACCGCGCCCAAAGACGGCGGCAGCAGCGCAACCGCCGATCCTCCCGTCGCCTTGCAGATCCCCAATGGTACGCCCGCGGTCGAACTGTCCGGCGCCAAACTGATGGGCGGCTTTCCCCATCGCTCGTTGAGAATCGAATACCGATTCGTTCGCGGGAGCCCGTCGCCGGGGCGTCACTTTTCCCTGGTGATCGAGTCCGACGATCTTGGTCAGGTCACCTCCGGCTCGTTGCCCTGGCTCAACCTGGGCGCCCAAGGCACCCTTCGCCGGGATTTTTGGCCGCGCGGATACGATGCCGGGCCATGGGAAGCGTACCTCGAAGTGCGCGATATGAGACCCAGCATGGCAGGCCGCCGAATCTCCAATATTGTCAAGCTTCAACCGCCAACGTCACGTAACACCCCGAAGAACAACGACCAATGACCGACACTTGCCCGGAGAGAGAACCAATGAAACGCCTTATCCATGCGACGACTCTATTGACTGCGGTGATGTTATCGACCGGATGCGGTTCGTCCGATGAGTCCGACGCGCCAGGGACGTCCTCCGGCGGCACGCCAAGTGCGCCACCGCCACCCGCTCCCTCCGCGCCGGAGCAGCCCGGCGCGAACGGCAAGCTGGATCCACATGCAGTCAACCGGGAACTCCTAGCCTTGCTCGACGAAACGGCC
This sequence comes from uncultured Planctomycetaceae bacterium, assembly GCA_964444795.1. Classification (GTDB taxonomy): domain Bacteria; phylum Planctomycetota; class Planctomycetia; order Pirellulales; family Thermoguttaceae; genus JABMRP01. Next base: position 24,900 of record CAYUIQ010000040.1, read on the forward strand.
ACCCGATTGTCGGCCATTCGGGACGAGGCCTCGGCAAGAACCGTGGCACGGCAATACGTGTCGATCGAGCGGCGGAAGAAAGACGTGCTGGCGAAGCTGCAACAACTGAAGAGAACACTCGGCCCCGCCGAAAACCAACGCTTGGCCAGTCAGTATGGCTCCGACCTGACAGCCCGAGGTCAGCGAGTGGCACAAGAGAGCCAGCGAGTGCAATCCATGCCCCAGGTGTGGCTGACTTTTCAAGAAGAATTGCAGGCGGCGATGGCCGAAGCTCCGCGTACACCGAGCCCGCCCCGTCCGAGTCAAAATCGCCCGCCGGGCAGCTTCTTGCCCAATGGGCAGCAATCGCTAGGCGATTTCGGTCAACCGATGATTCAGAAATTCGGGGCCAGCAACGTCGTACGGCTGTCGATCAGCGGCCTGCCCGGCGACGTCGGGGCTTTTCTTCAGCAGAGACTCTCTGAAATTGCCAAACCGCAAATGTACGTCGCGGCGACGGGCCTGACACCGGAGACCGTGCGGATCGCCATTGCCCCGGTGGCCGACCTCCAGGCCGTCGCCTCGCAAATCGACTTTGGCACCGTGACCGATGTTGACACGGGGCAACGGATTGTCACGATTCGGGCCGATGCCTCCAAACTGCCCGAGCCGCTGGCCAAAGAGGTCTCCGATCCGGACGATCCCAACTTTTACCGGCAGAATCTGATCGACCTGAAATCCTTCGACAAGCGTCGGGCCGAAAAGGCGCTCGACCGGTTGGCCAAGGTCGAGCCGGTCGAACTCCGCGAGGAAATCGCCGCGGCGATCGAACCGTTCCTTTCCGACCCCGAACCGAGGAATCGCCGGCGCGCCCTGCCCGCCATGGTCGTCTGGACAAGCGAAGACCCCGTCAAGCTGCTCATCGACGCGATGGCCGACGAAGACACCTGGATGCGCCGCGATGTCCTGGAACTGCTGGCCGAACAAGACGATCCCCGCGTCTACCCGGCCATTGCCGGCATGCTGGTCACCGATCGCCATCAGGCAATGTCCAGCCTCCTGAAGATCGGAACACCGGCCCAAAAAGCCGTCGCTGCGTACTTCACTCACGAAGAGGTCGACGTGCGACGCGCGGCGCTGAACGTGGCCCTGAAGATTGCCGCCGAAGAGATCGTGCCGGAGTTGATCGCCGTGCTGTCGGATTCCGAAAAGGACCTTCGCCACCGCGCTTTGGAGATACTGACACGCCTGAATGATCCGCGGGCCGTTGTCCCGGTTGCCGGATTGCTGCTGACCAAAGACGATCGCCACCGGGCCACCTCTTGCCTGCTGAAGATGGGGCCCGTGGTGGAAGAGACCGTGATTAAGGGCCTCAAGTACAACGATCCCGAGGTCGTTCAGGCGTGCTGCCAAATCTTGGAGGAGGTGGGAACCCGAAAGAGCTTGACCGAACTGAAGCGTCTGACGAAGAGCGACAATTTCTTCGTCTCCACTTCGGCGGAATCGGCAATGGAACAGATCTCCGATCGGGGGCAATAGCCCGCTCACAAAGCCCGGCGGAATCTCTTGTTGCGCTTGCCGTAGACCGGCTTGGCCTCTGGAAACATGTCGTCCGCGGCGTCGGGGTCGCCCTCGGGTTTGGCAAAGGCGACGAAACCGGGAATCTCGTCACGGCGGAGTTGCTGGTTGATGCGCATCTCGATCCGGGTCAGCTCGTTGCCTTCCTCGGAGGTGACGAACGTGTAGGCAATGCCTTCGCGTCCCATGCGCCCGGTACGACCCACGCGGTGGACATAGTCGTCACAGAACTGGGGGATGTCGTAGTTGATGATGTGCGAGATGCTCGTCACGTCGATCCCCCGGCCCACCACGTCGGTGGCCACCAGATGTCGCACCCGGCCGGCGCGAAACTGTTCCATTACCCGATCGCGCTGCCGCTGCTGCAAATCGCCGTGAATACAGGAAACCTCCTTGATATGCTTGCTCAACCGGCGGAAGATCTTATCGGTTCCCCGTTTGGTGCGGCAGAAAATGATCGCCTGCTTGGCGTCCTCGCGACGCAGCAGCGCGACCAGCAGGTCGAACTTTTTCTCCGGGTCGACGGTGAAATAGAGCTGATCGATTGTTTCCACGGCGATCTGCTTCGGCGAGAAGTCCTGCTCGATGGGGTCCTGCATGTAACGCTTGGCCAGTCGCAGCACGGGCGGCGGCACCGTGGCGCTGAGCAGCAACGTCTGCCGCTTCTTCGGGCAGCGGCGGAGGATCTTCTCGATGTCCGGGCGGAAACCGATGTCCAACATGCGATCGGCCTCGTCGAGCACCACGCAGTGGATATCCTCCAACCGTAACGTGCCGCGGCCGATGTGGTCGATGATCCGGCCCGGGGTGCCCACCACGACGTCGACACCGCGGCGTAACTTCTCCGATTGCGGGCGGATCGGTTTGCCGCCGTAGATGGCCGCGACTTCAAACTCGCGATTCTCGGCCAGCTTGACGAACTCGTTGCGCGATTGGACGGCCAACTCGCGGGTCGGTACCAGCACCAGGGCGACCGGCGTCGTGCCTTCATCGATATCGTCGAGCATATCGAGGATGGGCAACACGTAAGCGGCCGTCTTTCCCGTGCCGGTTTGCGCCTGGCCGATCACATCTTTCCCCTCAAGCGCCGGGGGAATCAGCCCGGCCTGCACGGGCGTGGGATCGAGATACTCCGCGTCCTGCAGGGCTTCCAACGCGAGCTTCGAGAGTCCCAATCCCGAGAAGCCGCTCGGCTTGGCAACCTTCTTCTTCGGCCGGCTCGATTTGGCAGGGGGTGTTCCTTTGGCCGCGGGCGATTTTCCCTTGGCCGCCGGTGCTTTTTTCTCCGTCGGGGCAGCCGATTTCTTTCGGGTCTTCGATGGCGATGCCTTCCTGCGTTTGGGCGAACGTGATTTCTTCGCCTTGGGCGATGGCGATTTCTCCGCCTTCGCCGATGATGATTTTTCCGTCTTGGGCGACGGTGACTGTTTTCTTGCCTTCTTTGCCACGAGTTTTCAATTCCTACATGTATGGGGGGGGAGCCGGACCGATTGTCCAGCCGTGTCTGTGGGTTTATCAGTTTGGGCGCTGGTTCTCGGCCCAGGCTTCGAGCATTTGATACTGCCTGACGAACCCGTGTTCTTTGACTCCGTGGGGACTCTTGAAGAAGCTGGCCAGGAAGGTCATCAACCCGGTCTCGCCGCGCCGCCGGGCCAAATCGGTCAGTCGAATCAGGTCCAGCACCAGGGGAGCCGCCAGCAACGAGTCGCACCCCTGCCAGATAAACTGAAAACACATCGGCGTGCCAAGAAACCCGGTGAAGTGGACGTGGTCCCAAGCCGTCTTCCAGTCACCCAGGCTCTTGATGTACTCGATCGAGACGAGCGAATCGGGCTCGTAGCCGAGAATCTTGCCCAGCAGTTGGTTCTTGCTCTGGACCTTGGCCTTCTTATTGACCGGGTCGTTGAGCACCTGACCGTCCATGTTGCCGAAGATGTTGTGGCCGACCCAACTCATCACGTCGAGATTTCGCTGACCGAACATCGGGGCCAGCGTGCTCTTGAGCAGGGTTTCGCCTGTCTTGCCGTCGCAACCGTAATGCCGGGTTTTGCGCAGCCGGGCCAGATCGTCGATCGCCGCCGGAGCCGAACCGAGCGACGGGGTGAAGTTGATATACGAAGCGCCGCAGTCCAACGCGGCGATGGCGTACAAGGAACTGGCCGGCAAGGGGCACTTGCGGGGACGATCCAGAAGCTTCTCCATCTCCACCCAAGTCGACGGAACCGTCGACACATCGGCCGCGGGCTCGGTTGACGCCACATTGACCACGATCAAGTGATCCAGGCGCTGGGATTTGGCAAACCGCTTCAAATCCCCACCGATCCGGTCGATCGCCTCGCGGGGCGACTCGCGGCGAGGCACCTCTGAACCGGCCAGGCTGGCGATCTTGCGGCCCACCTTGTGGATGGTCCCGTGACAAATCCGGCTGTCGATCCGATTCAGTTCGGCCCGGCATCGAGTGACAAGCGCCGGGTCGAAGGCGCGGCTCTCGGTGGCCAATCGCATGGCCTCGTCGACCAGAGCCACTTCGCGGATCTCGTGGCCACCGACAATAAAATCTTTCCAGTCCGGAAGCTCCAGGTGGGAAAACTGGGGCAGATGGGTAACAAGTGCGGTCGTGCCAACCAACCCCTTCTTCAGAGCAGACAGACCAACCAATGTAGTGGCAGCCACCCCGCCTCGGGCACCAATTAACCAGATTCCAATGCGTGAGCGAGTCATTCGGTGCGGAATTCCTTCTGCAGATGCCGTCGGAGCCACTTGGGAGTCGCCAGGAGACTACCTATGATTGTCCGGCGTGCGCGAAGGTGCGTCAACCGCTGTTGGCAAGTTACCCTACTTCTGGAGTGTCGTGATGTCCGCCCCTGTTTCTCGTATCGTTAAGGCGCTGGAACCTTCCGCCACGATCGACATGGCCTGGATTACGCGCCGGCCCAGGTCGTGGTCTCCAACGGAGCCAAGCACGCGTTGCACAACGCCTTTACCGTACTGCTCAACCCGGGCGACGAGGTGATTATTCCCGCCCCGTATTAGGTCAGCTATGCCGAATTGGTCAAGCTGACCGGCGCGGTGCCGGTGATCGTGCAGACCAGTTTCCCCATCGTACGGCCCGGCTTGATGGATCGGACGATTCTAATCAACGGTGTGAGCAAAACCTACGCTCGACCAACAAAACGTCGCCACGGTCATGGGCTCCGCCTTCGGCACCGGCGGCTACTCCCGCATCTCGTTTGCTACCAGCATGGAGAATCTCGAAGCGGCGTTTGACGGGATCGAGAAGTTCATTGCTGGTGAGTGATGGGGCGGGTAGCGTGTGAATACTCGTGTTTGCGCGTGACTGTCCGTGTTAGCCCCGTCGCCTTCGAAGGGAGAAGCAACGGAAACCGGCCCGTTTGTCGAGCGTTATATCCGTGCGCTCGGAGCCGCCGCTTCCGTGCGTCTGCTGGCTCGGCGTCAGTGTATCATCTGGTAATCGACGCCTTGAGCCACCAGACTTCCTGTTCCGTGTAGCGGCGACCCCACCCATACACCGGCCCAATCCATTACCAGCACATCCTGATCTGCGGACGTGAAAAACTGGTGGTCTGGCTCCCCGGCCACATAGTATCCGTTGAGCCAGAGCGGCTGCAACGTCGTGGTCAGGACCTCATTCGGCGCCCGATCGGTGCGAAGTGCAACCAGATTGCCACATCCCATCACTGCCTCTTGCAGGCACAGCGTGGTAAGGAAATGGTCGAGTGACTCGCACACTACCACGAAACCCCGTTGCACAACATCCCACAAGTCCGCGGCATTCGAGTACACGGGTGGGTCGGGCTGACCGACTGGACAGCGGGCTGACCAGTTGCCCTGATTCTCCCAGGCGAACTCAATCATGCCGTCCGTCCTTTTGAGGCGGCTGAGAGGCATGAGTGCGTCTTGGGCGGCGAACGGCAGGCGCCAACCGCTATCCGGTCCTGGCTCGATCTCGACCAGAGCACCCAACTCCCGATAGATTATTGCCAGTCCGCGCGGCAGGTCAGCCGGGATCAGCGCACTGTCCAGCGCCGGTTCATCGAGCCAGTGGCGGTGGAACCGTTTCAGGAAAGCTACAAGGTCCGCAATCGACTCAATCACGCCGAGCTTCCTCTTCCGCCGAACTCATTATTCCCCACAGAATCTTCGTTTTTCTGGGACGTTGGCCCAAGGAATGCTGGTAGTGTAGAGCCGTACTGCGGACGGAGTCAAGTATTTACGACGGTGTCGCGGGCAACCGGGCTAACTGTCAGGCTGATCCAGCATATTTCGCCCGTTGGCCACCAATGGCTATTGACGGTTCCCGAGTCATCTGGCAGTATACACATGTTTACATTTCGACCGGATTCGGACAGCAGGGCTTGCCGGAGAACCAAGGATGACGGATCAACTGCCCGTGCCGGCCCCCAAGGGCGACTGCCAGTTCTATCGGGGCGAAGATGGCCAAATGCGGCTGAGCGTCCTGTTCGAGGATCGGACTCTGTGGCTCGCGCAACGGCAGATTGCCGAGTTGTATGGAATCTCGGCGAAAACAGCCAATGAGCATCTGGTGAACATTTTTCGCGAGGGCGAATTGGATGCCGGGGCAACTGCCCGGAAATTCCGGATAGTTCAAACCGAGGGACGTCGCCAAGTCGAACGGAGCGTGGATCACTACAACCTCGAAGCCATTCTCGCCGTCGGCTATCGCGTGCGTAGCACCCGGGGGACGCAATTCCGCCAATGGGCCACGGCCCGGTTGAGCGAGTATCTGATCAAAGGGTTTACGCTGGACGACGAGCGTCTGAAAGGCACGTCCGGGGTCGTCGACTATTTCGACGAGTTGCTCCAGCGCATCCGTGAAATCCGTGCCAGTGAGGCCAGGGTATATCAACGGATTCGCGAGATATTTTCGCTCGCCTGTGATTACACGGAAGGCGAACAACAGACGCAGCTCTTCTTTGCGACCATGCAGAACAAAATGCACTTCGCCGCCAGCGGAATGACCGCCGCCGAGATCGTTCGACAGCGGGCCGATGCCGAAAAGGCCAACATGGGGTTGACCTCCTGGAAGGGAAGTCGCGCACTCAAACGCGACGTGGGCACGGCCAAAAACTATCTCGACGCCAAGGAAATTGACACGCTCAATCGGATTACCGTCATGTTCCTCGATCAGGCCGAGTTTCGGGCTCAGCGGCGGCAAGACATCTTCATACAAGACTGGGAAGCACATCTGGACAAGTTTCTTCTCGATACGGAACTCCCCGTCCTCAAAGGAATCGGTTCGGTCAGCCATGAAGAAGCGATCAACGTGGCACACCGACAATACGACGCTTTCGAGCAGCGCCGACGCCTTAAAGACGAAACCGAGGCGGAGCGACAATACATGGACGACCTGCAAGCCTCGGCCAAGGCGCTCCAGTCCGAAAGAAAGAAGCCCGTGAAAAAGAAGAGCGGCAAGAAACAGCCCGCCAAAAGACGAACTCGCAAGAAATCCGGCGGGTAGCCGGTCTCACCCGTCCGGCTACTTATCCGTCGACAGCACCTGGCGCAACAGCGCCGAGAGATCGTCGTACGCCTTGCTGCTGGGCGGGCCGGGGGCGTATTGGAAGACGGCGTTTTGGGTCTTGCTGGACAGCGACACCAGCGTCGACGATACCGTCCCGTAATCTTCCTCGGCGATGATCACGCCGCGGCGGCCGGCCGAATCGGGCTTGCGCGAGAAAGTTCGGCTGGCCACGGCCAGGAACGCGACGGCCGAATCGAGCTTCTGCAGCGTGAGCAACCGGCGGACGAAGGCCTGCCGCGGGTCGTTCGGGTTGTTGATCTGCCCGTTGGTCAGCAGGTGAAGGCCGGGCTGTAGCTCGACCACCTCGACGCGCTCGCCGCCGTAGACGACCGCCGCATAGTCGGGGTCGGCACAGACGTAGTTGGCCCCCGCGTATCGACCCGTCGCCAACTCGGTGGCGGCATGTTCCACCGCCGAGGCGGCATCGACGAACGTCAGCAGTTCGCGGCAGAGCACCCCTCGGGAACGGGCTTTCGGCGGCCCGATGACGTCGGAACGGTTAGTCACCGTGGCAAACAGCCCGTGCTGATTCACTCCCAGCCAGGTTCCTCCCGCCTTGCGATCGATGCCGCATACCGACCGTGGTTTGCCCGACTGAATGCGGGGGACCTGCGTCGGCCGGTCGAAAAGCTCCTCGCGATTGTGAGCAACCAAAATGGGAGCATTGTCCACGCAACGGTATTGGAACGCCAGCAAACACATGGGGTCAACCGATTGGGGGGGGGAACGAAACACTTGGCCGAGGCGCCACGCGCGCCTCTGATGATGCTGCGCCGGGCTGGCGATCCTCTCCAAGAGGGAGCCGCGCCCAAAGCGACGAACTCAATACACTCCGCACGCCCACCGTGGCAAAACCATTACTGTACCGCTTTGCGAGCGCGCACGACACCCCCCGATAGGATTGATTCCGTCTAACCTGCATGGGCCAAGTCACTTTTTCCCGGATTTTCCGCGTCGGGCAGCCCGTGACGGCTTGTTCGGGCAGTGTCGACACGCTAACAGCGGTTGAAAAGGTGTGAAACAGGTGGAAACGGATACTGGTGGGCCAGGGCCACCCTACCGCTGCACGAAGCGGTCGAGACCTCACCCTTTTGGCTCCCGGGCACAATCGGGACTTGAGAATTCCTCGACAAAGACGTAGGGTTATATGTTTCCTCCGCAGGTTGCTTCGCGGTTATGGTATCCGCGCACTCCTCCACTTTCCGTGTGACGGTCGTTGACCGAACCCAGATGACCCCCGAACCAATGACCCCCGAACCGGCGCCGACCGAGAAGATCCTGCCGACGAAGCGTTCCCGCCTTGGCACCCTCATGGGAGTACAAGTGTTGGGCATCGGCAGCAGCGTTCCCGACAATATCATCCGCAACGAAGACTTGGCCGAGTTGGGATACGACGCCGATTGGATCGTGCAGCGTACCGGGATTCTCGAGCGGCGGCACGCCCCGGCGGAGATGGCCACCAGCGATTTGGCCCTGGAAGCCGCCCAGGAGTGCATCAAGGACGCGGGAGTCGATCCGCAAGACATCGACTTGGTGTTGGTGGGAACCTACACGCCCGACACGCCGATGCCGTCGACCGCCTGTGCGATTCAGGACCGGCTCGGACTGTGCGCTCCGGCGGTCGATCTTCAGGCGGCCTGTGCCGGGTTCATGTACTCACTGGTGACCGCGGCGCAATACGTGGCCACCGGATGCTGTCGGCTGCCGCTTGTCGTCGGCGCCGACTGCAACTCGCGAGTCGTCAACCCGGCCGACAAGCGAACCTATCCCCTGTTCGGCGACGCGGCCGGTGCCGTGGTGCTGGGCTCTGGTAGCGACGAGCAAGGATTGCTCGCCTTCTCCCTCGGGGCCGACGGCTCGGGGGGCAATCTGCTCATTCGGCCGATGGGCGGATCGCGCATGCCCTACACCGAAGCCGACAACAACGATGGCCGGGCGTGGCTGCACATGGAAGGCCGGCCCATCTTCAAGTGGTCGATCCGCCTGCTCAGCGAGACGGTGGGCGACGTCTTGCGACATGCCGAAATGACCCTCGACGACGTCGACCTGGTTATTTTCCATCAAGCCAACATGCGGATCATCAGTTCGGCCGTCGACAACATGGGCATCGATCCGGACAAGGTCTTCAACAACCTCCAGTATTACGGCAACACCTCGGCGGCCAGTATCCCCTTGGCCCTGGACGAAGCCTACCGCCAAGGTCGCGTTCGCCGTGGAGACCATGTCCTCCTCAGCGGTTTTGGCGGAGGGTTGACTTGGGGAACCGCGCTGATGCGGTGGTGAGGGTAGGGACTAGGGACTAGGGACTAGGGACTGGGGACTGGGGACTGGGGACTGGGGACTGGACGGGGAAGGGCCCACGTCCACCGGTTGCATCCGGTGGGTCCGGTTGGTGGGGGGTGTTTTCTTGTGCTTCGACCCAGGGGGTGCTACCCCTGGGCGTGGATAAACTTCAACAACCGACGACGGATGACTCAATGAAATCGATCAAGAGACTTCCCGCCCGGGACCGTGTTAAACAGGCCGATTGCTGGGACCTTGGCAGTTTGTTTCCCGACGACGGGGCCTGGGAGAAGGCCTTCAAGAAATGGACCCGGCAGATTGAGGGATACGCGAAGTTTCAGGGCAAACTGGCCGCCGATGTTGCCACGCTCGCCTCCTGCTTGAAGTTCGACAGCCGGGCGGATCGGACCGGCGAACAGTTGGGAACCTATGCCTTCCTGAAAACGGCCGAGGATGCCGCCAACAGCACGTATCAGCGGATGCTCGGGCGATTCCAGAACGTCGCCAGCCGGGCCGGGCAACTGGCCAGCTTCATTCGCCCCGAAATCCTCGCCATGCCCGCGGCCAAACTGAAAAAGTGGCTCGCCGACCGGCGATTGGCCCGCTATCGGCTCATGCTCGGGCGGCTCATGCGCCAGAAGCCGCACACGTTGGGTAAGAAGGAAGAGCGGCTGCTGGCCATGCAATCGGAGATGGCCCAAGCGGCCGGCCAGGCGTTTCGCCAGCTCAACGACGCCGATCTGAAATTCCCGCCGATCAAGGACGAGAAGGGGCAATGGATCGAGTTGAGCCACGCGACCTTCGGCACACTCCTGCATTCGCCCAAGCGTACGGTACGGAAGAAGGCCTTCGACCGCTACTACGAGCAGTTTGCCGCCCACGAAAACACCCTAACGGCCACCCTGAGCGGTTCGATTCAGCGCGACGTCTACTACGCCCGGGCGCGTAATTTCCCCAGCGCGTTGGAGGGGGCCCTGTTTCCCGACCGCGTGCCCACCACCGTCTACGACAATCTGATCGACTCGGTCCACCGCCATCTGCCGGCCGTGTTTCGCTATTACGACTTGCGCCGGCGGAAAATGCGGCTGCGCGATATTCATCAGTACGACACGTACGTGCCGATCCTCAGCGATCTGAAGACCCGGCACACCTGGAACCAGGCCGTGCGACTGGTGATCGACGCCCTGGAGCCGCTGGGTAGCGAGTACTGCGGCGCCATGGAAGAGGGGCTGACGGGCCGCTGGTGCGATCGGTACGAGAATCGGGGCAAGCAGAGCGGGGCCTTCAGTTGCGGTAGCTTCGACGGCAATCCGTACATCCTGATGAACTATCAGCCGGACGTACTGGAACACGTCTTCACCCTGGCCCACGAGGCGGGCCACTCGATGCACAGCTACTACTCCGCCCGCCGCCAGCCTTACGAGTATTACGACTACACGATCTTCGTCGCCGAAGTGGCCAGCACGTTCAACGAACAGCTTCTCAGCAAGCACCTCATGGATCGGGCCTCCGACCCGCGCCAAAGGGCCTTTCTCATCAACCGCCAGATCGACGCCATCCGCGGTACGATCATCCGGCAGACGATGTTCGCCGAGTTCGAGAAGATCACGCACACGCTGGCCGAATCGGGCGAACCGCTCACCGTCGACCGGTTCAAGGGCGTCTACGGCGATTTGCTCAAGCAGTACTTCGGTCCCGACTTCACGCTGGACGAGCAACTCCAGTTGGAGTGCTTCCGCATTCCGCACTTCTATCGGGCGTTTTACGTCTACAAGTACGCCACCGGCCTCTCGGCGGCCATCGCCCTGGCTCAGCGAGTGACCGAAGGCGGACCGCGGGAGTTGAAAGACTACCTCGACTTCCTCTCCGGCGGCTGTTCGAAGGATCCGCTCGATCTACTCCGCGGCGCGGGCGTCGACATGGAGCAACCGGCCCCCGTCGACACGGTCCTGGCCCACTTTGGGCGGTTGGTCGAGGAGCTGGAAGAGCTGCTGTAGCGGGGTGCCACTGGCGTCCCGCCAGTGCTCTTCCGGATCGTAGCTTGCCCTTGGAAGCGACCAAGAAACGCTACGCGAATTGATCGCCCCCGAAGCGACGTAATGCTCTGCGGTCCCCGAAGAGAAAGATCCACCCCATGCCGGATTCCCGCCCGAGCGGGGTCAAGTGCCGCGGAAGCTTCTCTTGGTCGGGCAAGATGCAAGCTACGAGACCAGGAAGCACTGGCAAAATGCCAGTGGCACCCCGTTTCACTCTTTCAGCGGCTCAATCTACTTCCGCCGCCGACGTACCAGGACCAAACCTACCAGCCCCAACAGGGCCAACATCACGCTGGACGGCTCGGGCACCACGGTCGAGGCGTTCGCCGAGTAGAAGCGGGAGAGGTTGTACGTGGGAGTTGTGTAGGTATCGCCGAGTTGGATGCCGTTGCCGTCGGCGAACAGGCGGATGGGCATCGAACCGGCCTGCGTATACTCGACGGACCCCTGGGTTCCACCTTGACCGTCGCCGTAGTAGAACCCGAACAGATCGCCGGGTTCGGCCCAGCGGGTGCCGTCGACCAGATCGAAATCGAATTGCTGGAACCCGTCGGTGGTTCCCACGCGGGTCGTGCCAACGCCCAGCACTTCAACCTCGCTACCGTCGTCGCGGAGCAAAACGGGCGTGATGTTCCGGCCGCCCGTACCCGCCGTGTCGTTGAAGATCTGCCAAGTTTCGATGGCGCCGTTCATGGTGAAGGGATCGTTGTCCATGACGATCAACAGCGAACTGGCCCCGTCGGGAGCACCACCCGGGCCGGCTCCGTTACCCACCGTCTCGACAAGACCGTCGAGGTGGGTCGACCAGTTGTAGTCGCGGCGGATGCTGCTAAGGGGGAACCCGCCGGCGCCCAAGGTCAGCGCACTGCCCACCGTCGGAGCGGCGGGAGAAGACCAGTAGATGTTCTGGGTGTTGTGAGCATCGGGTGTGTAGAGATTGTCGGTGTAGGGAATTCCCCGCCCGTAGTGGAAGAGCATGTCGCCCGGTTCCAACTCGAACGGTCCGTTGGGCAAGGTCATCACACCGGCCGGGTTCGGTGTGATGGTTCCGCTGCTGGCGATGACGTCGAACTGGTTGGCGGGACCCGTGGGGCGAAGCTGGAACAACTCGAACGTGCTGGCGTTGCCCTGAAAAAAGACCTCCACCGCGTCAACGCTCCCGGCAACCGGGGCACCGTACATGTTGCTCCAGAGGACCGTGGTACCACCGTCGCTGGCCTGGGCGCGACCGCTGAAGGTGTTGCCGAAATGCCCCGGTTCCGGAGGCGCCGGTGTTAACGTTCCCTCGAAGCGAATCTCGTTGATCCCTTGCCACCCGGGATTGGACAGCGCGGGGAAGTCGGCCATGTTGCTGAGCCGCACGTGCGTAACGCCCGCCTGTTCGTCAAAGTTCACCAATTGCGCCATTTCGTTGGCCGTTCCAGAAGCCGCGTCCAGTGGCCCCAGGCCCAGCGGCGCGGAGTACGTCGTGCCGCCGTCGGTGGAAAACTCGATGTCGAACGTCGATACACCGCGACCGGTGCAGCACGTTCCCTGGCTGTATTGCCACATGTGGATTCCCGTCAGGTCCGCCGTGCCGCCCATGTCGAACACCAGTTCGTTGGCTGCGTTCGTATTATTGATCAACCAGCCCTGCGTGTGCGTGGTTTGGTGTGCTCGGTCTAGGTCCGGTCCTCCGCCGAGCAGACCGGCTCCGGTGATAAGGAAGTTCGGGGTACCGTAGTTGGGCGTGGTGCCGACCGCGTAGACGGGCGTGATGGGCGGGGCGGGAGGCGGCGGAGGCGGGTCGGCAACCTCGCGGAGCACATACGCATTGAGAATGGGATCGGTGGCGCTGCTGACGAAACCGATCGCTTGCGTCGCCGCGTCGGCCGTGAAGTGGCCGACGGTGCTGGTGAAACTCCCGGTGGTGATGGCGGGCGAAACCTGGCCGGCCCCGTCATCGAACGTCTGCGTCCGGCCGGAACAGCACCCGCGCGCGTCGGAGGCGAACAACTGGACCTGATAGTTGTTGCCCGGCGTCAGGCCGGAGAGGAAATCGTTGATCGTTGTGTTGTTGTTGCCCCAGTCGGTACGGTCGATGATGGCGTTCCAGTTGGTATCCGTCGTGCCCGGGCTGCCGCTGTTGTAGTAGCTTTGATTCAGCTTATTGCCGGTGGCAAACGTTATGTTCAACCCGCCGGGATCGACGACCCGAGCGCCGCCGTCGCCCAGGTTGATCGCTTCGACCAGCGTGCCCGTCGTGTCGATTGCCTGGAAACCGTTGGCGCCGTTGAACGTGGGTCCCGCGCTCCAAGTGATCGCTGCCCCGTTCGCACTAGTCGGTCCGACCAGCGCAAGGGTCGCAGCCAGTAAAGCGCAACTCAGTGGTCCAGTCAACGCATAGCGCACGCTTCTCATAAGACACCTCCGGTGGTGATCGCGGGATCACTCGATCGAGTTGATGAACATCTCGTACGGGATACGAAGGGAAAAGACCGTTGAAAGAACTGTGCGTGCCCCGCAGTTTCAGTCCCGATTCTGATCGGCCCGTCGGGGTGTGTCAAGTATTTTTTTGAAATCCGTGCCGTAGCCCCCGGCTTTGCCGGGGGGTTGGAACCACGGATAAACCGGCCGGCGCTACGGCCGATGGCCGCGCACAAAGAACACGCCCCCCGGCAGAGCCAGGGGCTGACGGGGTTTTTCCGGAACCGCATCCGTTGCCCGGGGCCGATCCATTGGGGTCGCGCGACTGGCATCTCGCGGGCGATTGGCGTACACTAGTTATTGAGGTCCGCGTGCGGACCCCTCTGGAGTATACCCAGCAGGAACTGGCAAACGCCCCCCGAAATTCAGGTGGCCGACCCCTTGGTAGTCAGCGAGTCATCGGCCCGACGGTACGCGCTGCGCGACCCCGACGTGCGGCTGATGCTGAGGGTGCGCGATGGGAGTGCCGAGGCGTTCGAGGAGTTGGTGGTTCGCTACCAGAGGCGGCTGGTGATGATCCTGCGGCATCAACTGGGCAGCCAGGAGGTGGCGGAGGATCTGGCCCAGGAGGTCTTTCTTCGGGTCTACAAGGCGCGGAAGCGTTACGTGGCGGGGGCCAAGTTTTCGACCTGGCTGTTTACCATTGCCAACAATCTGGCAGCCAATGCGTTGCGGTCCCGTGCTCGGCGCCGAGAGGTACACTTGGCGCCCAGCGACAGTGGCGGCATGGGTGTCCAAACGTTGGAGAAGATGGCCCTGGCAGCCAGCGGCCTGATGCCCACCCGGCTGGCCGATAAGGCCGAGATGTGCGACGTGGTCCGCGTTGCCCTGGAGGTGCTCAACGACCGGCAACGCATGGCCGTGCTGCTGAACAAGTTTGAGGGCATGAGCTACGCCGATATCGCCGAAGCCATGGAGATGAGCCCCCAGGCGATCAAGTCGCTGCTCTGCCGCGCCCGGGTCAACCTGCGCGAGGTGTTGGAGCCGTATCTTGAGCACGGCAGCAGTCCGGAGATTAGTAGGGACTAGGGACTGGGGACTAGGGACTAGAACTCCGTAACGATGAGATTGATGGGTGCCTGGGGTCGAGATGCGAGGAACGAGCAGCGAGCCCCCAGAATGCAACCAACTGGGGGCTCGCCGCGCTCGACCCCAGGCACCCCTCCACAAAACCCCTTTTTCGGGCTGCTAAGAACCCATGTCGGACGATGCTTCCAACGCCGAACCGTCTGCTCTGGAAGAGCGCTTGGTGGCTTATCTCGACGGCGAGTTGAGCACCCGAGAGCAACGCCGGATCGAAGAGCTTCTGGCGGTCGATCCGCGGGCACGGCGCGCGCTGCAGCGATTGGAACATGCCTGGGAATCGCTGGGCGAACTCGAAACGCCGGACATTGATCGGTCGTTCGCCGACAGCACGATCGAGATGGTGGCCGTGGCGGCCGGCCAGGAGTTGCAGCAGTCGGAAGCCGAAGTCCCGCGCCGCCGACGGCGCCGTTGGATGATCTCCGCCGCTTGCCTGCTGGTTGCCCCCGTGGTGGGTTTCCTGGCGGTGAGTTGGCTCCGGCCCGACCCGAACGCGGCGCTAATCGACGACCTGCCCGTCGTGGAGAACATCGATCGGTATCAGTGCATCGACGACGTCGATCTGCTACGAAGTCTGCAGGCCCAGGGGATGTTTCTTGAGCCGGTTGCCGGCCTCCCGACGTCGGAGGTCGACGCGTTGGCCACGCCGGCAGCCTTCGGCCTGTCGGCCAGCCAGCGCCGCGAGCGGATCGAGGCGATGGGTCCCGAGGCGCGCGCGGAGTTGGCTCGACGCTGGGGACGCTTCGGTCAGCTCCCGACAGAAGAACAAGCGCGGCTCCGCTCGATCCACGAGCAGATTGCCGGCGATGCCCACGCCGACGAACTGCGGCAGATCGCGAACCACTACGGCCACTGGGTCGGGAGGTTGCCGGCGTACGTCCGCGAGGAACTGTCCCAAGGGGATCCGGCCGAGCGGATCCCGCGGATCCGGCAGCTTCTCCGCCTGCGAAAAGACCACCCGGGGCTAACCGACGGACCGCATGTCGAGAGCCGCGTCAACATGACGGTCGTCGTGTTGGTCATTCCGCTGCTCGATCGGAAGCCGGTCGTCGAGGGCGTATTCGCGGCGGTAAGCCAGGACTTTTCCCCGTCCAGCGCATCGCTGGTGCTGGACGAACCGCGGGCATTGGATGAGATGATCCTGGGGTTCTGTTTCCAGAGCGGGATCCACTTCGTCCACGCCGAGGTCACGCATCTCAATCCCATGGGCGCCGGTTTCTATCACCTGGGCGTAGATATCACTCAGGTTCTGGAACCGGCCGACTATCCAGAGTTGGAATCGATCACCTTCTAGCGATCGCCCGAGCGAAACAGCGGCGGGAGCGATGTCCACAAGTAGTACGCTCGGGGAGCGCTGGCGTCGAGTAATTGCGACACGCCAAAAGGCTGGCTTGGCGGCTGGCTTCCGAAGAGGAGACCCGCCAAGCCCAGTTGCTGCTTGTACTTGACGACTTCCACTTCGCTCTCGTCAAGACCCGTCAAAACAATCGCCCGGCTGACGGCGTCCTCGATAAAGCCGATGCGGTCGACCAGGCCGAATTCCTTGGCGGTCTGTGCGGTGAAAACCCGGCCGGTGAAGAGCGTCTCGGTCAGCGGTTTGGGGTTGTCCAGCAGCGCCTGGAGCCGGTCCCGGAGTTGCTTTTCGTCCAGTTCGCCGAGATCCACGCCGGGTAGGAACGTGCGGGCGAGGTCTTTCGGGTCCTCCTGGAGCTTCCGCTGGAAACTGGCGCGAAATTCTTTCTCCAGTTGGGGCCGGCCGGCGGCAACCACCTCCTGAAACCCGGCGAAACTTTGGTCCACCAGATCCTGGAAGATCGCTCGTTCCTCGGGGGTCATCTCCCGGGTCATGCTGCCCATGCCTTTGAGGCGGTGGCTGGTGACGGAGTCCTCTTCGACATCCCAATGCTCGAGCAGGCCCGAGACGTCGTAATGGGGAATGACCACGCCGATCGATCCGGTCCAGGTCGTGGGCTCGGCGAAAATCACGTCAGGCGTATCGCCGACGGCCATCGAAACGTAGTACCCGCCGCTGGCGGCCATGCCTCCCATGCTCACGACGATGGGAATCTCTCGATCCTCGGCTTTGGCCAACTTGCTGAGATGATGGAACAGGTAGTCGCTGGCCGTGACGGAACCGCCGGGCGAGTCAACCCGCAACACAACCGCTCGCACGGTCTTGTCGTCGATCACCCGCTGGATCTGCCGCTTGACGACCCCCTCGCCGTCGAGGATAACGCCCTCGACCGAGATGATGGCGATTTTGTTCTCCGCCCCGCGTTGGTGTGAGAAGTGTTTCTCTTCCAGTCGATCGTCTTCCGCGCCGCCGAAGCTAACCACGGCGAAGAGGGAAAGGACAATCATCAGCGATCCCACCGCCCCAACCACCATCAGAGCCAGCAGCAACCGGCCGATCCACCGAGAGCCGCGACGGGGACTGCGAGGAGGATCGATAACCACTGCCTGAGCGACATTGGCCGCAGCGCGTGTTTCGCCCGAATCGGAATCGTAGCCCATCGTATCCTCCTCAAATGCGTCGTGGTCCGCTCGATTGTCTATTCTACCTTACGTCTCGATCAGGACAACGCGAACCCCCTCGCAAGTGCTGTGTGCCGAACCGGTGTTGCCAAATCACGGTCCGGCACAGTAAGCTAACGCGGTCTGGGGCCGCTTTTCGATCGTCTCGGAAACCCCACCGGCGCCCCGCGCGGACGGCAAGATCGACGCCCCGGTGGTGCGCCCCCCCAATCGCGAAGTAAGCCAGAGCTTGGAAGGAATCGTCGCGTGTTTGTTGCCGCCTCAACAAGTTGTTTCGGAGAGTTACCCTTGAACGCCGCGCTGGAACGCCTGGCGGAATTGGAGTATTCGGCCGTCGAAATCCAGATTTTCGAGTCGGGAAATCAGCTTCGGCCTTCCCAGGTACTGGCCGACCTCGACCGGTCGGTGCAAATCTGCCGACAGACACAGAGGCTTACGCCGGTCGCCTACCACGTCGACATCGAAGCCCCCGAGCCGGGTTACTACCGGCAATTCGCCGCCTGCTGCAAACTCGCCAAGGCGACCAAGGTCGTGGCCGTGACCGTTCCCGCCGCGGAGTTGGGAACTCCCTTCAACGCGGAAATCGAGCGGCTGCGGCAACTCGTCGCGATCGCCTCGGTCGAGGGGGTTGTCGTGGGCCTGAGAACGGAAACCGGCAAAATGACCCAGGACCCCGATACGGCGGTGGTCCTCTGCGACAACGTCAAGGGCTTGAACCTTACGCTGGATCCCAGCCACTATATCTTCGGTCCCCATCAGGGTGCCCCCTTCGATCGGGTGATGGAGTACGTCTGCCACGTACAACTTCGCGATACTTCCAAGGAGAAACTCCAGGTTCGGGTCGGCCAGGGCGAAATCGAATACGGCCGGCTGATTAGCCAGTTGAGCCGGGTCCATTACGACCGCGCCCTATCGGTCGATGTCGCCCCGCTGCCCGATATCGACCACAACGCCGAACTCCGCAAGATGCGGCTCCTGCTGGAAAGCCTGACCTAACGACCGAAACGCTCCCCGGAGACCCACCCTTTCTAGCGGGTCGATTCTGCGCCATGCCGGCGATCGATTTGCCCGCCGACTAAATGCTTGCTCCCCGTTGGGGTGACGGCTATACTCTCACTTAGGAAGAGAGATCCCGAGGTACACTGACGTTGTTGGCTCGATTTTCCTTTCGAGTTGCGACGGTATTTTTCCATTCAGGCCTTCGTGCCTAGTTGTCGGTCGACAAAACTTGGGGGGGGATTCTCATGGCTGGACGTTCGTTTCGGCGCGGCTTCACGCTCGTGGAGTTGCTCGTGGTCATTGCGATTATCGGGATCCTCATCGGGTTGCTGCTGCCGGCGGTGCAGATGGTTCGCGAGGCGGCCCGGCGCACCGAGTGCTCCAACAATCTCAAACAGATGGGGCTGGCCACTCAGAACTACCACGATACGTTCAAAGCGTTTCCTCCCGGACGATTCAAGGCCGGCAGCGGAAGAACCTGGAGCCAACACGCGCGGATCTTGAATTACATGGAGCAGAAGGCCGCCTACGATCTGATCGACTTCAACTTCTCCCCCGGCAATAGCCGGAACATCCCGGCGAGAACTGCCCAGGTACCCACTTTCCGGTGTCCCTCCGATGAAAATCGGATGACCGATCCAAATACCGGCAAGGACCACTACGGCTGGGGGAAGAACAACTACAAGGGAAACGCCGGCAACGGCACGGGCCAGATGGTCAGTAGCAAGGAAACACTCGACGGTACGGCAGGCCACCTCAACAACGGGATCTTTCTCACCGATAAGGTAGTCCGCCACCGCGACCTCGAGGACGGATCGACCCATACGGCCCTGTTCGCCGAGGCCGTGCTGGGTGACGCCAGTAACAGCATCATCGAACAGCCCGGCGACTGGCTCCGCATCGGCACTGGCAATAAGACACCGCGGCAGGTGTACGATGCCTGTATCGCGGCGACAGCGCAGACGGGATCCGCCCAGCAGATCAGCCGTTCGGGTCGAAACTGGGTCTACGGCAATTACATTCCCGCCCGATACAACCACATCATGACCCCCAACATGCGAAGTTGCGCGCGGCGCGATAGCAGCAGCGGAAATCTCGATGCGACGGTCAACGACAAAGGCGGCGCGACGACCGCCTCAAGCCGCCATACCGGAGGCGTGAACATGGTGATGGCCGACGCGTCGGTTCGATACGTCGACGACGAGATCGACATCGCGGTCTGGTGGGCCATGGGCAGCCGAAACGGACAGGAAATCGTCGACACGGAGCCCGACTGACCGCCGGACGACCTGTTCCCTTTTTCCGGGGCGCGGCTCAGCGGGATCCTCGCGGCCACGTCGCACGTTCCAGGACACCCATTGATCGAGAGAACGATTATGTCCCGATTGTGTATCCTCTCCATGTCGCTGTTGTTGATTTTTGCCGCCGGGTGCGGCGGCGAGACTGTCGTCCCGGTCGACGAGTCCTACAATCCGGACGAGATCGAGGGCCAAGTTGACGAGAGTCTGCCCGCACCGCTGAAAGTCAAACAAGCGGCCCTGAAGAGATTCCTCGGCCGGATGGTCGAGGGCATTGCCGTCGAGGATGTCCGCGGCTACGAGGAGGATCTGAATTTCACGGAAACCGAGGAGAAGTTCTGGCCCGCCAACCTGGGCGAAATCGCTCGTTGGAAGTTCGATGGGAAACCGACCGGCAACGACGTGCCCATCGAGATCACCTTCTCTGGCGACGACCCCGAAGCGGAAGAACAACCACAGAAGCGGGTCTAC
>CAYUIQ010000041.1:0-25239 GCA_964444795.1 uncultured Planctomycetaceae bacterium
ACCCCGGAGCGGTCATCATCAACACCAGCGCCGAGGAGGTGAGCATCCAGGCGTTGTCACCCGTGTCGAGTGTATCGGTGTTTTCTTCTTCGGCGTCGGGATCTTCCTGGATCGTTTCGGCGGGCGTCACATCAGCAGCGGAAACCGGACCGATCCATCCGATCGCAACGACGCCGGTCACGATCGCCAGCCACAGACCGTTACGATCCCACCTTGACCATGCCATGGTTTTCACTGTCCTCTTGCTTTGGGGTATGCCTGCGCGCACATCAAGCCGGCCGCCCGACCACGAGGTTCAGTCGCGGCCGCCGGAGAAGTCCCGAGGGGAATCGATTGACCCTACCGCAATTGACATGCCAAGACGGTCAGGTGGATTCGAACGACGGCCTTTAGTTCGTGACAGGCAAAGCAGTTAGATGAAGTGCGCGGGTGACGAGAAAGCGTCCAAAAGGAAGCCCCGGAATAGCGATTGCCCAAGTTTCGCGCAGCGAATGACTCTGATTGCCGCAATGGCGCGCCGAGCGCAACCCTACTCCGCCGGGTTTGACGCCCCGCGCCATGTCACGTCGGGGCGTTTGACATCGGCGTTGGCGGCGCGGGCGGCGACGAAGAGAAAATCGGCCAATCGGTTGAGGTACGCCAGCAACCGGTCCGACACGTTCTCCTCCTCCCGGCTGGCCAGCGTTACCAGCCGGCGTTCGGCACGGCGGCAGATCGCCCGAGCCAGATGTAAGCCCGCGGACGCCGGAGTGCCGCCCGGCAGGATGAATTGCCGAAGCGGCGTTAGCGTGACCGTGAAGTCGTCGATCGCCTGCTCCATCGCCGCGACGTGGTTCGGACCCACGGTTCCGGTGCCCAGGGTCGTGCGGTCCGGCGTGGCCAGTTCGGCGCCCACCTCGAACAGTTCGTGCTGAATGCGCGCGAGGTGCTTATCCAATTCCTCGGGCAGTGGCCGGGATCGAACCGCGCCGAGTTGGGCGTTGAGTTCGTCGACCGTGCCGCAGACTTCCAGCCGCGGCGCGTCTTTGCCGACGCGCGTCCCGCCGATCAGTCCGGTCTCGCCCGAATCACCCGTTCGCGTGTAGATCCTCATCGTGCCGTCCTCTCGTTCGGTTGGCCCTTACCAAGAAGTATAGAAAGCCCGAGCCCGCCGGGCCAGCCAGGCGGTGGACAGACAGCGGAAAATCTCCGATAATCGGCGGAACGGTGGGGGGATGTTCTTCCTGCCAGTGTGGTCGGGTCCGGTCGACAGGAGCGATTTCGTGGGAAAGAGCCAAGAGAAGATTCGTCGCATGCGAGATGCCCTGTCACATCGCCAGGGCGATCGGGTGCCCGTCGGAGAGTTCTTCTGGACGGGGTTCCTCAAGCAATACCGACAGACCATGGGCGATGATTTCGACCCGTATCGGCACTTCGACCTCGACTATATCGTCATCACACCGAACATGGACCCGAAGATTCAACCGTTCGAGGTTCTGGTGGACGATGGCAAGGACATCGTCGTGAAGA
This sequence comes from uncultured Planctomycetaceae bacterium, assembly GCA_964444795.1. Classification (GTDB taxonomy): domain Bacteria; phylum Planctomycetota; class Planctomycetia; order Pirellulales; family Thermoguttaceae; genus JABMRP01. The sequence goes on from CAYUIQ010000041.1 coordinate 1,510, forward strand.
CCGGTTTCGGGGCGACCATCCGCCGGTCCGGCGAGGCGCCGATGCCGCGCTACGAGACGTTTTCGGTCGATCGGCCCGAGGAGATGGCCCAGTTCGAGTTCGACCCGGCCGACGATCCGCGGCGGTTTGCCGACGGCGGCGACGATCAGATCAACTGCGTCGGCGACGCCCTGGCTCGCGACTTGCCCCCGTGGGAAGATCGGGTCGGCGCATACACCGACGATTTCGCCGTGTTCGGGTCCGTTTGCGAACCTTACGAGTATCTCTGGCGGATCATCGGTTCGGAAAACTCGCTCTACTGGCTCGGCACCGACCGCGAGGCGCTCACACAGTTCGTCGACCAGCTCGGGCAGTATCTGCTCGACTTCACCCGGGCGCAGATCGAAGCCGGCCGGGGGCGCCTTTGCGGGATGTACATCTGGGGCGACGTCGCCTATGTCAAGGGGATGCTCTTCGGCGCGCCGCGCTGGCGCGAGATGTTCAAGCCGCACGTCAAGGCGCTGATCGACCTCTGCCACGAGCACGACTTAATGACCATCTACCACGGCTGTGGCAACGCCCTGGATATCTTCGACGACATGGTCGAGATCGGACTGGACGCCTACAACCCGCTGGAGGCCAAAGCCGGGCTGGACGCCGTCGAGTTGAAGAAGGACTACGGCGGCAAGTTGGCCTTCGTCGGCAATCTCGACGTGCGCGTACTCGAGTCGGGCGACCCCGAGGCGATTCGCAACGAGGTTCGCTACAAACTCCAAGCCGCCCGCGGCGGCGGTTGGGTCTGCCAATCCGACCACTCGATAACCAGTAGCGTAAAGCCGGAGAGCTACGAGTTGGCGATCCGGACGTTACGCGAGTTGGGGGATTATCCGCTGGAAGTTTGAGCGCAAGAAACGACTTTTCTTCTAGGGACGGTTTGAAGTCTGCACCTTCTTGATATGGAATCCGAGCTTGATGATTCCTGTGTTTCCCCTGTGATGGCCCATCTGCACGCCTACTCGATAATAGCCGCCAACCCAATCGAGTTCCCATTTGCCCAAATTCCACCACTCCGTTTTCCAGTTATCGCTTCGAACCGAATACGACTTGCCTTGATTGGTCGTGTAGCGAAAACCGCTGCCGTTAACATCACCAATAGATCGAATGATGCAATAGGCGTAAACTCGACGTTTGTAATCATACCATCCAGCAACGAGCTTTCGTGTTGAAGTGATTTTGCTGTACGAGAAATCACCCGTATTGTAGTAGGTTACGTTTCTTTGCTCGTAAACCTTTGCGGCGTCAAGAAATGCTCTCTTGATATTCTCCGGACTATAAGGCCCCGACACTTCGATGATGATCAACCGTATTTGATCGCCCGAGGCTAACTTGTATAGCCCGTTTGTCTTGTGCCAATATTTCCATTGATTACCTTGAGCGGAACCGGGGGTCCCCAAGAGTAGGAATGTTAGACCCAAGAGAATCGCACAGATCTTTGTCTTGATCATTGGAAACCTCTCACGTTTGGGGGAGAAAACGGGGACATTTCTATCGCTGGGTTGGCCGGTACCAAAAGGACTGCCAGTAGGCTTCGTCGGTTGTGTAGACGTCGATCGGGCTCGCCGTGGTGTCGAGATCGAGCGGAAGAATGCCGTAGCGCCGCATTTCGCGGATGTATTGCGAGCTGGGGCGCTGGGGGGTGCCGCCGTCCATGATGGCGTAGGTGCCGTTGGCCACGGCGCCCGAGTCGAGCCAGAGTCGCAGGATCGTTGCTTCGGTCGGCGAGACGCGCACCTTGTAGTGGCTGCCGTCGACCCGGGTCATCAGTTTGCTGGCCGAGCTGCCGATGGTTCGCGGAGAGCGGTTTCCGTGAGCGTTGCGCCCGTCGACCACTTCGCCCAGTTGCCGGACCAGGGTCACATACGAGGTGAGCACGCGTCCCGACCCGTGCGAGGGCACGCCGCGACCGCCGTCGAGTTGGATGCCTCCGTCGGGATCGTCGGGGCCGTGACACTCGACGCAATGCCGGTCGAGGATCGGCTGCACATGCCGGCGGAAATCGACGATCGGCCCGACGCCCGGCACGGGTTCGATCCGGCTGGGGCCGCGCCGCAGAGCCAACAGCGTGTTGCGGCCCGGGTTGGCCGGCGAGACGGTCCGCGGTTCGTGACAGCCGACACAGGCGGTCACCTCACCCGGCTGTACGGTCACGAAGCTCTGCATCTTCTTCACCGACAGATCGTTCTCATCGAGCGAAACGAAGAACAGGCTCCGCATGGCCGGTACCTCGAAATGGGCTGATCCGTCGGTTTCCACGGGCACGGTCCCCAAAATCCTAGCAATAGTAAAGGGTCCCCAGAGGCTGATGCCGTCGAAGCCGGGGCTATTGTGAAACGGGGCGGGAAGCTGCTCCAGCACGAGCAGTTTCTTCACCTCGCCCGGCTCGACACCCACCGTATTGCGACCCCGGTTCACGTCGGCCAGAATCAACCGTCCGGTTGTTTTCGACGGATCTCGCCGCGGGCCGATGATTCGTTCGCGCTGTCGCGGGCGAAGCGGCACCGGCTCGTGTAGCCTCATCTCCGCTCGCGGATGGGCAAGTGTGTACAGCACGCGCGTCTTGCCTTGGTCGTCCATCAACTGGAGCGTCCTCTCCCTGGCGACCAGGAAAGCGGTGCTCGAAAGCGGGTACGGATCGCGCCATGCGCCGTCGGGGTGAATGCGCCGGGCCGATGATTGTTCGTCCGGGCCGCGGCGGGGATCGATGACCGTGACAAACCCCTGATGCTCGCGCCGCCCGTGGCCGGGGGAGAAACTTGCCAGGACGTCGCGCGTGCCGGGGATCGGCTTGGCGTCGAGCATGGCCACCGCACCGGGTACGTTGTTGTAGGTTACCGCGTTGCCCTTCTGACTGGCCAGATTGTACGGCATGCCCATCGGGTGCATGTTGCCGAAGTACGTCATCTGGCCCGTGCCGTCGGGGTTGATCGTCCAGAGATGATGGTAGCAGAGTTGGCTGCGGTCGTTGTACTCCCATCGCGTGTAAAGCAAACGCCCGTCCGGGAGCACCGCGGGCGTGTTCTCGGTGACCGCGTTGCTGCTGAGCATACGGACATCGCCGCCGTCGGCATCACACCGGTAGAGAATGGCCACGGGCACCTTCCAGCAAGCCACCCAGCGATTGCAGCGCGACGAGCAGAAGACCAGATCGCCGTCGGGCAGATAGGTCGGCTCGATATCGTCGCACGGCCCGTCGGTCAGTTGCCGCAAGCCGGTTCCGTCGGCGTTGATCTCGAAGAGGTGGTAATGTTCCGTGCCGCCCTTTCGATAGGAGAAGAGGATTTTCTCCCCGTCGTAATGCACCTGCGGATCGCGAACGCCGCCGGTCGGATCATCCAGCAGAACGGTCGTCTGGCCGCTTTGCAGGTTCAAGCGGCACAACTGCCCGCCGTCGACGTACGCCTTCTCCGCCGGATCGTAGCAGTAGTAGCCAAAATTGGCGTAGTAATGCCCATCCGGCCCGTAGGGCCGTGCGGCGAAGATGATTTCCTCGACGTCGGCGGGAAGAGCGGGTTCTTGGGTCTGGGCCGGGGTTGAAGTCAGCATCATGACCGCGAGAAGGAACCATGGGATTGATACTGATCTGTTCATCGGCTTCGTGCCTCTACGAATTCCACGGACGGCGTGACTTATCCACCCGCACATCTTACGATAAATTGACGGTCTTTCCAATTCGGGGCGACATCTTGCTCCATCGAGATGGCTATTATACGAAGGAGAATCCCGATATGAAGCGTTCGTTGCAATCCTTTCGCGCTCTTGTCGTCATCCTGACCACCGCCGCCGCAACCGCGCCCGGCGAACAACCTTCCACGCCAAGGCCCGATCGGGTCAAGGTGGCGGCGGTGCAGATTCGGGGGTACGACAAGACCGATGTGCCCCGGCCCGGGTACGATCCGAGCGAGGCGATGGTCCCGTATATCGATCGAGCCGGAAGAGACGGGGCCCAGTTGGTTGTGTTTCCCGAGTATGTCTTGGGCCGCATTGCCGTGCCGGGTCCCCAGACGCGGCGGATCGCCAAAGCGGCCGCCGCCAATGGGATTTACGTGATCGTCGGATGTTGGGAAGTCTCCCGGGACGGGTCGTTTGCCAACGCGGCCTTGCTCTTCGATCGGGCTGGTAAGATCGTCGGCAAGTATTACAAGACCCACGCGGCGGTCGACCATTACCAGGGCGATCCCCCGTGGTCGCGACCGCCCGAGGGAAAGGACGCCGATTGGTTCATCCGAAACGATCCCGAGTGGATCATGAAGAAGGGCACCGATCTGCCGGTCTTCGATCTCGATTTCGGCCGGGTCGGTATTCTCACCTGCTACGACGGTTGGTTTCCCGAGAGTTTTCGCGTGCTTTCGCTGCGAGGGGCCGAGATGATCGTTTGGATCAACGGTCGCGGGGGAGTGGTCGAGGATTTTATCGTGCGATCGGCCACGTTTCGCAACCACGTAGCGATTGTTGCCACCAACCAAGCGTACGGCGCCGGAACCATGATCGCCGACCGCCCGGCCCGGATTCTTGCCCATTGCCCCGAGAAGAAAGAAGCCTACATCACCGCCACGATCGATCTGACCGGAGTACGCAGAGCGCGGGCGTCGAGCCGCAATTTTCGACAGCGCCGGCCGGAGTTGTACGGGGAGATTGTCGAGCCGGTTGAGGCGGCGGTCGGTGAGGGAAGGAGGTGAGTGCTCCAGACTCGTAGATGTGGCCGGGAAGCACTAGTTCAGAGCGTCTCTGGAGGTCCGTACGATGGGCTTCCCAGCCCGTCGATTCATTTCGGGTACGTTCGACCGCGACGGGCTGGGAAGCCCATCGTACAAGCTCGGCTCGGGGAGAACGTCCTTTCAGAAGACGTTCTCAATCCAACCAATCGCGATTCCGCAGCCGCGCGGGGGCGTATTCTTCGGTGACGTAGCTGATGTCGCGGCTGATCAGGGCTTCGACTTCGAGCTTGAAGCCGTTGTCGAGCATCTTCTTAATTTCCTTTTGCCACGGCTTTTTCTTGGCGAACCAGGGGTAGGCGGCGATTTGGGACGCCCGTTTGCGATCGGTGGCGCTGAGGTCGATCGTGACGCTGTCGGATAGGCCGCAACGGTCGAAGTCGATCGAGCGCAGCCCGAGGAATTTTGCGTCGGGGATGGCCATCCGCCGCGACTCGAAGGCCAGGTTGATCGAGCCTTGCTTGATGACACTGTAGATGTAGTAGCCCCAGGGATCGTTATCCAGCAGGCAATAGATGGGCAGCTTCAATTCGTTGTGAAAGCGGTACAGCAGTCGCCGCACGCCGCGCGAGGGCTGACCTCCGCCGTGACTGAGGATGCAGTTGTGCTGACGCCAGAATTTATCCTCGTTGAACCGTTGCCATACGGTCCCCTTTTCTACGTGCAGGACAAACTTGGCTTTGCACTCTTTGAATTGCATCACGTTGGGTTCGACAATCGAGGGGATCGCATAGCCACCTGACCCCATTCGCGAGCAGTCGATATCGTCACCAGTGTCGGTCAGCACGACGTTGCCGACCAAGGCGCCCCTGGGGTCGGCGCATAGGTGCATTTCTTCGCGGAGGCTGTCCAAGAGTACCTCCACGTCTTCGACGATCGGGTCGCACTCGGATTGCTGGTCGAATGTATGCTCGGTCGTACCTTTGATCTTCCCTCTGAGGCCGTAAAAGAGACCGCGGATGCTAATGCTCTTCCCTTGTTGAAGAAGGCCGTTGACGCCCTGAGCAACGAGCATCGTCTGCATGAAGCTCCGGGCCTGGGAAAGGTTGAATAATTGGCGGCGGTTTGTGTTCTTGCCCATCTCGATGAACCGCTTGCGGGTGTTGTAGCGGACATTGGAGAGCGATCGGGCGGGGATATCCACATGCGGATCGCGCCGCTTGCCGGCGGCGGTCGCGACGCTATCGGCCAACGCGGTCAACTTGTCGAGCGTTCGCCGGTCTGCCGGGCTCGGTTTCACTTTCTTCGCCGCGACCGGTTTTCTCCGTGCGGCCTTCTTCTTGGGCATCGTTTGGTTCTCGGTCTGTCCTGCGGCTGAATTCAGGGTGCCTGTGTGCCACTGCTTGCCTGCAAGCAGTGTGTGTCTTTGGGGTCGTGGCCTCAACTCTGCGGCACTGCTTGCAAGCAAGCAGTGGCACACGACTTTCTCAACGGGTTTCTAAAAAAGTTCGCCCTGGCGGGGCCCCTCTTCCCCGTTCTCTTCCGCGACACGCTTGGCCAATTCGGCGGCCGCTTCGTCGGGGTCGACGATCAGCACGTTGGCGCCCAGGTCGAGTTTTTTCTCGTCGACGGGCCGGCCGCGGTCGTCGAGCTTGACGTCGGCCTCGGCGGTTCGTTTTTTCGCCACCGCCAGGAGTTGCTCGTAGAGCTTGTCGCGATCGGTTCCGTTGATGCGATGCACGGCGCCGGCCACCTCGCCCAGGTAGCGGAGGAACACGTTCCGCCGCTGGCCTTCGTGTTTCACTTTCCGCCGCCGTCGCAGGTACATGCCCAACTTGCGGCCGACCGATTGCAGAGCCAGCCGCAACTCCTTCTGGATCTCCGGATACGAGGCGATCGCCTCTTTCGATTCGCTGGTGAACGGGACCCACACGCTGGCCATGTGGACCATCACCGTGACCGGACCGCCGGGCAGCGAACCGCGCGATTGGCTCAGGCCGTAGGATCGCCAGTTGGTGGTGGTCACCGTCTGTGTGATCGCACACCCGCCGCCCTGGAACTGCAGCGGCACGCGGTTGGCGTAGCGCAACACGTTCATCGATTGGCCGTCGTGCAGGTTGACGCTGCGCATCGCTTCGTGCAGGTGGTCGATCTGCTTTGCCTTGAGCTTGCTCGGCGAAGATCGGGTTTTGAGCTTGGCTTCCTTGATGATCTTGTCGGCCGCGTCGGTTCCCACGCCGTCGAACGTATTGGCCAAGAACTGGCGGAGCGTTCGGGCGTCGCTTTGGTCGATCAGTTCGCTTAGCAGATCTCGCGACACACGGGTTGCGGTCGACGCACCACCGTAAGCCAGCCCGACTTCGATCTGAAAGGGGTTCCCCCGGTAAACGGCCGGCGGCCGCGTCGCGGCGGCGAAGAACTCACCCGGTACCTCTTGGTGCAACCCTTTGAGGATCAACTCCTCGCCAATGGGCGAGATGCAATCGGTGGCCGGGGCCTTGATCTTGGTCTTCTGGATCGACTTGTACAACTCGTCGGCTTCGTGGCGACCGATCTTGGCGGTTCGCGCTCGGGTGCTCACCTTGGCCCCTTCGCAGATACGCCGCGCCACGGCCGGGCTGACCCGCGAGAACGCCTTCATCAGAAACTGCGTGACCGTCGGCTCGGGCGTGTCCTTGAGCATGGCCACCAGCCTACCCAACTCGACGCCGTAGGGGTGCGGTTTGATCTCCTTGGGCTCCGGCGGCAGAACGTCGGCCACGCTTTGGTAGGTCTTCTCGTTGCCATCCGGATCGACGTAGTGGAGCGTCACATGGGGGTTGGCGATGGCCGTCTGATGGAGGTATTCGTCGACGCTGCCGCGGCCGCGCTGGTATCGGGCTTCCAGTTCGATCGTCACCCGGGTGCCGTGGTTGGAGTCGATCCACTCGATACCCTGCTTTTCGATCATCGCCCGGCCGCGGTCGTTGGGCGGGATGTCGACGCCGTTGCCGCGGCCATTGAGGATCTCCGGCCGGTTCCGCTTGGTATCGATTTGGATCATGTAGTAATGGGCCGGCTTACGCTTGGAGACCTTGGAGATGATCTTCACCGGCTTACCGGTGGTCAACAGGCCGTACATGCCCGCGGCGCTGATACCGATGCCCTGTTGCCCGCGGCTCATCCGCAGCCGGTGGAACTTCGACCCGTAGAGGAGCTTGCCGAAGATCAGGGGGATTTGTTTTTTGAGGATGCCCGGACCGTTGTCCTGTACGCCCACTTGGTAGCGATTTTCGCCGGTCGTCTCGATACGGACCCAGATGACCGGGAGGATGCCGGCCTCTTCGCAGGCGTCCAGGGCGTTGTCGACCGCCTCCTTGACGGTGGTCAGCAGGGCCTTGCGGGGGTTATCGAATCCGAGCAGATGCCGGTTCTTGGCAAAAAATTCGCTGACGGAGATGTCGCGCTGACTGGCGGCCATCGAGTGGGCGGTGGCCCGGCGGCGTTTGGGCGCTCGGCCGTTGGATGCACGGCCGTTGGACGCGGTACCGTTTGCGGCAGCGGCCGACTGGGATATGCCGTTCTTGCGAAGCTTCGTCTTGGCCAATCCGAGGACTCCCTTCCCGAGGTAAGCTTAATGAGCGGAAGTGGCACCCTAATTCGGGGGACCCGGCGGCGACCGATGACCGGCCGTGCTGCGTGTGCGAATTATAGCGGTTCTTCCGGCGTTTTCCCAGGTGGTTTTCCGGATCCCCCAGCCAAAAGGCCGGTTGGCGCGGTTGAAGCACAAAAACTCACTCTCGGCGGCTAGGTCGGTCGAGACGGAAAGTGGGGACCTATACCCCGGCGCGAACGTTTCGCAAGTACAATAGACCCACGGTGGTTCTCGTTGACGCTCAAACACAAGGAGCCGATGATGGTTCTAAGATTCTCTGGTCCAATTCTGGTTGTCGCGGTGGCGTGCATCGCATGGCAATGTTCCGGCGACACGGCCATGGCCGAGAAGGCGAACAACCCGCATGCCACGTCGCAGAGAGACTTGTCCTACAATTTCTACGTTCCGCCGCGCGGATGCAATGGCTTGGGGGCCCAGATGTACCTATCGCCCCTGCCCACACCCCCCTTGGTCGGCCACACCTGGATTACCTACGAGCCGCTGATGCCCCACGAATTTCTCTACCCACACCGGCGGACCTACGTAAGGCACCATCCGTGCGGCAACACGACGCGTACCCGAGTCCGCTGGCGATAGCCCTCCCCCACAAAGTAAGGAATCTCCGAGATGAAACGTTCGATCCTCCCCCTTGCCGTCGTCTTGACCGTCGGCTGGCTATGCCTGGCCGATTCGGCCGATGCCGGCCAGCGGAAACTGCTGCGTGGCAACGCGCGGAACCAATCCCCATGCTATCCGTGGCACGGACAATACTATCGCGCGGAATGGGGCATGCCACTGGCCCTGGTCGTACCACCGACGGCCGAGAAGCAAACCAACTGGACTTGGGGGGTCGGCGGCACGCGGATCGACCCGATCAAACACCAGTTTGGCCGCGCGTATCCCGGTCCCGGCCAGTACAATCGGGCCGGTTTCCAGCCCATGCCGCCACAGCCCAGCGACACCCGACAGATGGGCGTCTACTATATCCGCGGTCCTTGGTAGACCGCCGGGATACGCTCCCCGCCCGGCTTGGGCGGGGATGGTGAGGGCGAAGGTTGTCCAGGAAGAACTCCGCCGCGGATTGCCCCCACTCATTCGAGACCGGCGCGGGTGCGGCGCGGGTGTCAGGCCTTGTTCTTTGTTTCTTGCGATGACAGCAATGGGCTGGCGTGTTGTCGAGAAACAAAAAACAAGGCCTGACACCGGAGACCGCCGGTGGGACAAGCGAAGCGCCGGCCCACCAGGCACCCGCGCTGCAATTGTTCCATCTTGCAGAAGGCTAAATCTCGCCGAGCGAGACGGCTACTATGCTCAACCCCCACATTCGCGCAGCAACGACTCGAATATTCCCTTCATCTCCGCACCGCCCAGTTCGGGATGCAGGATCTTCACCAACTGGATGACTTTCACCGCTCCGGCGTCATTGCCAAGCCGGTGATGGGCCATCGCGGCCGAGTACTTCGCGCGAAACCACCGGGGGCTGCCCGGCAGCGAGCCCTGGGCTAACTGGCGCCACTTCGTCAGCGCGTCGTTCAACGAGGTCGTGTCGTCTTGCTCCAGCAGCAGCCCGGCGTAGGCCTCTTGGATTGGCCCGTCGCGCGGATATTGCTTGGCCAACGCTTCGTAACGTCGCAACGCCTCGTTGGCGCGGCCGGCGGTGGCCAGCGCGCGGGCGCGCATCGGGGACAGCCGGCGCAGGTGATCGGCCGAGAGCTTGGAGTCATCGGGTAGCAACTCGATCGCCTGAAGTTGCAAACGGGCCAGCGATCCACGCAGGTTGGGTTCCACCCTATCGCCGGCGCGTTGAAGGCCCTCGATCATCGTGATCAGGCCTTCCGGCGTGCCGGCGGAGATGCGGTTCAATTGACGCATGGCCCCGTCGTGATTGCCCTGGCAGACCAGCGAGAAGACCAGCATCGCGCGGGTGTCGGAAATCCACTCATCTCGGGTCTCGGCGGGCCACTGCGGGGATGCCTCCGGCGCGCCGGCCAATGCTTCGGAGAGAATCTCCCCGGCCGCGGCGTGCCCGTCGGGCGTGTGATTCATCCAGATTCGAGCGGCCGCTAGCGCAGCCGACCGGGCCAGCGGGCTCCACCGCTCGGGCCAGCGATTCCCCGAGCCCGTGACCACCGACTTCAGCCACGCGGCTGCTGCACCGGCGTCGGCGGCCAGTATTGGGTCATTGGGACTGGCTGCCTTGCGCTGGGCAAACCATTTCTCCAGGCATCGCCCGGCCCCCTCGACCGCCCGGGGATACTCGGCCGCGTCGACCGCCACCGTCCGATACCGCCCGGCGGCCTCTTTCCACTGACCGGCAAGCTCGTGCAAAGCACCCCGGCGGAGTCGGGCCCAATTGGCCGTGGGACGCTCGGGCCAGTTCTTCAGATGTTCCTCCAGCAGCGTGACGTATTGCTCCATAGCCCCCGGCTGCTGGGCGCGGAGGAGTTGCGCGGCGTGGTCGATCGCGCGAAGGTGGGCCTGATGGGCTCCGGGGTTTCCGGACATCGCACAGGCAAGCTCGCGATAGCGCCGCAGCGCGTCGGGATGGAGATTGCGCTGGCGTTGGATTTCGGCGGCCCGGCTGGCCAAATCGAACGCCTGTTGCAAGTCGCCTTGTCGCTGGGCCTCGGCCCGCGCGAGATCGTAGTCGGCCAGTGCGTCGTCGAATCGCTGGCTCAGATAGGCGTCGTCGGCCACGCGGATCAACATCGCCAGATCGGTTCCCCCGGATCCCCGGACGACCGAGGCCAGCTTCATCTCGGCGCGGCGGGTCCAATAGGGGCCGTGGGTTTTCTCGATCAGCTCGACCGTCTTGCGAGCAATTTCCTTCCATCGCTCGGCTTCGGCCGTCTGCTTCGCCCGGCTTGTGGCCTGCCACTGGAACAGGTAGGTCTCCAGGTGGGCGTAATCGAGTTCGGGCGAAACGGTCGCTTCGCGCTGGCGGCCGGCGGCCACCGCTTCGAGGGCCTTGTCCGCGCGTCCGTCGTCCAAGGACAGATGAATCCATTCGGCCCGGGCTCTCAGGGCGATCCCCGCCGGCAGGTTCTCTTGGTCGAGCGTCGAGAGTTTCTTCCACGCCGTGTCGCGGTCTCCCAGGAGACGATAGCAGACGATGCGGTCGATGCGGCTTTGCCAAACGAGCCCGTCGGTCACGGTCAGGCGGGTGAGCGAATCGAGCAATTGGACGGCCCGGTTTAGGGAGTCGGTCCGGCTGGTACTGTCGGCCGGGTGACATTGCCCCAGGTTTCGCAGCGCCCGGGCCAGTTGAAACTCGATGTTCCGTTGCAGCGAGATGAGTTGGTCGTTGGTGAGGCGGCCCGGCGTGGCCAGCTCGATCGCGGTGGGTCCCACGGTTCCGCGGCGGCGCAGCTCCACGTCGAGGCCGTCGATCAATCGCCGCAACTGGGCCGCGGCGGCGCGAAGTTCGCGGAGCGATTCCTCGACCAACGGGCCGTTACCAGCCAGCAGTTCGGCTTCCTGCCGGGCCAATTCTCCCCAGGCCAGACGGCTCAAGGCTCCTTGGAAACGGACCAGTACCAACCGTGGATTGTCGGGGTACTGCTCGGCGAATGCGTCGACGACCGCGGCCGCCCGGTTCCACAACGGCTCGCGGCGGCCGCGCGGCAGATCGACCGCCTGTTCGGCCAGGCATCGCGACCACTCGATGGTCAATTCGGCCCGGCGAGGCGGAGGCAACGCGGGATCCTTCAAACGATCGGCACAATAGCTTTCAGCCAGGGCAAAGAGCCCCCGCTGGCGCAGTCCGGCGAGAAACCGCTGGTCGGCCGTCGGGGCGTCGTCCGCACCGGCCGCCAAGCACGGCGAGGATGCAATCACCAGCAGTGCGGCCAGACGCAGCACGGCCAGACGGCGTGTCGGTGTCATGTCATGCATGGGGTTACGCATCCACCGAGGCGGCGAATTGCACCTCGTTAAGTCCGACCTGGCGGCACAGATCGTACACGTCGACCACATTTTCCATGGGTACCGCTCCCTCGACGTCGAGAATCACCGGCAGGTTGGGGTGCAACGCCACGGAAGCCGCCAGCGCGCGGCGGACGTCCTCCAACCGCTCGTACTGGCGCAGATCGATTCGCCATCGGGCTTCGCCGTTTTGCCACAAGACCTCGATGACGATCGGTTCGACGTCTTTCAACTCGGGCGGGACGACCTCGTCGCTGACCGTGGTGCCGGGCAGCGACACGTCGGTCGGCAGAATTTGCTCCACGGCATAGAAACTGGCCGTGCAAACGAAAAAGACCAAGAGCAGGAACACGACGTCGATCATCGGCGTCATTTTGACGTCGAGCCGGCCGCGATCATTTCGATGGAATCCAGGTAATCGCATGGCTTACGAAAAGGCTATTCTCCAGGTGCGGGCTATTCTCCAGGCACGACGGCAAAACTCACGCGCCAGACGCCGGCCCGCGCGCAAGCCAAGAGGATCGGCTCGACGACCCGATAGGGCACGTAACGGTTGCTGCGAATACGGATCTCGACCCGACCTTCAAACCGGTCGCTCTCGTGCGCGACCAGTTCCGCCAGTCGGTCGCTCCCCATCACGTTGTCGCCGACCATGATCTGCCCCTCGGGCCGCTGGTGTTCGAGCACGTTGACCACCAGGCGCCGGGCAGAATCACCCTCGGCCGATTCGCCGCTGAGCGCCGACGGCAGATCGAGTTCCAGTTGCACTTCCTGCTGGGCCAGATGGCTGGAAACGAGGAAGAAGATGATCAACAGGAAGACGATGTCGATCATCGGCGTCATGTTGAAACCGACGTCTCCGCCGGTACGATGGTTGGGCACGCGCATCAGCCACCCCCTTCGACCGGCGGCGGCTGCGGAGGACGGCTCCCTTGCCCCTTACCTTGCCCTGGTGCTTGTCCACGTCGCCGGTATCGCTTCAGCGGCGCGAACACGTGTTGGGCGGCGTAGGCGGCCTCGGCCACCAACTGATCGACCCGATTGCGAAACACGGCAAACGCGGCCAGCGAGGGGATCGCCACGATCAGCCCCTCGACCGTGGTGACCAGGGCCAGGTAAATACCCTGGGCCAGGTCGGCGGCCTTGGTGGGACCCTGCGCGTCGGCCACCTCGCGGAAGGCGAAGATCATGCCGGTCACCGTGCCCAGCAATCCCAGCATCGGCGCGATATTGCCGATGACCGACAGATACTCGATCTTGCGGAAGAGACGTGCCGACTGCTCGGCGGTCGTGTCTTCGAGTGCTTTTTCCACGGCCGGCCAGCCGCCGTCGATCTCGGCGATCCCGGCCTGAAGTACGTAGGAAAGGAAACAGGGGTCCTGCTGGCATCGTTGACCGGCTTGAGCCACTTGTCCGGCCGCCAACATCTGCCTTACCTGCGGCGCCAAGTCGGGCGGCATGAGCACGGGCGAGCGAAGGGTCATCACGTGCTCGATGACCAGGGCCACCGCCCCGATCGATAGCAGGATGATGAAGAACCCGACCAGTCCGCCGGCGCGGAGAATATCCCAGAAGGACTCGGGAGCGCCGCCCGACGAGTCGGCCGGGGCGCTCTTCGCCGAGGTATCGGTGGAGGTTGCGCTGTCGCCGGCGGCCGGCTCTTGGGCCGTGACCGCCAGGGTCAGCGCGGCGCAGAGTACTCCGACCAGTAGTACGATGCGAAGTGTCGTCCCGTGCAAGATAGTCTCCCGGTATGGTACGAAGGGCTACGGTTTCTCGGTTAGCAATTTCAGCCGGCTTCGGGCTTCCGCCGTGGCGATCGGGTCGGCGTCGGCGGCGATCGCCTCGCGATACAATTGCGCGGCCTGAAGAGGCCGGCCCAGTTGCTGCAAGTTTTGCCCCGCCTCGGCCAGCGCCCGGGCTGCCAGGGGGCCGTGGCGCGGATAGAGGATCGGTACGCGCAGCAGGGCCAGCGCCGCCTGCTCGTGTTGCTTGTGGTTGGTTCGGGCATGGCCCAACACATAGTAGGGTCCGGCCCGAAGCGGCTCGGGGATCTGCTCGATCAACCGGCTCCAGGTGTCCAGCGGCGCCGGACCGGCGGTGGGCGTCACCGTGCGCCAGATCTGAGCTTGCGCCAACTGGGCAACGCGGGAATCGGCAGCGGTGGCCAATTGTTTGAGCCGGGCCAGTGCTTCGCTGCTTCGCGAGCCAGCCATCAGCAGATGACTTGCTCCCAACAGCGCAACCACCGGATCATCGGTGTACCCGAGCCATTGCACCGCGGCGCTTTGGAGTGTTTCGGACGGTTGGCCGGCGGTCCACGCCAGGGGGATACATGCCATCTGCTCGTCGGATATCGGGATGCCAAGCCGCGGGAGCAACACGAACTCCTGGCAAGCCCATTCCACCTGACGCAACGCCCGGTAGCACCAGACGCGGCGGACGGTCATCTGTTGCCAAACCCACCGTCGTTTTTCGCTCTCCTTGGCCTCGCGGTACTGATCCACGGCCTGGGCAAACCGGCCCAAGTCGAACGATTCATCGGCCGCCAGATGTGCCGCCGTCTTTTCCGACCGGACGCTCACGACCTGATCGGCCGGGTAGGACTGCCGCCGTCCGTCGGGTCGTTCCAGGACCAGTCCGGCTGCCGAGTATTCAACGACCCGGCCGTTGCGCTCGGTCGGCCGATCCGAGATCCGCAAAATGACCGTATCTTGTGCTTCGGCCGCAAGGCATGGCGCGATCAGGATCCCGATCCAGGCCAACCACGGGCGCCACGCCGCCGCTTCGTTCCCCCGGCCATCGGGCATGCGACTGATTTCAAGCATCCTTTCCTCCGCGGCGATTCCTTCATGGCAGCTACGCTCGCCAGAGCGTGGGAATCCCACCGTCTGGCGACGGTAGCTACCAGAATATTCAGGTGCTGCAAATCACCACAACTCCTTAACATTGACATATTTGTACTGGCCACCGTTCTGGTCGGCCAGGCGGCGGAGAAAACTGTTGGAGTTTTGTTGTGGGCCGTAACCGAACTCGATCGCCACGATCACGATGCCGGCAGCCCGGTTGCGGATCTTGGCCAACTGGTCCGGCGACAGCGGATCGCCCGCGTCGGTGAGGAAGAAGATCACATCGGGGTGCAGGGCCATCGCCATTTCCAACGCCGCTTCGTGCTTCGTGCCGCCGGCCGGCCGAACCGAGCGAATGAATTGGCGGGCGAGCGTCTTGTTTTGCTCGGTGGCGAAGATCAAATTTCCATCTCGTCCGCCGGGCCGAAACGGCAGGGGGTTCTCGTTGTAGAAGATGATGTGAAACTGGTGGACCGTTTCGAGGTCGTCGAGACTGGCCAGGAGATGGGCCTTGACGGCCGCCAGGGGGCTGCGGCCCGATCCTTCCATGCTCCCCGACCGATCGAAGACGTACACGAATTTCGATCCCGAGGCTTTGGTCCCGAACACACCCGTGGCCACGCCGGGCCCGTCGAGCGTGCCCTGATTGCCGCCGGTTCCCTCGGTGGCGTTGCCGGCCGAGCCAACGCCTCCTCCGGGCCGCGGACCGTGACCGATTGCCTGTCGCGATGGAAGGGCCGACTCCTCATTCATCGGAAGGGGATCGCCGAGCAACGCGGCCAGACTACTGGGTCCGGCCGACTGAGCGGCGGATGCGGCGGCCGCCGATTCCGCCTGGTCTTGCGCCTTTTCGCCCGTGTACAGATTCCGCTTGCCCTGGTGACGTTTCAGCACGATCCCCACTTCGCCCGTACGTTCGCTGGCTGCCCCGCTTGGGGGGGACGGCCCGACGGTCATCGCCAGGATCAACAGCCCGGCGGCGTGAACGATCATCGACAGCAGCCAGGAAGGCAGTGTCGCGGGACGCCCGTCGCGGGAAGCGGGCCCGTTTTCCGGGATCAGAAGCGGATCGCTCATCGCCCACAGTTCCTGAACACGAATGGTCAAAAGGAGTTACGGCATGCGCGGAATTCTAGGCCCATGCAGCGTCGCCGTCAACGTGAGTCGGACGCCACATTCGGCCGCCGCAGTGGGTTGCCATCGCCTCTGGCAGGCCCCCGTTGGCCCCGAACCCGCGCCCATCTATAATTCTATCAAACTATCCCTAATTTGGAGTGTCTATTCGTGCGGATTATCCGATACCCTCACCCGACGCTACGTCACGAGTCCAAACCGCTGCAAAGGGTTGACGCCAAACTCCGGAAGATGATCGCCGAGATGCTGGAGTTGATGTACTCCGATCGGGGGATCGGCTTGGCGGCCAATCAGGTCGATCTGCCATATCGTTTCTTCGTGATGAACATCAAAGCCGATTCCACGGAAAAGGAGGAAGAACACGTTTTCCTCAACCCCGTGATTAGCAAACGTTCGGGATCGGCCGAAGCGGAAGAAGGGTGCTTGAGCCTGCCGGAGATTTACGCCCCGGTTCGGCGGCCGGAGAAGATTGTCCTTTCGGCGTACGGACTCGACGGCCGGGAAATCACGTACAAACTCGACGGTTTGTACGCCCGGGCGGTACAACACGAAGTCGACCACCTCGATGGCGTTCTGTTCGTCGACCACCTAACGCCCGCCCATCGCTTGGCGGTGAAGCAGGACTTGGAGGATTTGGAGCAAGCATTCCATGGAGATCGCCAGCGGGGCGTGATCCCCGACGACGGCCAAATCGCCGCCCGACTGGCCGAACTGGAAACCTTGAGAACATAGGACCGCCCGCGATGCGTCTGGTGATGATGGGAACCGGCCCGTTTGCCGTGCCCACATTTCGAGCTCTTTACGAAACCCACCACACGGTCGTGGCGCTGGTAACCCGGCCGGTTCGTCGCCGACACGGGCGGCGACCCGTCGCGGTGAGCCCGATGCGCGACGTGGCCCACGAGCGGGGGACTCCCCTGTTCGATCCCGAGGATGTCAACGCAGCCGATTCGATCACCCGGTTGCTACAGTACAAGGCCGATCTGCTGGTCGTGTGCGACTATGGGCAGATCCTCTCGACCGAGACCTTGGCCACCGCCAGTTTAGGCGGCATCAATCTGCACGCCTCGCTGTTGCCCAAGTATCGGGGTGCTGCCCCGATCAACTGGGCGATTTACAACGGCGACGAAGAGACGGGCGTGACGGTTATTCACATGACCCCCCGCGTGGACGCCGGTCCGTGTATCGCGCAGGGGCCCACACTGATCGATCCGGACGAAACGGCCGAGCAGTTGGAAACTCGGCTGGCCGAGGTGGGAGCGTGGCTGGTTCGCCGAGCATTGGATAATCTGGAAAGCGGCCGCCTGGAGGCCTTGCCGCAGGATACCTCCCAGGCCTGCAAAGCGCCGCGGCTGAAGAAGACCGACGGGCGGATTGACTGGAATCGCCCGGCCGTGGCGATCAAGAATCAGATCCGCGCGATGGAGCCCTGGCCGAAGACCTACACCTTCCTGCACTGTGCGGGCAAGAAAACGTCCCGGCTGATTCTCGGGCTGGCGACCGTGGTCGAGGGCAACGCATCGGGCGCCGTGCCGGGAACGATCGTCAAGGCCGTGGACAACCGGCTCACGGTAGCCTGTGCCGAGGGGGCTGTCGAACTGGCCGAAGTCCAACCGTCGGGCAAGCGGATGATGTCGGTCGAGGAGTTCCTTCGCGGCCATCCCCTGGGCCCCGCCGATCGCTTTGGCGGAGAGGAATCCAAGGGGCGTTAATCCGACCGCATCGAGTCGGCCGGATGGTCACCGCTGGGGTGGGTAGCTTCCCCGGCGGCTAGAACTGTTGCGCCTGGTTGTTGTTGTTGCCCTGGTTGTTGCCGATGACGCCGCTGAAACCCTGACCGCCGGTTCCACCGCGACCCTGTCCGCTGTCCCCGCTTTGCGTGTTGAACACGTTGACTTCAGCCACGCCGGAGAACAGGGGGACGCAGGTGACGCGGACGTAGCGTCGGTCGGCGGAAATCACCGCGGTGGCCGACAGGTTGGTTCCCTCGGGCAAGACGATGATGACCGGTTGGTAACCGACCGCACTGTTGCCGAAGGGGAATCCACCCGCCCCGGCAAACGCCTGGCGAGCCTGGGCAAAGTCCTGCAGCGTGTCAGGATCGACCTGCGCGTTGAGTTGCTGGGCGAGAATCTGATTCCGCACGACCAGATGGTTGGCCACGACGTTGGCGATCTGTTGGTCTTCGAGCGAATCGACGCGCCTTCCGCCGTTCAGATCGAAGGCGATCAATTCCTTGTCGTTTTCCAGGGAGATCGTCTTGTGGACGTGGACTTGCTTGTCCGTGCGGTAGTGGGTGTAGACATCGACGGACACCTTGCCGGCGGTCACTTTTCCCCACACGCGACGGAGCAACACACGATACGTGCCGTCGAAACCTTGGGGACACACGTAGGCTTCGGAGTAACCTTCGCTGGTGTTCTCCGACGACGACGAGAAGCTATCGCCAAGCATCACGCCACCGCTGGTGCTGCGGGGATGGCGGAACGAGCAGACGGTGCCGGCCGGTTCCTCGACCATCATGTCGACATCGGCTTCACCGTCCCAAGAGACAACCACCAGACAATCGCGAGCCACCGCGTCGTCGAGTTTGGCCTCGAACTCCGCGGCTTCGGCCGTGCGCCCGGTCTTTTTGAGGCCGTCCAACACGGCCCGGGCGGTGTGCAGTCCGTCGGTCCATACCTGCTGTTGGTTCTTCGGCCAGGCTTGTCGGAGGATGCCGACGGATGCCCATTTCTTGGCCTCCAGATCGTCCATGCGGCGGGCCAATTTCAGCCCGTGCATGTGCGGATCGGGCATCGCCGGCTGGATCGCGGCCACCTGACGGAAAATCTCCAGGGCTCGTTTTTCCAGTCCCGGGATTCGGGCCATGTACGTGCCGATATGCATCAGTCCCACCGGGTTGTCGGCGAAATCGACGGCCGACATCAAGACGCGTTCCACTTCGCTGGGGTCGCGCTCGTCGGCCTGCATTGCCAGGGCCAGTGCTTCGTACATCCACGGCTGGGTCTGTCCGGCCAGCAGGGCGCCCTGAATCAAACCAATCGCGTGATCGAATTTCCGCATGCTCATCATCCGGCGGGCAGCCCGATACACGGCGATTTCGGTCGGCTTATTCTTGCCGAAATAGTCGGCCCAGTAGGCGTCGGGATCGACGTCTTTACTTGTCGGCATACGGATCGTCGTGACGCGGTCGACCGCTTCCGGCTGGGCAACGGCCGGCCGAGTTACCGTGGCGACCGGCGTGACGGGGCTCGCCGGGGTAGCCGGCTGGTCGCCGATCAGGTTCAGGTCGTCTTCCACGGCGAAGGCGCGGAACCCGGTGACGGGCACCTGGGGGAGGATCTCGGGGGCCACGGACCATCCGCCGCCGCCGCCGCCCATGCCGCCGCCCATGCCGCCGCCCATGCCGCCGCCGCCCATGCCGCCGCCCATGCCGCCGACCGTGTTACCGCCGCCGGACATGCCGTTGAGGCCGCCGAAGCCGCCTTGCATCGACGGGACTTGGATCGGCAGCACCAGATCGGCCACCGGGTAGACCTTGGTGGAGAGCATCTGGTCGGCTTTTTCCTGGGTGGTGATCAGCAGATACTCGTCTTCGATCACGTAGGTCAATTCCAGTTCGCTGAGCATCCGCTTCAAGTTCGATTTCAGCGACATGCCGGCGAAATCGCGCTCGGCAACGGGCGTTTCCGAGGGCACGATCCCCAAGACCTGCTCGATTTCATTGAGGTCGAACTCGATTCGCACGCCGTCTTTGGCCAACGTCTCATTGAGCGTCGCAACCACTTCATCCAGCGGCGTATCGGCCGGGAAATCGATCTCCAACTCCCGTTCCAAGGCCTTGACGATCTCCCGCTCGACCGCTCCGGATTGGGCCAAGTCCATCGCGCTGTATCGCTCGATTCGGGTTCGGCTTAGTTCTCTCCAGATCTCGGCGTCGGGGTAAACGATCGGCGGCTCGCCGGGGAACGGCATGTGCGCCTTCTCGACCTCGAAGAGCGTGTCGACCACCGCCTTCTGCCGCGCGACGCGCAACGCCATGTGGTCGTCAAAATACCGGCGGGTCCGTGCCAGGCGGACTCCCGCGACGACGGCCGTATTATTGGGAGCCAAATTGGCCGCCTCCGGCCCGATTTGCTCCTCGGCCACCCGGTAGTTGCCCTCCTTGACCAGAGAGTTGAACCGGGCCATCAATTGCGTCAGCTTCTCCTCCTGACGCATGAGGTTTTCCGTCAGCAGGCTTCGCTCTTTATCGATCGCCATTTGCTCCTGCCGTTCATGGCGTCGCTGCTCGAGCTCTTCCTGCCGGTGGCGTGCCGCCTGAAGGGTCGCCTGAAGCTGATCGATGAGTTGGTCGCGGACGTCCGGATCCAGGTCGGGAGCCATCTTGACTTGCTGGACCATGTCCTTGAGCGACTGAATGGCGATGTCCGGAGCCTGTCCCATCTGGCTGCGTGCCTCGTTGATAGTCGTCTGGACTCCGCTCTGAATCACCTGTTGGAGCACTTGCCGGTCGCGCCGCACCGCGTCGGCAAACACGCCGGCCATCGGATCGGCACCCGGTGCGCCCAGGGCGCCGGGGACGGCCCCCGCGTCCAGATCCAGCGGCACTTGTCCGCCGCGGGCGATCACCCGATCGAGCGCGTCGATCTCGGCGTTATCCGGGTCGAGAAACTTGGCCCGGTTCAGCAGACGCCGGGCTCCCTCGGAGTCGCCGGTCTGCGCTGCTTGTTTAGCCATTTCGACGAGGTTGCCGGCGCCAATTCCCACTTCCTCGCGCAGCGCGTCCAGAGCCGAAGGATCGGACAGCGGAAGCCCGGTCCCGTTGGTCTGTTCGGCGGTCGTGAACAGGGGGACAAGGAACCGGTTGGCATCACTCGACGGGGCCGGTTCGGTGGTCCACTTCAATTGCTCGCTTCCCCCGGCCGTCTCGACGGGAATGGTGATCTCTTCGGGCTTGGCGTCGGAGGCCCTTCCCAGGATGACCGTCGGGCGATCGGTTCGCAAGGGCGGCGTTCGCGCCGGGAGCGTGGGGAACGGAACGAAGACTTGGTCCTGCAGCGGCCAAAGGACCGTGCCATGGGCCGCGTCGACCAGACGCTGGCCAACCCGGCCGGCCACCACTTCGTCGGCGCCCCCACTGTCCATCACGGCCGACTGATCGTCGATCACGATCCCGCCCGTTTGATAGGCCAGTGCCCCCAGCAACCGCGAGTCGGTACCGGGGCCGATACGGAAGCTGGAAACGGGGACCTTGGCATCGGCCAAGAGATCGGCCAACTCGCCGAATTGTTGCGGCGAAAGGAGCTTGGCCCGGCTCATCCCGTCGCCGATGTAGATCGCCGCTCGCGGGTTGGTGCCGGATTGATCGAAACTACCCGCTGCCGACTGCAGCGCTTTTTGCATGTCCGTCGAGCCCAGCGGGACCCGCGTGTTGAGTTTTTCCAAAGCACCGGCCATCTGTGGGCCGGCCGGAGCCACGAAGGCCTCGGTCAGCGGCACGGCATTGACGTCGATGGCCATCAGCTTGACTCGATCCTGGGCGTCCAATCCCCCCAGAAACCGCTTCAGGGCCGCTAAGGCGGTGGTGCGATACCCCTTGGACTGGCTAGCCGACGTGTCGAACATGACCACGATGTCGCGAGGGCCGGCGACCGCCTTGTCGGCTCCCACGGTGAGCTTCATGGTGAAATAGTACTGGTCGGGGGCCGTGTCGGCCGCTGCTCCCCCAGGGGTATGCACGGCGGTTAGTTTGCCGCCCTGGTCCAGATAGGTGTCAAGTTGGACTGTTCCGTCCGCCGTCGCAAGGACGGGAACAAACATGACCAGCGCTGCGAGGCCAAGGGACCATCGAGCCGATTTCAGAAGAATGTGTTTGGACATGTCGGATGCTCTCCAGCACTATAGCGGAAACAGTGGGGGCTACCGTGTTCCGTAGCGGTAGCGGAGGCCCACGAGAGACTTCTCGCCCAGTCTACTTCAATATGACTGCCAAGTATGCTTATTTTATCCAACCCAATAGGATTTTACCAAGGAAAAACCCGGCAATCCTGAAAAACCGGACCCCGAGCCAAGCGATCTACTCACCAGGGCACGTCTCCTAGAAATCATACGCCAAAAAAAAAGACCCGGCCAGCAAATCGCCGGCCGAGTCATAAGTATTTTACGTGTAACAGTTTGCGACTTGTGGGTGACCCCTGAGGTTACCGGATCGACCAGGTCCACCAGGGGGTGATGCGCGTGGCCACGTGTTGGCCCAGCGTTTGAGCGTCGTAAATAAGTCCGTCGACGCGGATGAACCCTTGGGCAAGGCTCGTCGCAGCATTGCGAAGATCGTTCATCACTCGGGGGGCGACACGGACGATGGGGCCCAGAACCGGCCCGTGAATCCACGTCGTGCCCATGTCCCACGTGTCCCATGACGACTCGTCGGAGACGGGCGTCGTCGGAGCCATTTCTTGCCAGTCGGGCGTTTCCAGCGCGTCGCGAGTTAGGTCCGAGATACCGGAAATCCACTGCTCGGGCAGGTTCTCCAGGCTCCGCTCAAGCAGGTCCACCGATTCGTCCAAGCCCAACTCGCCGTTGTCCAGCAGTCGAAAAGCCGCCAGCAGAGCCGCCGCTCCGGCGGGATCATCGGCCAGACCCAGGGCCTCGATTCCCGTGACGTCCTGGAATCGACTGGCCAACTCGATGGCCTCATACGGCAGGCCCTCGAGGTAGTCGTTCAGGACGGCCCGCCGCACACCCGCCGGCTCCTCTTGCAGCCGCGCCAATTCTCGCAGGACATCGAGATCGTCGGCATCGAGCAGGTCGATCGGGCACCACGAAAACAGCTCCAACCCACTTTGGCAGGTGTCCAGCGAGTTGTAGTCCCATGCGGATTCTTCCGCTTCCCACGAAGAGGTTTCCTCCGACTCGTCGAAGCACTCCGTGGCTTCCTCGGCAGGCTCGGCCCGGTCGTCGTATTCCTCGGCGTAGGATTCCTCCGGAGTTGCGTACTCGTACTCGTCATACTCGTTGTACTCGTCGTATTCGCCGTACTCCTCGTACTCGCCGTCCGAGTATTCCTCTGAGTAATCGGACGAATCGTAACCGTACTGGCCGGAGTTGTCGTAGTCGTACTCGTCGTAGTCGTATTCCGAATCCATGTTCGACTCGGTCTCGTAGCCGTACTCGTCGGAGTAGTCGTATTCGTACTCGTCGTACTCCGAATCCATGTCCGACTCGGTCTCGTAGCCGTACTCGTCGGAGTCGTCGTACCCTTCGTACTCGGACTCGTCGTAACCGTACTCGTCGTAGTCGTACTCTGAATCGGTGTCCGACTCGGTCTCGTAGCCGTAGTCGTCGGCGTACTCCGAGTCGTCGTAACCGTACTCGTCGGCGTCGTATTCCGAATCCATGTCCGACTCGGACTCGTAGCTGTAGTCGTCGGCGTAGTCATACTCCGACTCGTCGTAACCGTATTCGTCGTAGTCGTACTCTGAATCGGTGTCCG
>CAYUIQ010000041.1:25339-44486 GCA_964444795.1 uncultured Planctomycetaceae bacterium
GCCTCGGTCTCGTAGCCGTAGTCGTCGGCGTAGTCGTACTCCGACTCGTCGTAACTGTACTCGTCGGCGTCGTATTCCGAATCCATGTCCGACTCGGACTCGTAGCTGTAGTCGTCGGCGTAGTCATACTCCGACTCGTCGTAACCGTATTCGTCGTAGTCGTACTCTGAATCGGTGTCCGCCTCGGACTCGTAGCTGTAGTCGTCGGCGTAGTCGTACTCCGACTCGTCGTAACCGTATCGGTCGTAGTCGTAGTCGTACTCATAAGCGTTGTCGTAGTCGTCGTACTCGTCTTCCGTGTTCTGGTCGGGGTAAGCATACTCTTCCTCGGGATAGGCGACGTCGTATCCGAGATACTCGTCGTTGGCTTCATCCGAGGCTTCGTCTTCCTGGGACGCGTTGACCGAGGAGGCGACCGTTTCTTCCGGGCAGGCGTACTCGCAACTGAAGTCATCCGTCGGATCGACGTCTGCTTCCTCATCCCAGTAAGACCCCTCGGACGTCTCGTTCTCGAAGGAGTCGTCGTACTCGTCTTCCCAGTAGGTCTCGTCGGCGTGGTCGTCGGTATATTCGTTCTCGAAGGAGTCCTTGTACTCGTCGTTACTGGTTTCGTCTTCCCCGTAGGTCTCGTCCCACTGGTCGTCGGTATACTCGTTCTCGAAGGAGTCGTCGTACTCGTCGTTCCAGTACGCGTCGTCATACTGGCCGTAATCGTAGGTGGAATCTTCTTCGGTGTCTTGGCCGTCTTCTTCGTAGCGATACTCGTCCCAATAGGTCTCGTTCTCGTCTTCGCTGGCGATGAATTCGTCGGCGCTGGTGGAAGTCTCGTCGTTCTGCTGGTTGTCGTCCGCGGAATCGTCGTTCCAGTAGGAATACTCTTCGTTGTACTGATCGTAGTCGCTGGAAGAATCATCGTCGGCGTAGCCGTACTCGTAGGAGTAGTCCGGACCTTCGGTGGTCGTCCAAGACTCGTCTTCGGAATCGAACGAATTGGTGTCCCCCCAGTCGTAGGCACCACCCCAACGGTAGGCCTCGGGAACGAGATCTGGACGACAAGTCGGATCGGTTGGTTCCGACAGACCGGGGGTCAGATCGGCGGCAACTCCCCGGTGGCCATTCGCCGGACCGACGGCGATTACCGTCCCGGCTAATCCGGCCAACAAAAACGACAGCGCGAAGCGAGAGCACTTCATTTCAAACCGTCCTCCTGGAAAGACCTTCGACATTTGTAAGTTTCACTAAACACGCAACCACTCTGACTGAAAAATCGCACCGGATGACCGGCTGACAAACTGCGTCGGTCGATGAGCGTATCGGAGTACAAAACATGGGGGCATTAGGTAATTGCGAAACAATCGGTGATATACGCAGCGATGGTGTCGTGCGAAAAAACAGCGGTTGAAATGATCTGGACGATATTGCGGCGTTGCGCCGATTCTCTGGCGTTCGGGTGTACCGAATGGTCTGGTTTTGGGGGTGCCAGAATGTTAAGCTGGGATGTTTGCGGGAAGTTTTTCGTTCGGCGGGCCTCCCCCCGCAAAGTTTGCCATCGCGCCGGCCTCGCTCCCAGAAAACCCGACTGATACACTGCCCACCATACGGCCAGACTGCCCTCTTCACCTCGCTCGCCTGAGGCGACAACTCGGGCGGGTGACGATGTTGTCCAGCGGTGGATTCGCTGAAGCCAGACCCCTTGCCTTCCGCCGGAGACCGATTCTTGCCCAGCGAGCGCCGGTCCGGTTTACCCGAACCGAGAGCTACTCAAGCCCGTATCAACAGGGTAACGTAGGATAGCCAGGAAAACCGTTTCTCCCCTAACCCGATGGGTGCCGTTGTGAGGAAATCCGTGGTGTCGAAGTACTTCCTGCCGTGCGTGTTCTCCGCCTTCCTCGGAGCGATCCTGGCCGCCGTCTTAGCGGATCGGCCGATCGCCGAACCGCCTGTCTCGGCCCAGGAACAAGACGCCGCGCCGGTCGCTGCCGGGCAGCCGGGTCCCGAGCTGGGCTTGCCGGGCGAACTGCTTCCCGAGCCCTTGTCGCCCGAGGATCTCACGCCCGAGGAACGGGTCAACATCGCGGTTTACGAGGCGGTCAATCGCAGCGTGGTCAACATCGCTACGCGTAGCGTCAGCGCCAGACTCTATTCCCTTGGCGCCCTTGCCGAGGGCGAGGGCAGCGGCACGGTGATCGATCGACAGGGCCACGTGCTGACCAACTTCCACGTCATCGACGGCGCCCGGGAAATCCAGGTAACTCTCTACGACGGAAAGACTTACGAAGGGGAACTCGTGGGCGTCGACCCGGCCAGCGACATTGCCGTGTTGAAGATCGATGCGCCAGCCGCCTCGCTGGTGCCCGTGGTGTTGGGCAATTCCACGCACCTGCGCGTCGGACAGCGGGTTTATGCCATCGGCAACCCCTTCGGGCTGGAACGCACCTTGAGCACGGGCATCATCTCCAGCCTCAACCGGGCGATTCCCAACCGTCGTAGCCAACGCACGATCAAGTCGATCATCCAGATCGATGCGGCGATCAACCCGGGCAACTCGGGTGGGCCCTTGCTCGACTCGCGGAGTCGGATGATCGGCATGAACACGGCGATTGCCAGCAAGACGGGCGAAAGCGCCGGCGTGGGATTTGCCATCCCCGTCAGTACGATCGGCCGCATCGTGCCCGAGCTGATCCGCAGCGGCCGCATCGTTCGTCCCGAGATCGGCATCGCCCAAGTCTACAAGGTGGACCGGGGGCTATTGATTGCCTCGCTCATCCCCGGCGGGCCCGCCGAACAGGCCGGGCTCAAGGGGCCCCAGATCGTTCGCCAGCGGAGGCGTCAGGGCCCCTTTGTCTACGAGTATACGACCCGCGACCGCACGGCCGCCGATCTAATCGTGGCGGTGGACGGTCAGCCGGTGAGGACGGGCGACGGCTTCCTTACCATCGTCGAGAGCAAGAAGCCGGGCGAGGAAGTGTCCCTCACCATCATTCGCGACGGCAAGCGCCTCGACGTGCCCGTGCGGCTGGCGGCCAGTGAATAGTCGGCCCCCTGGTATCGCTCTTTTATCGCTCGTCCCTTTTGGTCGCTCAGGCACTCTGTTATGGGATAAGCCTCTTTTTCATCTTTCGATCTCCAAGCCGCCGATCACGGCTGGCGGCTGTCGCGGGCGGAAGGGCGCTGCTATACTCCGCTCATCGGACGCCGCCGCAGCGGCCGCATACCCCTGACCGGAGACTGCCATGAAACGCACTATCTGTCACGTCGTGCTGTGGACGCTGGCCCTCTCATTGGCTGCCTGCAGTGAACGCGCTCGCGAAGGCGACGGCCCGAATGAGCCGCCGGCCACCAAGGGCGAGGCCGCCGGGCCGAAAGAGAAGGAACCGGCCGGGCCCGCGGAGAAGGCCGAACCGGCGAAGACCGAGCAACCCGCCGCGCCGGCCCAAGAGAGGCCGCAAGAACCGATCGACGCCTTGAATGCGTTGGGCGCCGCGGTCAGGCTCGACGACCAGGGTAACGTGATCGTCGTCCAGATCCGCGACGGCAAGGCCACCGACGCCACGGCGAAGCTGCTCGTGGCCATGGAGTCTCTCAAAGACCTGCAACTCTCCGGCGAGAACGTGACCAACGCGGCAATCGACAGCATCACGGGGCTCGGGAAGCTCAAGGTCCTGAAGCTCGACCTGACCAGCGTGGGCGACGCGGGGCTCGAAAAGCTCAAGTCGATGGAGAGCCTCGAACAGGTCTACCTCTCGGGCACCAAGATCACCGACGCCGGGCTGGCACACCTCGCCGCGCTGCCGCGGCTGCGGCGGTTGCGCATCAGCGATACCGGGATCACCGGCGAGGGCATGCGCCACCTCAAGTCGGCGGCTAAGCTGGCCAACCTGGACGTGAGCAAGACCGCCGTCGACGACGGCGGACTGGCCCACCTCAAGGAGATCGCCGCCCTGACGGACCTCAACCTTTACACCACGCCCGTGACCGACGCCGGGCTGGATCACGTCACCACCATGACGCAACTGACCTCGCTGAACCTCGACAACACGAAGATCACCGACGCCGGGCTGCCGAAACTCAAACCGCTGGCCGACCTGGATTTTCTGCACCTGGGTCGCACACCCGTCACCGACGCCGGGATCGAGAACCTGCTGGGTCTGAAAAAGCTGACGCGGCTGGAGGTGACCAATACGAGGGTGACCGACGAGGGGGCCGACAAACTGCGCAAGGCCCTGCCCGACTGCGAGGTCCTCTCCGGCGTGACCGATAAGAAGTCGTAGGCGGGAAGGAAAAGGGCAGACCTTATTCTAGCGAGGGCAAAGTAGCATGGGCCCCTGGCCCGTGTTCTCGCCTCTCACGGGCCGGGGGCCCATGCTACGAACATTCGCGCATCGTGCATGGAAGTTGCAGTGTAAGCCCCTCATCTGCATCAGAGAGGTATCGGATAGAACGCCGACATTACCCAGTCGCCGCTCGTGGCCGAGAAACCACCTCCCCACAGCGGCGCCCCGCTGAACGCCACGTTGACGTTCCGGCCGGTGATGCGACTGGGATGGGTACGATAACCCTCAATACTCCCGATTGGTAACAGTCCCCGTCGTGGGCACCGGGTGCTTGCCGTCTTCGCCGGGCAACACCGGGGCGGCGGAGTCGGGTGTGAAGTTGGCCGCGTCGGGGGCCAGTTCGTGCTCGTGGTTGAGCATCTGCTCGAACGTGATCGTCCGGCCGGTGTGCGCCGAGAGGCGGCCCATCGAACTGACCATGCTCGACTCGGCGCCCCGCTTCACCTCGTTGTAGGGCGTGTCCTGGCGGATCGCCTCGATCAGATCTTCCCATTCCATCTGATAGGGATTCGGCTCCGGTTGCGGGAAGGCCCAAATCTGACTGTCGGCGCTGAAGGTCTGGTCCTTGAACGTCTTCACCTTGCCCGGCGCGTGGCTATTGGTGGAGACAATGCCCGAGCCTTTGCTGCCGTGAACGTAGCTGGCAAACCGGTTCTGGCAGCCGGCCATGTTTCGGCCGTTGTAGAAGAGCTTCGTGCCGTCGGGATAGGTGTACTCGACGGCATAGGTGTCGAGGTTCTGGTCGACCGCGTCGCCCCGATAGTGACGACCGCCCAGGGCATGGACCTCGACCGGCCAGGCGTTTTTCATCCACGAAAGTTCGTCGATCTGGTGGATGTAGAAGTCGTTGTAGACGCCGCCGCTGGCCCAAATGAAACTATGGAACTTCTGGATCTGGTACATCAGATCGCTCATTCCCTCGGGCTTGCGTCCCACGGCCGCCGCGCGACCCGACATCCGATAGCCGCGCATGGCGATGATATCGCCGATCTCGCCGCCCTGGATGCGGTCAAACAATTCGCGCCGTCCGCGGCAGTGGCGAACCATCAGGCCGACGCCCACTTTGAGGTTCTTCTTATCGGCTTCGGCGGCAAGACCGATCATCCGCCGCGTGGTCGGACCGTCGACGGTAACCGGCTTCTCCATGAAGACGTTGAGGTTCTTCTCGATCGCGTAGGTGAAGTGTACCCAGCGGAAAGCCGGCGGCGTGGCGAAGATGGCCACGTCGCCCGGCTGGAGACAATCCATGGCCTGCTTGTACGCGTCGAAGCCGATAAACTTGCGGTCGTCCGCCACGTCGACCTTATCGCCGAAGCGCCCTTGCAGCCGTCCGAAGCTGCTGGTGAGGCGGTTCTCGAAAACATCACCCATGGCCACCAGCTTGATTGGTTGGGCCTTGACCGACAGGGCGTTGGACGCCGCACCGGTGCCACGGCCGCCGCATCCGATCAGGACGATGCGGATTGTGTTGTCCTCGGCCGCGTGGACGTGCGGCACGGTCGCCCCGACCACCGCCGAAGCCGCGGCAATACGGCCCGTAGTTTTCAGAAACTCACGTCGCGACGAACCGCCTTGGGTAGTCTCGCTCATCACCGATGTTCTCCCGTGAATGGGTGTGGGCCCGGGTATTGCCCGGGAATGGATCGTACGGTTTCAGGAAGAAGAGATCGTTCCCCTTCTCTTCCCCAGTCTTTCCGCCCGTGGTGCTCGTGTCAACATCGCAACGTGTCTTTCCGGGGGTAAGAGTCGGCCCGGACGGGTGGATTGTAGTGCCGGGGATTCGAACAGAACAGTGGGGATAGTCTTATCGGTTTGCTGTCAAAAGAAACCACATCCCGGAGTCTTTCTCCGTCTGCCTGACGCCCACGCACCGTCGCCCGGCACGGCCATCAGTCGGGCTCCAACGCCCCGCCGCCGGGCAGTAGCTCGACCAGCGGACACTCCTCGCAATGCGGTCGTTTTCGGCAATACAGATGGCCGACCCGGACCAGCAGAGCGTGGTATTCGTTGAACAGGGCCACGTCGACCGGCAGGCTGCTCTGGAAATGGTCCTGAATGGCGTGATAGTCGGACTCGAAGTCGATCCAACCGTGGCGGGCCAGCACGCGATGCGTGTAGGTGTCGACCACGAACGTGGGCAGTCCGGCGGCGTAGAGCAGAATCGAATCGGCCGTCTCCGGTCCGATTCCGTTGACCGAAAGCAGTTCTTCTCGCAATGTTGTTGCATCGACGGCGAACATGGCATCGGGCGAACCGTCGTACCGTTCGACGAGCATGGCCAGCAGATTCCGCAGCCGCCGGGTCTTGAGCCGATAGTAACCGGCCGGACGGATCAACTCGGCCAACGCTTCCGGCGGCAGTTCGTAGAGCAACTTGGGCTCCAGCACACCCTCCTCGCGGAGATTGCCGATCGCCTTCTCGACGTTCTTCCAGGCCGTGTTCTGGACCAATACGGCGCCGACCATCACCTCGAAGGGCGAATCGCCGGGCCACCAATGTTGTGGCCCCAATGCGGCAAACAGCCGCTCGTAGACTTCGGATAAGATGCCGCTCATGGGACGTTCTTCCGGGGTTTGCTGTTTGAGTTATAGAGAATTTGTCGTCAATGTTCAATTTCAGTCGACCCGATTTCCATGCTCTGCGTAGGAACCAGATTGCAGGAGTTTTCCTCAAGTTTGCCGCCGGCGGCGTCTTCCGCGGCAGGGAGTTCAAGCCGTGCGTCGAGACGCGTCGAAGATGAGTGAGGCTTGGGTGGACGTTCCAAGTCGCGCACGATCCCCCCGGCTTCCGGGGAGTCGTTACTGAATCGATCGTGGGGACTCTTTTCGAATGAGCACCAGCCGCCTTTCGACATCGCCGTCGGCGTCCGGTTATTGGTCCGTCTCGGCGGAACCATTGACCAGTCTGGTGTTTATCGCGCCGCTGCTGGTGCTCTACGAGGTGGGGGTCTTGCTGGTGGGGGCCGAGGCGGCGCGCAACGGAGCCGACGTTTGGCTGCGGCAGTTTCTGGCGTGGGCGGGATTCGGGCAGTATTTCCTCCTGCCGGTGCTGACCGTGGCGATTCTCCTGGGATGGCATCACACGACGGGGCGTCCCTGGCGGGTACCGCGGGGGATCTATTGGGGCATGACGGTCGAATGCGGCCTGCTTGCCGTCTGCCTGCTGCTGATTTCTCACCTGCAAGGGGCATTGCTCGCCGCCATGCTTCCCGGCACGGTCGCCCCATCGGTCGGCGCGAGTTGGTCACTGTCCGTCACTGCCGGCACGGTGAACCTTCTCGTGGCGTTTATCGGGGCCGGAATCTACGAGGAGCTACTGTTCCGCCTAATCCTCTTGTCGCTCATTGCGGCGACCGTATACCGGCTGGGCGCGGCTCGCCAGACGAGTTGGCTGGTGGCCGTGGTCATCAGCAGCGTCCTCTTTTCCGCGGCCCACTACATCAGTGAAGACTTTGCCCTGTCCAGCTTTCTGTTTCGATTTTCCGCCGGGGCTTTCTTCTCCCTGCTGTACGTGTATCGGGGGTTCGGGATCACCGCCGGCACACACGCCGCCTACGACATTCTCGTGGGGTTGTTGCTGAAAGGACTGTAATCGTCACGGAGAGTTATCCGAGGATGCCGACGACGCAATCAATGCTAGCGGCCGGCGCGGAACAAAGGCCGGGCGTTTGTCAAGTCGGAAAAATCGGTCATTGTCCGCCCGGCACAATCTCCCTTTGTGTCCAAAGTGGATGTGCCGTATAATGGAGCTTTCCACTGGCCTGAAAATCGGCGGCAAGGGAGTCGTGACAATCCCAACCCGCAACAATCAATAAACAGGAACCAATCACCGTGCTGACCGTTCGACCCAAAATTGCGGAATTGGTCTTCCAACTGTACGGCCGTCCGTTGCATCCGGAGTTGTTCCAAGTACACGCCACCCGAACGGTCCAGCGAGGGGCCTTCGAGGCGAAGATCGATATCACCAGCGCCGGTCATCTGGTCACCTGGCGCTACGAAGGGCTGACGCTCACCGAAGTCGCCACCTCGGCCCATCATCCGCTGCCGGTTCGGCGCCGGCTCATGTCCTACTCGCTACGCGGCGAGCGGACCGACAAAGTCCAGTGCCGTGGCGGGGCATCCTACGAGGTCGCCTTTCAGTTGGAGCCGGTCGACCCGCAAGTCTTCTGGACCTTTCAAGAAGAACTCGCCCGCGACGGCCAGCACCAGGGCATGTTGCACCGTTTCGATTCCAGCGGCCGACTGGCGATCGGGGCGTTGAGCTACATCAACGTGGAAACCCGCCAGAAGACCATGATGGTCCAGGCCTTCCACACATTTCCCGACGACTGCGCCATCGTTAAGAGCCAGTCGTTGTTCCGCACGCCGTAGCAGGCGGAATTCGCGACGGCGTATCGCGCTCGGTGCGAAAAGGTCCACCACGAAGGACACGAAGAGCACGAAGGACGGAATCAAGCGATTCGTCCTCTGAGATCTTCGTGCTCTTCGTGTCCTTCGTGGTGTTCTCCTGCTGCTGAAGGCTCGGGACAACGTGACAAGCAATGAGCCGGTGGCCGGAATCCGAGTTGCCAACGGCAATTCGAGATCCGGCCTCATCCGATGCCCAGTTACGTAAGATCGCGGTTTCTACGCTCTACCCCGAATTCATTAGCGAAGAGCAGGATGCAATACTCTTTGAGGAATCCGACCCTTCGCCGGAAGAATACACGGCTTGGCAGCAAATCACTGAACAGGCAATCGTAGATGCGCGTCCAGTGATCTGCGATCTGTCGCAGGTCCAAGACCCGGACATTAAGGTTCACCCCACCGTCGCGAGGAATCCGGCCATCGCCCGATTGACTTCCTCCGGTCTTTCCATCGGGGACATGTGTCCCGAGCCGGCGATCTCGACGAACCGCGCATGGGGCAGAGCCCGCGCGATCGAGGCCATTTCGTCGGGCGTCGAGATGGCGTCGTGCTGGCCCACCAGAACCAGCGCGGGACACTGGATCTCGGGCAGCCGGGGTGTGAAATCCTCTCGGACGGCCATCCCGCGCCCGGCCGCCGCGATCCCGATCGGGTCGTTGCCCAGCATGACCGAGCGGAGCGCTTCCACCACGTCGGGTTGCTCTCGGACGGTCGATTCGGCGAACAGCTTGGGCATCATCGTCTCGACCAGCGGCCCCGGCCCCTCGCGCAATACCCGCTCGGCCATTTCGTGACGGTCGGCGGCAACCTCCGGTGTATCCCCTACCGCGCGCGTGTCGCAGAGGATCAGTCCGCGCAGCCGCGCGGCGTGCCGGTTCCAGAACTGCCACGCGACGTATCCGCCCATCGACAGCCCACAGAACGTGACCGGCTCGGCGATTCCCAGCACATCGAGCATCGCGGCCGTGTCGTCGGCCATTTGGTTCATGGTCACGGTGCCGTGGGTCAGCTCGCTGTAGCCGAAACCTCGCAGGTCGGGTGCGATCACGCGATAATGTTCCGATAGCACGAGAATCTGCTCGTTCCACATCGAATGGTCCAGCGGAAAACCGTGGACCAAGACCAGCGGCGGCCCGGCACCCCGATCGACCACCGCCAGTGTCGCGCCGCCGATGTCCACGGCCTCCATCCCGCGGGGAATGCCCGGAGTCATTTCGAGGCTCCCTCCTCCGACTCGGGTTTCTCGGGCTTCGGGTCTTCGGCCGGTTTTTCTTCCGGCTTGGGATCTTCGGCCGGCTTCTCCTTCGGCTCCGGGTCTTCGGGCGGCTTCTCGTCCTCGGCCGGCTTTTCCTTCGGCTTCGGATCTTCAACCGGCTTCTCTTCCGGCTTTTCCTTCGGCTCCTTCTCCGATGGCTTTTCCTCTGGCGGCGGATCTTCTTTCTCCTGCTTCTGCTCCGCCTGTGCCTTGAGAAACAGCTCCAGTTGTTTGGCGATCAAACCGGAGTGAGGATCGTTGGCGGCCGCCTTGGTCTGGTAGGCCACGGCGTTGTCCAACTCGCCGCGGGCAAAGTAGACGCGGGCCAGCGTGTCGAAATAGGCGCTGCTATCGGGGCTCAACTCGAGCGATTTCTTCGAGAAGCGAAGCGCCTCGTCAAAATCGCCCTCCGTATTGCCGATCAGCCAGGCAAACTGGTTGTACTCGACCGGCGAAGTCGGGTCCGCCTTGATCTCCGCCCGCATTCGCTCCGCCGCCGCCTCGATCAGCTTGACGATCTCCGCCTTGCGCTGGGGCGTGTTGTCGGGGAGTCGGTGACAGGCGATCAGCGTGTCGACTGCCGTCGGATCGGCCTTGAGACTCTCGTCGAGTCGCGCGAGCTCTTTGTCCCGTTCGCCCTGAGCGCTGTGGTGGCGAGCCCAGAAGTAGTGCATTCGCGACACGGTCGACGGGGGCGCCGCCACGGGCTGATTGCCGCCGGGAATTTTCTCCTTCCCGATCCGCGCGATCGCCTCTTCCAGGGCCTTGGCCGCCGCCAGATCGTCGCCCTGGTCGTGGAACATCTCGGCCAGACCGCGCTGGGCCATCCAGACGACCTGGATGTCGGCGTCCTCCATCTGGCCGATGTGTTGAAATTCCTGCCCGGCCCACTTGAATTCCCCCCGTCGCTGCAGGGCATACGCGGTGGTCAAGTGCTTGGCCAGTTGGTCGATCGCGGCACCGGGGCTGAGTTTTCCGGCTCGCTCGGCCGTGTGCATGGCAACGTCTTTCTTACCTTGGGCCGACTGCGCCGTGGCCAACACGTAAAGCAGAATCGGCTCGCGATCGAAAACACCGGCGAAACGTCCGGCCACCTGGTCGATCTCGTTCCATGCCTTCTGCTCGACCAGCCAATCGAGCAATTCGAGGATCGCCTCGGGATCGCCTTTCTCCAGGTCGATCAAGTCCTGCATCGTGGCCACCGCCTCGGTGGTACGGTTGAGTTTCTTCTGCCAATTGAATTGGATGCGAATCAGCGTGGTGACGACTTCGCGTCCCGATTGGCCGGGCGAACTGCGATACGTCGTGCGCTCGGCGGCCGTGAGCTTCTTCCACTCCGCCAGCGCCGCCTGCGGATTGTCGCGAAACTGCACGTACACCTGCAACCATCGGGCAGCCGGACGCTGGCTCTGCTTCAATTGCTCACCCAGCACTTTGGCCAGCTTCTCGTCCGGCGGCGCGTCCAGCGGTCCGGCCGTGAGGATCTCGATCGCCGCCTGTTTTGACAAGGCGGCCGTCTTCTCGAACCGCAGCAGCCGGCACAGCGCGGGTACGCCCTGACCGTCCTTCATCTCGGCCAGGTACTCCATCTTGGTTCTTCGTGTGTCGGGGTCCTCGAATTCGTATTTCTCCAGACACGTTTTCACGTCCGCTGGATCATCCGCTTGCGTCCACTCGACACGGATCAGCCGGATCAGGTAGCGGGCGCGAACGGCGATCTCGAAATCGTCGTGGTTCTTGGCTTCGGTCAATGCATCGAACGCATCGAACCCGATCTTGGCCAAATCGTCCTGGGCGCGCTGGCGGACGAAATAGTCGGCATCGCCCAATTGCTCGATCAGCCGGGCGATACGCTGATTGGCCGGAGACGGTTTGTCCTCCGCCAGCGCCGTATCGGCAAGGCCCGGCAGAATCGTTCCCATCAGCAGTACGCAGGCAAGGACGGGCCGCACGACGGGCCGGCGAATCGGTCGGACGACTTCAACGGACATGATTCAAATTCGGCGGGGTTCGAGCCCGCCTCTCCCTGGTTTGTGGATATGGAAGCACCCGTTGCGGGGCAGATCTATCTACCCACAACATACCCTAGCCAACAGAGGTTGGGCAAGAAGTTGGCGAGGACTTGCGCAACGGTCACGGCACCTTTGTGAGCATGGGGACCGGGGGATGCGGTTCGTTCGGGGGGGTTGAAGGCAGCCTGATTTCCATGCTCCGCATGGAAATCAGGTCTCACAGCCCGTCGAGCAAGGCGACGACCGCCTGCTCGATCAGCTCGGGGTCGGGTGGTTGCGGGGCCGGTTCGGCTCCGAAGGCGTGGCGTAACCGACCCGTCCGATCGTACAGCCGAACGTGGGGGATTGCGCCGCCGGCGATCTCGAATTTCTCGAACGGTTCCGGCCCGATCTCGTAGCTGCAGCGAAAGTTGGCGAAAGCGGCCTCTTCCCGCTTCAGAAAACGGCGCGCCGCCGGTTCGCTCTCATCGAGGTCGAGGCTCACGGCGACGACGACCAGCCCACGATCGGCAAATCGCCGGTGCAGGTCGACGTGATGCGGGAACAATCCCATACAGGGATCACACCAGGTGGCCCAGAAGTCCAGCAGGACGACCTTGCCCCGATGCTTCTCGATGAGCTGCTGCAAACCGGCCCGATCGATGCGCGGAAGCGGCTCGTTGAGATTCATGGCCGGTGTGGACACCGGTGGCGCGTCTTCCGCCTCCGGCAAGCGCCCGCATCCACCGAGCAGCACGGGCGCGAGAACGACCCAAGCGAGTACCCGCCTGACAAAAGGCAAGGAACAACTACTTCTTCTCATACTTGATGCCGCATCCGAAAGCCTTCTTTTGAATCTCGGGCACATCCTTGCCCGCCAGCAGGGCGTCCAGCGCGTCACGGAGGTAGTGTTCCGTCGCTTTCTCGGCGTTCATGTTGTCGTCGATGGCCCCAACGTAGACGATCTTGCGGTCGCCGTCGAGAAGGTAGGGGTGGGGCGTGACCCGGGCACCATAGTCGTGGCCCGTCTGTTGCGATTCGTCGAACAGGTAGGGGAAATTGAACTCCTTCTCGGCCGCCCGTTGCTTCATCGGCTCCAGGCGGTCGCCGGCCCCTTTGTTGCAGTTGACGGCGATCACCTGGACGCCCTTGTCCTGGTAGTCGGCCTGCAGGGCAATCAGCCGGTCCTCGTAGGCCTTGGCGACCGGGCAATGATTACAGGTAAAGACCAGCACGACGGCCTTGGCGTCTTGGTAGTCGGCCAGAGCATGTTCCTTGTCGTCGGTTCCGACGATCCCCGACCAATCGGGGGCCGCGGTGCCGACCTCCAGTTCGGTGGAGAAGCCGCTGCCGATGGCAACCAAACAGATCAAGGCCGTGACGCCGGCCAATTGGGTCGTTCGTCGAAACATGGGAAGGTCCTCCTGGGGGGCACGGCGTGGGCGGGCGTGTTTCGGTGAAACGTTGAACACCAGCTCCGGTTACGATGCTGCCATATCCTGGTAATCATTGGCGCCCGGAGCGCCGCGGGCAAGTGCCGGAGGCGAATTTTCGTTGGCACGAGGGTCCTCCGAGGCCGTCGGAGAGCCTGGATCGACGGGCTGGGAGGCCCATCGTACAGCATCGACGGGCTCGGAGGCCCATCGTACCGTGGGGTATCAGTCGGATGCGGAATTCGCGCTTCGCGGGCCGGCCTCGGCCTCGATGCTGTCGACATAACGGCGCAACCGCTCCAGCTCGTCGCTGACGTGGCGAAATCGGAGCATGTTGTCGACCCGTTTGAGCAACTCGATCTTGTTGACCGGTTTGCTGAGGAAATCGTCGCAGCCGGCCGAGACGGCCCGATCGATATCGCCCGGCTCGTTCAGCGCGGTGACCATCAGGATCATGATCGAGTGGGTGGCCGGGTCGTCCTTGAGCGTCTTGCACACCTCGAAGCCGCTGAGCTTGGGCATCATGATGTCCAGCAAGATCAGGTCGGGCTGGAATTGGGCCACCTTGTCCAGCGTATCGCGACCGTCGCAGGCGATCTCGATCTGGCAATCGACGTCGGTGAGATAGGCATCGAGCAACTCCACGTTGGTGGGGTTGTCGTCGGCGATTAGGATCTTGCTCTGTGTCATCGGCCCAATACCCGTTGCGAGACGTTGAATAGGCACGTATGGAAAACCGCGCCCCCCCGGTGGGTGCCTATTATAGAGGATTCTCCTCGACGCTTGAAGACGTGCCCGCATGAGTCAGCGGACTCGGTCCCCCTTTTTCAGAACTGGGGGCCGAAAAGCGTGGCGCCCAGGTTGTACGCTCCGTGGATGACCATCGCCGCGGCAAACCAGGGAAAGGCGGCCGACAGATTCGCCGGCTTGCCGTCGCGAAGCTGCTTCTTCCAGACACGCACCAGTCCGAGCGAGGCGATCGCGGCGCAGGAGACGTGCAGGGTCGTGCAGACGGGCCACCGAAACGCGGCGAGTGCGGCGACGGTCTGCGGTTCGGCCTCGGCGGCGTAGACATGGATGTACACGAGGTTTTCGATCACCGCAAAGACCAATCCAGAGACCATTGCGGCCAACACAAACTGCCAGGCGGCGAAAACCCGATAGGGCCTCTTCTCCAGGATGTAGGTCATCCCCGACTGTTTGAGCAACTCCTCGATTACCGGTGCGAAGACGACGGCGTAGACCAGTACCGCGAAGCCCTGTTGTCCGGCCAGGAGGGCTCCGAGAACAGCGAACGGCCCCCCCAGTAGTGCGGCCAGCAGGGTAACGGCGATATTTCCCGGCAGCGTACACGGCGCGCGTTTCGCGGCAATCCAGCGTGCCCAGCGATCGGGATCGCGATGGCCGGGCAGTGCCGGTTCGCCGGCAATCGAATCGCGGATCGTCTCGATCTCGTCGGGCACCCGGTCGACGGAGGCCGCCCGTTCTTCGGCCGGGTCGGGGGCTACCGGCGGCGCACTGCCCAGCGCGGGTTCGTAGTCGGTGGAAAGATATTTCTTCTTCATTCACCCACCGATCACGCTTTCCCCGTTCACCCGCCGGTCACTTTCATCGCCGTGCCGTAGGCCATCACCTCGATACCGCCCGACTTGCCTTGCTTTTTCCCCTGGATCGTGGCCGTTTCGATGCGAACCGTCCAGATGGCGTTGGCGCCGGCGTCCCGGGCTTCGTGGAGCATGCGGACGATCGCTTCGCGGCGCGCCCGGCTGACCAGCGTCTCGAAGCTCCGCACGCGACCGCCGAAAAGATTGCGTAGCGAGGCGGCAAAGACTTTGAAGTAATCGGTGGCGATCACGGCCACGCCGGTCACCAAATGCGGATCGGTCGCGTGCCAATTCTCGGGGAGCTGCTTCAGGTCGGACATCACAATATCGGCCAGTTCGCGTTCCTGTTTGTCGAGGCGCGCGAGGTGGGATGATTCAGTCATACCGCCGATCACGTACCCCACCACAAGCAGGATCAAAGGAAAGCCGGCGATGAGCAGAATGGGAATTAGCTCTGACACGATCGTCTCCTCACCTTTGGTTCATCCCTGCTCAACGACCACGACCGCCGTGCCGTAGACGTACAGTTCGGCGGCGCCGGCGGTGATCGAACTGGTGGCGAAGCGGACGTTCAAGACGGCGTTGGCGCCCAGTTCGGTTGCTTGAGCGATCATCCGGCGAACCGCCTCGCGGCGCGACTCGACCAGCAGTTCGGTATAGCCCTTGAGTTCACCTCCGAAGAGGTTCTTCAGCCCGGCGGCGATGTCCCGGCCCATGTGTTTGGCCCGAACCGTGTTGCCTTGCACCAGTCCCTTGACCTCGACGATCGACATGCCGGGCAGATATTCCGTATTGACGACAATCACGAAGATTCTCCTTATTGAGTTCCCGGGATGGGAAACTGCTGGCACAGCCCCGCGACCTCCTGGCGAATACCGGCGAGAAGTTTCTCGTCGTCGGGTGCCTTCAGCGCCGCCAGAATCCAGCCGCCGATGGTTCGCATTTCATCGGTGCCCATCCCCCGCGTGGTCAGTGCCGGTGTGCCGATGCGGACTCCCGACGGATCGACCGGCTTGCGCCGATCGAAGGGGATCATGTTCATGTTGACCGTGATTCCGCACTGGTGCAAAGTCTCTTCGGCACGGTGCCCGGTCAGTCCCAAGGGCGTGACGTCGGCCAGCATGAGGTGGTTGTCGGTCCCGCCGCTGACTAGTGCGACTCCGCCGGAGAGCAACACGTCGGCCAGCGCTTGGGCGTTGTCGACAATCCGCCGGGCATACTGCTTGAAGGCCGGCTGCGCGGCCTCGCCCAGACAGACGGCCTTGGCCGCGATCACGTGCATCAGCGGTCCGCCCTGGGTGCCGGGAAAGATGCTCCGGTCGATCGCCTTGGCCGACTCCTTGCGGCAAAGGATCATGCCGCCGCGCGGGCCGCGCAACGTCTTGTGCGTGGTCGTGGCAACGAAGTCGGCCACGGGAACCGGGTCGTCGTGTACGCCGCCGGCCACCAGGCCCGCGTAATGCGCCATGTCGACGAACAGCTTCGCTCCACACTCCCGAGCGATCTCGGCGAACTTGCCGTGCGGGATCTCGCGAGGATAGGCGCTGGCCCCGGCCACGATCAGCTTGGGCTTGTGCTCTCGGGCCAGCGAAGCGACCTGATCGAAGTCGATGCGGTGCGTGTCGGGCCGAACGCCGTAGCTGTGGAAGTCGTACAACTGGCCCGAGATGTTCAGCTTCATCCCGTGGGTCAGGTGCCCGCCGTGATACAAATCCAACCCCAGAACGGCGTCGCCCGGTTTCAGCGCCGCCATGTAGACGGCCGTGTTGGCTTGCGACCCGGAATGCGGCTGTACGTTGACGTGCTCGGCCCCGAAAAGCTCCTTCGCCCGCTGCCGGGCCAGTTCCTCGGCCTGATCGACAAACTCGCATCCGCCGTAGTAACGCCGGCCCGGATAGCCCTCGGCGTATTTGTTCGTCAGGATACTTCCGCTGGCTTGCATCACGGCCGGGCTGGTGTAGTTCTCGCTGGCAATCATCTCCAGCCCGTTGCACTGACGGTCGGTTTCTTTGGCAATGGCCGCCCAAATGGCGGGGTCTTGTTGTTCGAGTGCGTTCATGGACTTTTCAGGGGGGGGGGTAGCGGACGAAAAATGGCGGAGCGACCGAACATGGTATCCCGCCCGGGGGAATTGCGACAGGAGGGCCCCGGGGAGAACCACCGGCGAGACCCTCTTGTTGAACCCCCCATTTTAGGTGACCAGGGAGCGACGGTCAATCGGGCGCCGTGGTTTTGGCCGGTCGAATCCGGATCTCCAGTGTTCCCGCGTTATCGTGCAACTCGGCGGTCGAGTCGTTGATTCGCAGGTACAGGGTGCCCGTCTTCTCGGGGGTTAGGGTGGTTTGCAGTCCGATCGTCGTCGGCCACAGCAGAGGGCTTGGGCCCGTATTCCCCGCTGCCTCGTTCCGCACGGCCCCGAGCAGGATCCCCAATGGCTGTCCCCGATAGTAGCGGATCGAGACGCCACCCGGTTCGCACCACCAGATTTGCGGTTGGTCGGCCACCTTGTATCGTCCCGAGGCAACGATCTGGTACGACCGGCCGGCTTGGAGTTGGACACCCGAGCTCTGCCACCCGCGATCGGCGGACACGGTCACCGTCGCGCCCTCCTCGGGTAGCGGACTTCCCGGTCGGAACTCGATGGCCGACCGCTCGACGTCGGTGCCGTATTCCAGGTCGGCGGCAAACACTTGCCACTGTTCGTCCAGCGGGCGCATGTCACGATCGATGATCTGGTAGAAACGCCGGTTGAAGTCGGGTTTCCGCACGAGCTTGTAGAGGTCGCGGAACCGCTCGCGATATCGGGGATGGCGGTCCAACAGCATGGCCAGCGCCCAGCACCAGGCGTACGGTTCGGTGTCGAGATGGGCGCTGGAACTGTATTGGACGACGTCGAGCAACCCGCGGGCGCGGCCGGCGGCCAGCGCGTCCTTGATGATGCGAATGCGCCCCAGCATGGGCACTTCTTCTCGATTGGCCGGAAAGTACCCCATCGTCAAACGTCCGTCGTGCCAGCGGTGGGTGGCCATCAACTCGGCCATGCCTTCCATGTACCAGGGTGGTCCGCATCCGCCGAGCATGGTGTTCATAAACCCGTGCGTTCCCTCGTGCAGAAACAAATGACGGCGGTAGTAGTCGCTCGGCTGATCGTAGAGCCAGATTCCGTAATTGCGGGCGTATCCGTGTTTGAACTGAGGCAGATACCGCGGGATCAGCCCGGCTCGTTGAAACCGAGCTTTGTCCTTGATCAGGAAGCCGGTCAGGTGCCAGTCGGCATGTTCCTCGGGCGAGACGCCAAAATAGGTACACCATTGGGGAAACGCCTGTTCAAACACCTCAGGCAGAACGTCGACTTCCTCGCCCGGCGGCAAGTCGGTGTAGAGGGTCATGCGGCGGCTGGCCACTTTGCGAATACCCTGGTCCGAGGCGAGCGACTCGTTCACCTTGATCCGCGGCACGTTGGGTATGAAACGGTTGGCCGAATCGGGCGCATCGCCCAACAACTCGCCCAGCAAGGGGCCTTCCGAGCCGTTGGGCTTCGTCTCGTCACCCGACGCGGGAACCTGATCGCCGGGCTCATTCTTCCAGGGAAGCTCGAAGGCCGATTCTTCTTCCGGATCCTGCTTGTTGGGCTTCTCTTTCGGGGGGATACGGTCGGAATCGGCCTTGCTGGATTTTGCCGGCTTTGCCTTGGAAGCCGTATTGCGAGACTTCGGCGACCCGCCGCAACCGAGCAGCACGACCGTGAGCAACACACAGACGCTCCAGCAGATCGGATTTCGTCCTGTCATGTGCCTTTCTTTCGGTTCCGACGTGGTGGGGCCATGGTTTGGTGCCACGGTTTTGCACTTTCTCAACGGGCGGTTATGCTATTGTACGATGTTTCGGCGTCTTTTGGGGACCCCTTGCGGCCCGACAATCCCGTGCTGGGGGGATATGACGGTTCTTCCGAGAACAATCGCCCGGGCCGGGCGGCTCTAAATCGGGAAGTGAGATCCTGTGAAACCAACCCCTCTTAGCAGCCTGTTGAAAAAGGGGGACTCTACCGGAATGTGTGCCACTGCTGGCTTGCAAGCAGTGCCTTCTTGCCGGGTTTCGTGCATGGATCCACAGCACTGCTTGCA
>CAYUIQ010000042.1:0-41966 GCA_964444795.1 uncultured Planctomycetaceae bacterium
GTTGCTGGCACATTTCGCCCGCATGACCGACGAGGAACTGGCCGGCTACGATGTCGCGGCGCTGAATCTCCACGCAGCGGTCGGGCTGCCCGGGGCCGAGGACATGCCGATCCGCGTCATGCTGGAAATCCTCGACCGCATTGCCGGGTTGGTCGAGCGGCGCACGCGCGAGGACTGGCACTACTTCGAGGAAAACCTGGCGAAGTATCGCTACTCGCCCAGCTTCTTTCGCGCGATGTACATGGCCGAAGTGCTGCAGGCCCGTTTGCAGATGCGGTACAACCCGGCCCACATGCCCGATCCCGACGCACCGCCGCGGAAGAATCGCAAACTCTGGAAGGATTCGCAGGATCTGTTTATTCACGGGCTGCTCACCCGGCAAACGGGTACCTGCACGTCAATGCCGGTCCTCTACCTGGCGATCGGACGACGACTGGGATATCCGCTTAGCATGGTCCATGCCGGAATGCATTACTTCTTGAGATGGGAGGAGCCCGATGGGGGCGAATGCTTCAATGTCGACGCGACCACCTTTGGGCTCAGCGGCCGCGACGACGAGCACTACCGGGAGATAGCCCGGACGCTCGGGCCGGGGGAGATAGTGGGTATGCACGCCCTTCCCTCGCTCTCGCCGCGGCAGGAGATGGCGGCGTTTCTTTGTGCCCGGGCCGACTGCCTGCGCGACAACGGGAGGCTGGGCCGGGCGATTGAGTTCTACTATCGGGCGACGTTGCTGGACCCCGACGATCTCTACAGCGAACTCGAATTTCTGGCCTGCTTGAAGGTCATGTATCCGGCGGAAGTGCGACCGTATCTGTACCGCATCGAGGACGTCGGCCTGCACGCGGAGCGCCGACTCTTCCGCGGCCGATCGCCGTCGGGTGTCGCCGCCTCGGCCAACGAAATCCTTTTCCAACTCACCACAGGATGACGCCATGTACGATCCCGTCACCGGCCAGTTCGTCACCATCGATCGCATCGAAGACGACCCCAACGCCTACCGCTACGTGCGCAACAACCCCCTTAA
Source organism: uncultured Planctomycetaceae bacterium (assembly GCA_964444795.1). Taxonomy (GTDB): domain Bacteria; phylum Planctomycetota; class Planctomycetia; order Pirellulales; family Thermoguttaceae; genus JABMRP01. Next base: position 1,028 of record CAYUIQ010000042.1, read on the forward strand.
TGCGATCGATCCATCGGGCCAGCGCAAGTGGACGGCCCGAGAGGGAGGGGAAACATTGGAGGCAGATCTGGTCGCGGTGCGAGGTTCTGTCGCCGTCCTTCAAGCTCCCGGCGAACCATTAGCCCGGCCAGTTAAGATTGCCGCCCTTTCCGATCAAGACCATGAGTATATCCGCGCGAATCCGATCACCGATGACGCTGAGACAGGTGCAAGGACTTGGGTGGATGCCTCCTTGAAAAACTACCTAAGAGCAGTGTTCGTTGAAGTACGTGACGATAATGTCTTCCTTCGCACTTCGGACGACGGCAGGGAGGTTAGACTTCCCATCAAAAAACTCTCCGCGGAGGATCAAGCGTACGTTGCGAGCAAGCAGGCTCCACTGCCTGCTTGGCGCCGCACCGACGACATTGAGATGAAAAATGAAGCAGACAAGTACGTTGTGAAGTTGCTTTTCGATGCGGCGGAGTATATTCCCCAAAGCGTTCCCGAGGGTCTGCCCGAGGATGGGCGTGAACGATTCCGGCCGCGTAGCACGGTCGTGAGAGGAGGCGATATCAAGTATGCATTCGACTCTATGTTGCCCTTATTGCGAGAGCAAATGAAGGAACGCGAGTGGGAGGCAATCGATTTGCTCGATTTCATCGTCGAGCAACCCTCGAAAATGGGCTGGGCCATGGTTCCCGATTGGGTGAAGCAGGCGCACTGGTACGCAACGAAGCATGCCGGCGCGGTTCCCCAGCGGCTGAAACCCGAACCGCCACCGCCGGCACCAAAGCCGCCTGCACCAAAGCCGCCTGTAGCAAAGCCGCAGAGAGCAAAGCCCCCCGCAGTAAGATTGGAGACACCCAAGGCGGGCGAGAACTGGGGCAAGCGGGAGTTCCGGCAGCGCATTCCCCTGGTTAAGCACCCAGACATGTACAGCAGTCCACCACGGGCGCATACGTTCTATGTGAAAAACAAATGGGGAACGTTCACTATTCGCTCCTATCTCACGGAATCAAAGGAGAAGACAAAGATACTTACAGGTGGCATAACGGCGTATCGAGCTACCGGTGTCATGTATCGGGTCACGTTCACGCCGAAGTCACCTGATCTTGCCAATGATTACCGGATCATACTCGCCGCGTCCCTGAAAGACGCCACAAGTAATGAAGCAATAGAATTTGCTGGAGAGCCTGGGGATGAACAGCCAGAAACCACAAACGGCTGGGCCATACTGGCCAATTACGGTTCCCTGCATTTCGTCGGCCGCACGGACGCTCACAAAAAGTTGTCTTTGTATGCGTCCCATAAGACGCACGGCCTTCCACGTCTCTTGTGGCCCGACGCAGGCTATTCCGGGCGCGAGAATCGACGCTCAGACCTTGGAGGGTATTTCGGAACTCCCGACAAAGAAGACACCATGGCACAGTACGACACAGGCTGGGGCGGGAGGAAAAAACTCTTCTTGCAGTTCATTGCCGTTGTCGAGGTAGTAGAGGGTGGTACCGGACCCAACGCTGCGAAAAAGGGAGACACTTTGGGTAGTGCTTACTGGAATTACGAGATTGAGAGGGTTGGCGGGTATCCGCAGTCGGAAGGCTGGATCAACGTCACGAAGGATTTCATGCCAGGAGATGGGGATATTGATTGGTATGTTTTCGAGTATCTGCCCCCCACAAAGAAGGAAGAGTGGCATTGGGATGCCGAGCTGGGCGCGAAGCCGACGGTCTCTGGCGGGCTGAGTGAGAAAGGGCTCCAACTCTACCGTGCTGCGAGAGAAGCCTTTGTGCAGAATCCCGAGTATCGGCGGTTTCGGCCGCGCGAAGAACGGTAGTACGCGGTCCCTGTGCCGCATGGGGAGCGGGATCTGCGCACTACACCTTGTCAAGTCGTGTCCTTGTGCGAATAATGCTACGTGTTGGGATGGCTTTGCCCAGGAAGGAGAGACAACATGCGTGCCATTCTCATCTCTGCTATTGTTGTGCTGAGTTCACTCCTTACGTCCGGTGCCTTGAGTTCCGCGGGCGATTCCGCCAAAGGGCAGCCTCCCCACCCGGACGAGCCCCCTCTTCCATTTCGACCCACGGAGGCGGATTGGGAGGACCTTCGGGATCTGACGCCGAAGAAGTTGGAGTACTTCTCCCAAAAGAGATGGGTGGTTCTCGAACAGCCTGCCCCTGCCGATATGGACCGCCTTCTGCATTACCTTCGAGCCTTGAAGCGGATTGAGCGGCTCGATATCGGGAGGGGTAACGTATCCGATGCCGGTATGAAGTCCGTGGCCGAGTTGCCTAATCTGCGCGTCCTCGATATTGTAGGACCGCGCGTGACGGACGCGGGGATCGCTCATTTGCAGCGATTGAAAAAGTTGGAGATCCTTCTCTGCGAGTATGTGCAAATGACGGATCGCTCCATGGCTTCTCTGCAAGCATTGCCGCATTTGAAAAAGATTCAACTGAGGGCCACGCGCGTCACGGACGCCGGGCTGGATCTGCTGGGCCGCTTTCCCAGCTTGGAGAAAGTGGCTCTGGACGGTGGAGACTTTGAGCATGTGCGAATTAGGCATTGTCATCGCTTGAAGGGTCTCTATGTCGGTAGCGGCGGAGTCCGCACAATCGAACTGGAGGATCTGCCCGAACTGAAAGGCCTCGGTGTCGAGGGGAACAACATGCGGACGCTTACCCTAGCGGACTTGCCCCGTTTGGAAGACATTTCGGTCGGTCCCGCCGGGATTCCCAATGTCAGCCTCCTCCGATTGCCTCGACTCAAGTCGGTTCACATTGATGTGGGGCCACTCGATAGCTTCACGGTGCGCGACGTGCCCTCGTTGAAGAGCCTCATACTATACGCCGATTCGTTTCCCGGGCTCGACGCGTCGGAACTGCGGAGCCTTGAGTCGTTGTGGCTCCTCGGTGTATCCATCGACGACGCCGACATGATCGAGTTTACCAAGCTCGATAGCCTGATCTCGCTCGGCATCGAGAATACGACCATTACAGACGCTCAACTCGGCCGTCTTCCCGCCATGAAGAACTTGCGGGTCCTTAGCTTATCCGACACCACCATTACGGATGAGGGAATGCGACATCTTCAGAGCATGAAGAGCCTACAAGTCGTCCATCTCAACGGAACGGCCATCACCGATGTGGGTTTCAATCGCTTGAAGGAGTTGCCCAACCTGAAGCGAGTCGCGGTAGTTCACACGAAAGTCACGCGCCAAGCCGTCGAGCGGATGCAGGCACTGATGCCGCAGGCAAAGATTGTCGACGGCCCTGAAGCGTTCCCAATCGCGCCGCGACTGCGAGAAGAAGAAACAGACGAATAGGGAGGCCGCGGCACCCGTTTTCACGCATCCACTGTTACCCGGCCACCAGTGTCATCGCTTCCTCGCGAGAGGTGCAGATGGGCCAGAGGCTGTCGAATTTCGAGACGCTGATGATCTCCCGAGCGATATCCGACAGGTTGCAGACGGCCATTTTCCCGCCGCCTTTGCGGATTCGCGTCCAGATGGCGTGCATCGCTCCGAGCATGATCGATCCGAAATAGGAGACGTCTTCCATGTCGAAAACGACGTTGTCCAGTTCGGGACGGTCGACCTGTTCCATCAGCCGGTTGAGTTCGGGGCGAAGGGCCGCTTCGGCCAGACTGCTGACGCTGCCTCGCGGGACGACCAGAAGGGTTCTTCCCCGGGATTGTGTTTCAAATGCGCTCTGCACGGACATGTCACGACTCCTCGCTGGCGGCGTCATCGGCGGGGGTGCCGCGGCGTTTGGTGAGCGTGACGGCGTTGCCCAATTCGTTGTACTCGACGGAGTCCATGAAAGCCCGCATCAGCAGCACGCCGCGGCCGCTGGCCTTCTCCAGGTTGGCCGGATCGGTGGGATCGGGTAACGAATTGGGGTCGAATCCGTCGCCTTCGTCGCGGATGGTGAAGACGGCTTCGTCGCGGAGCATCAGGACGTCGACGTGGATTTTCCGATCCCGATACGGCGGCTGCGCTCGGCGCCGACGGATCATCAGCCCGTAGGCCTCGTCGTCTTCGTCGCGCAGGCTGGAATCGATCTGGAGATTCCCGTGGCAGAAGGCATTGGCCAGGGCTTCTTCCAGAGCCACGCCCACCCGGGTGCATTCCACCTCGTCGAATAGCCCCATGCTGACCACGCATTCCTGCAAGTAGCCGACCAGATCGCCAAACATGGTGCAATCGTTGTCCAACACGAAGGAGCACTCGTTGCGGGCAACACAGCCCATCAACCGCTCGTAGCGGCGTAAACGGCCGCCGGCCGAAAGGACTCCGCGAACCGTCCGGAGAATGCGCTGGGCGAGCATCCGTTTGGGAACGTAGCTTGCCGCGCCCTGATGGAGCGCCCGGGCGGCCACGTCCTCGCTGCCCTTGGAGGTCATCAACACGACGGGCACGGAGGGAAATGTGGCTTTCACGGCCGCCACCAACTCCAGGCCGCTCATCTCGGGCATGATCAGGTCGGTGACGACGATATCCGGCGGCGATTCTTCGATCTGCCGCATCGCATCGGCACCGTGAATCGCGTTGCGGATCTCCAGTGTCGTGTCCTTGGCCAGCAACCCGCTGACGAGGCTACGATCGACGGCCGAATCATCGACAACAAGTACGGTCGGCACGTAAAGGTCCTCCGTCGAGTTGGGCCAGGAATTCGGGGGGCGTTTCCATTCCGATCCGCCAGTCTATTGGTTTGCGTCGCCTTCCCGTGGATAGTCTACCAGCAATGCCGCCAGCGTGGCTACCGCCCGGTCCAATTGTTCGGTAAGGGAACTGGCATGCTGGAGATCGCCGCCTCGGGCGTCCGTTTCCAGGCGAAATGCCAGATCGTAAGCCCGTCCGCTGCCGAAGTACTGCATCGATCCCTTCAGCGTGTGGGCCGTTCTCTGCAACGTGGGGGCGTCGCTTTCGGCTACCGCGGCGCGAATTTTGTCCATCAGTTGCGGCGCCTCTTGCAGAAAGGTCTCGACAACGACGCGTAACAGCCGGCGGTCGCCTCGGACGGCTCGCATCGCCCGGTCCCAATCGACCGTTTCTCCCTCCGCCACCGACAAAGGCGGCAGTGGGGAGTCGCTTTGCGGCACATGTTGGACGGTTGCCCCATCTTCCGAGGCCCCATCTTCCGAGGCCCCATCTTCCGAGGCCCCATCTTCCGAGGCTCCGTCTTCCGAGGGCGTGGTTTCCGGCGCGGTCGCCTCCAAGACGGTAGCCAGCGTCTCGAAAAGCCGCCGGGCGGCGATCGGTTTGGCGATATATCCGTCCATCCCGGCGGCCAGGCATCGCTGGCGATCGCCCCGCATGGCGTGGGCCGTCATGGCGACGATGGGCAGATGCCCGCCCAAATTCTGTTCGACGGCCCGAATGGCGGCCGTCGCCTCCAACCCGTCCATCTCGGGCATCTGCACGTCCATCAGCACGACGTCGAAATCGTTGGTTGTGGCTTTTGCGACCGCCTCCTTGCCCGTGTCGGCCACGGTGACCGTATGCCCCTGACTCTCCAGGAGACCGACGGCCAGCTTCTGCCCCACGAGGCTGTCTTCGGCCAGTAACACGCGCAGCGGGCCAAGTTGCATCCCCGCCTGAGGCTCCAGTAGAGCACTTGCCTGATCGACCGTGGTGCCGAGCCCCAAGGCCAATACGACGGCATCGAACAACTCCGATTGCTTGATCGGTTTGAGCAGGTAGGCGACGATTCCAAGCTGCTCGCAACGAGCGACGTCACCGGGCCGGTCGCCGGAGGTGAGCATCATGACGATCGTGTGGGGAAGTTCGGGACTCTGCTGAATCTGGCTGGCCAACGAGAATCCGTCGACGTCGGGCATGTTGGAGTCGGTGAGCACCAGGGCAAAGGGGGCGTCCGCGTCGTGCGCCTCGCGCAACACCCGCAACGCGTCACCCGCACCCGACACAACGACGGGGCTCATCTTCAGGTTGCCCAGCATTTCCTCGAGGATGAGGCCGTTGGTACGATTGTCGTCGACCACCAGAACCCTCAAGCCGACGATCGACACCGGCGCGGTATCCAGGGAGTCGAGCATCCGCTGGTCGGCCGGTGCGAACCTCGCGGTGAAGTGGAAGGTACTGCCGCGGCCGACTTCGCTTTCCACCCAGGTGCGGCCCGACATCAACTCGATCAACCGGCGCGAAATGGCCAAACCCAAGCCGGTGCCGCCGAAGCGGCGCGTGGTGGTGCTGTCGGCCTGAACAAAGGCCTCGAAAATGGCGAGTTGCTTGTTCTCGGGAATCCCGATTCCCGTGTCCGAAACACCGAAATGCAAGATGACCGCGTCGTCCGTTTTCGACTCGCTCTGGACGCGCAGCACGACTTCGCCCCGAGGGGTAAACTTGATCGCGTTTCCCACTAGATTGATGACGATCTGGCGGAGTCGCGCGCGGTCGCCGGTCACCACGTCGGGTACATCGGCCCGAATATCGCAAGCCAGTTCCAACCCCTTTCCGTGTGCCCGCACGGCCAGCGATTTCATCGTATCGACGAGGCTCTCGCGGAGATCGAAGGGCCCGGCGTCAAGTTCGAGTTTTCCGGCTTCGATTTTCGAGAAATCGAGAATATCGTTGATCACCGCCAGCAGTGCTTCACCCGACTCGCGGACCAGCGTGAGATACTCTCGTTGTTGGGCGGGGAGGTCGGTCGAGAGGACCAGCTCGGTCATCCCCAACACGGCGTTCATCGGTGTGCGGATTTCGTGGCTCATATTGGCCAGGAAAACGCTCTTGGCCTGATTGGCCGTTTCGGCCGCTTCCTTGGCCCGCTCCAAGGCGACGTTGGTCCGGGCCAGTTCCGCGGTGCGCTGCTGAACGCGGATCTCCAGTTCGTCGTGAACTTCGCGCAGCGCCTTCTCCGCCCGTTTCCGCTCGACGATCTCCAACTGCATCTGTTCGATAACCCGGCGCAGTTCGGTGGTGCGCTCCTGGACTTGCTCCTCAAGGTGTTCGCGAGATTTCTCCAGCGCTTCCTCGGCCCGCTTGCGCCGCGTGACGTCCCAAAAGATGGCTTGCGTGCCAACGACGACTCCCTCGGCGTCAAACACGGGAAACTTCATCACCTGCACGTAGCGCGTCTCGCCGTTCTTCTCATACTGCTCGACATCCTCGAACAACTCGCCCGCCTCGGCCACCCGCCGGTCGTCTTGCCGGTACTTCATGGCCAACTCGGGTGGATAGAGGTCGAGATCCGTCTTCCCCAGCACGTCGTCCAGCGGCATGCCGAGCAACTCGCAGAACAACTTGTTGGCAAACGTGAACCGCCCGTCGATATCCTTGCGTAGAACGTGGACGGGAAGCGTTTCGACCAGCGAGGAATATAACGCCTGGGAATCGCGCAGGGTAATCTCCGTCCGCGTGTGCTCGAAGACCTCGCGTTCGAGCGTTTCGTTCGCTTGCTTCAATTGCGTCGTTGCGCGAACCACGCGCCGCTCGACCTGCGACGTGCGCTGAACCAGGGCGCCGAGGTACATCGTCAGCAGGATCGTGATGGCAAACGCCGCCAAGAACACCGCCTCGGGGAGCCACGCCCTCTTCTCGGCCAGATAAGTCTTGGTCGGCACGCAATAGATCGACCATTCGCAGTCGGGTAAGTCCAATTCGAGCGAGTAGAACGTGTCGTCGGATGCCACGCTGGAAGGATCCGTGAGCCCAACAAACGATGGATCGCGCGAGAGGCAGGGCCGGGTATACAGGAGTTTCCTGCTTTCGGGAACCGATTCATCTGAAACGTAGACGTCGAACCCGACCGGTTCCGATCCCAAGACACGATCCACGGTTGCTTGGATTCGGAAAACTCCCAGCACGACCCCCTGGAGATCGTCGCCGGGTATTTCGGGGGGAGGGTCCGCCGGCTTTCGAAAGACGGGTGCCACGGCGATCCAACCGCTCGGATCGCCTTCGTCCCGCCCCAGGCAAATACCCGCCGCGGCCGAAAGCTTGTCGCTCTTTCGGGCCCGCGATATCGCTTTCACGCAGGAGGAATCCGAAGCCAGATCGAAGTCCGTCTCCAGCACGTCGCAGGTGGAGGGCTCGATGAACGCAACGCGAAAGGACTCTTTTTCGGTGCCGGACGAGTCGGGATTCGTTTCTCGCGGCGCCCATGCCAGCGCCTGGATATCGGCGTGCCCTTTCCTGAGTTGCTCGGTGAAGGCCTTGAATTCGTCCTTCTTAACCGCCTCGGAACCATCGTAGAACGCTCGCAACGCTCGCACCACGCCCCGACTGGCGTAGAGTTCGCCGCGGATTCGCGCCACACGCTGTTCGGCATCCAGATGGAATTGGGCATCGACCAGATGCCGGTCTCGCTCGCGCAGCGTGCGGTACGCCAACACCGAGACGGCACACCCGGTCAAGCCAACGACCGCCAGCAGAAGGCGTCGGGAACGGAATGACTCTTTTCCCTCACGACTTACCATTGCACCTTTCCACGAAACCGCCGGCTCGCAGGTCAATAGACACCTGCCACCATAGTTCTAGCCTCCGGCTCATACAACCCCCCCATTGTAGCGGCACGACGGGCCGAGGGCCCATCTTCAGTTTTCCCACCCGTAGGTGTATCCTTCAGCAGGAGCCCGTCCGTTGTGCGACATCACCTGCCGTGATCTGCCATGCCCGCCGAAAATGCCACTGCCCTTGTCCTGCGGACGATCAATTTTAGCGAGACGAGCCTGATCGTGACTCTCTTCACGCGGGAGCATGGAAAACTAGGGGCTCTGGCAAAAGGGGCGAAGCGACTTAAGAATCCCTTCGACTCTGCTCTTGACCTACTGACCCTTTGTCGAATAGTCTTCCTCCGCAAGTCGTCCGGCGCCCTGGATCTCGTGACGGAAGCGAAGCTGATCCGCCGCTTCCGCCCCCCGGGGAAGGAGCTGGCCTGTTTGTACGCGGCGTACTATGTGGCCGAACTGCTGGACGGACTGACCGACCACTACGACCCTCATCCGGAACTATTCGATTTGGCTGATACGGTGTTGTCCGCCTTGGCGGCAGGAGAGCCGGTCGGCCGCTGGATTCTGCGTTTCGAGTTGGTGGCTTTGCGGCACGTAGGCCACCTTCCCTCGCTGGAAATATGTGCCGAGTGCGGCAAGGAGGTGCGACCGAGCGGCCGCGTGGCCTTCGGTTTGCTCGACGGAGGCGTGCTGTGCCACGCGTGTCGCCGAGGCAAGAGGCAAGTCGTGTCGGCCACCCCGGGCGCATTGCGCGTGATGGCGCAACTGGCCGATCCGGCGAGTCGAACGTGGCATCGCCTGGAGTTGGATCGGCGTACGTCGGGAGAGATTCGCGGTATGGCAAATCGTTACCTGGCCAACTTGCTCGGACGTCGTCCCCGTATGCACGAGTACCTGGGAGTGTTTGTTTGACGGTTCGTTTCGCACAATCGTCGCGTCGGACAAGAGACAGCAAAACCGATCGAGGACAAGGATGTCCGGAATGTCAACCCGAGGACGGCCGCTGCTGGTCGTGATTGCCTGCCTACTGGGGACCGGCGGCTGTCATGGCCTCAGGACACCTCCGTCGGCCGATCCGGCGATGGAAGATCCGGCATCGGGCGTCGTCGCGGCGTCGGCTACCGAACCGCTTTCGACGGAATCGGATCGTTTCCCCTCCGTGCGTCACGCCGATTTCGAATCCCCCTACGGCGACAATCTCGGAGGCCCGGGGGAAGATGCCGAGTTTGACGCGCTGTCGTGGGATTGGATCGATCCCGCGAAAGTGCATCTTCAGATCAAGACACTCATCGGCTACGGACCGAACGAGCACGTTGCCCGGGCGCTGTTCGATGAGGGCGAGGAGTTGTATCGCCGCAAGCAATACGACGCGGCGGCCAAGAACTTCGCGGCGGCTGCCGACCGGTGGTCGCATTCGCTGCTGGAAGAAGATTCGCTGTTTCTGCTCGCCGAGTCGCTGTTCTTCGCCGACCAGTATTCCAAGGCGTTTGACGCGTACGACCAACTGCTGCAGAAGCATGGAAATTCCCGGCACTTGGACACGGTGTCCGCCCGGCTGTTTGCCATCGGCCGCTATTGGGATCAGTTGGACGCCCACAACCCCCATTGGCCGGTGACTCCCAACTTGACCGACTCCGAGCGCCCGTGGTTCGACACCTTCGGCAACGCGATGAAGGCATACGAACTCGTGTGGATGAACGATCCGACGGGGCCGCTGGCCGACGACGCCGTGATGGCGGCCGGCGGGGCCTATCTGGCACGCGAGCGCTTTACCGACGCCGACTACTACTACGACATGTTGCTTACGGATCACCCCAAGAGCGAGTATCAGGTCGAGGCGCATCTTCTGGCCGTGGGAACCAAGCTGGAAGCCTATCAAGGGCCGGGCTACGACGGAGCCATACTCAACGAAGCGGGCGAGATTGCCCAACAAGCGCTGGTCCAGTTTCCGGATCAATTGGGTCCCCAGCGAGAACGGCTCCTGCGGACACGGGCTCGGATCGCCGACGGCAAGGCGGCTCGCGACTGGGAAATCGCCCATTATTACGATAAGACCAAACACTACGGTGCCGCGCGCTACTACTATCGCCTCATCATGCATGATCATCCCCGCAGCCGATTCGCCGAGAGGGCTCAAGCGCGGCTCGAAGAGATTCGCGACAGACCGGACGATCCGCCGGATCGGTTTCGATGGCTGGTCGAACTCTTTCCGTCGGACGAATGAGCATGACGAAAGCCGAAAGCGGAAAGCCGAAGGCGGATGGCCGAGAGGGCAGCGGAATCTCCCTGGTGTTGAATTCCATGAACCCATCGCATACGTCCGCCGCCCCGTGGCGTTGTCCGGGGATGGGCGTTCTCCTGGCCGTGTGTCTGCTCTCCGTTGGCGGGTGCGCCGGTTATCAGATTGGCAACCAGTGTTTGTATCCCGAGCAAGTCCACACCGTCTACGTGCCGATGTTCGAGTCGAACAGCTTCCGCCGCAATCTGGGAGAACGGCTGACCGAAGCGGTGATGAAGGAAATCGAACGGGTCACGCCTTACAAGGTGGTCGGCTCGTCGGCCGAAGCGGACAGCATTCTTTCCGGGAGGATCATCGGCGAGAGAAAACGCGTCCTCGTCGAGGATCGGTTCGACGATCCCCGCGAGGTGGAGGTCAATTTCAACGTTCGCGTTCGTTGGATCGATCGGCGGGGATGCTCGCTGTGTGACGACGCGGCGATTCCCCTGGATCAGGCCGTGACCGACCTGGGTGGCCACGCCAGCTTTGTTCCGGAAGTGGGCCAATCGGTAGCCACCGCCCAGCAACAGGCCATCGAGCGCATCGCCACGCAGATCGTCTCGATGATGGAAAAACCATGGTAGGCACGCGCGATGGATCCCCGCGGAGAGAATCCTAGGGCGCCGTCGTCTTCCGTAAGAACCGGTCGAACCAGCGATAGGCTTCCTCCCGCACGTCGGGCGGAAAATCGTGGCCGGCGTCGGGATACCTCACCACAAGGTGGTCGCCCGCGCCGAGTAGCCGGTAGACCTTGCCCGCCTCGGCTTCGGCCTTCTTCACACCCGACGCGGCGAAATTGCCGTCCCCCAGCGGCGAGTTCGAGAAGAACGGCCGGGGAGCCAACGCCGCGACGATTTCCGCGAAATCGAACGGCACCCGATCCGGTTCGAGACCGAAAACGTCGCGCAGCCGCGGCATGTACCGATCGCTGGTCCAGCCGGTGATGTCGCCCTCGTAGTAGTCGTGAAACGGCGTCCAGCCGCAACTGCTCACGACCACCTTCAAGCGCGGGTCGAACACGGCGACGAACATCGCGTTGTGCCCGCCGAGCGAATGGCCGATCACCCCGATCCGCCGGGGATCGACTTCGCTGCGAGCCGCCAGCAGATCGACGCAGCGCATGTGGTTGAAAATGCCCTTCATCGTGCCCGAGACATACCGATCGGCCGCGAAGTCGTACGCATAATCGCCGAACGACGGATAGTCGGGCGCCAGCACCACGTACCCGCGCTGAGCCAGCTCCTTGGCATACCCCCGATTCGGCTTATCACTCTCGTTGGCGGTGACCCGTTTGCCCAGCGGTGAGGTCGGGTGCAAGGCGAGCATGGCCGGCCGTTTCACGCCGTCGGCGCTCCCCTCGGGCAGATACAGGTGGGCCGAAATACGGTCATCCCGCTCGGCGGTGAACGTCACGTTCAATCGGCGGTAACCGTCGCCCTTTTTCTCTGAGAGGACCTTGACGTCGAGCGGTTGCAGGTTCGACCGATCGGGCAACGGACCGGTGGCCAGTTGGATGTTTCGCAGAATGCGTTGCCGTCGCCGCTGCCATTGTTCGAGGGTCTCGACCGGGGCCCTTTGCCCGTCGTCGTCGACGAAGAACATCGGCAACCGGTGATCCAGGCCGGTCGACTCGGCTCCGGTTCGAGCCGCCTGGCGAACAACCTCGTCGACCACGCGATTCTCGACGCCTGCCGCCCACGGGCTTGGCAGGCCGTAATAGACCATGGCCGTGGCACCCTCGTACCCGCCTTCTCGCAAGACCCGTTCCGACGGAATATAGGCCGGCACGTCGTTGGAGTAAGCGGCCACCCACGTGCCGGGGCCGAGTTCGGCCTTCAATCGAAGCGAATAATCGACCACCACCTCGCCGGCCAGGAATGCCCACGTCGGGCCGGTGCCCAACTGCCAGACCTGGACCGAGTAGGGATACGTCGCCGCCAGCTTCCCGTCGCGATCGAGTTGTTCCAGGAGGAACCGAGCCCGATTCACCTCGTACCGATTGTTCGATTGCAGCGTCTTTTGAAGTTCCTCGCGGGAAGGCAGTCGAGCCAGCGGCAGATCGACCTCGGCGGCCTCTGTGGCAAGCGTGCCGGCGATCCGGCGCATGGGCTGTTGCAGCACGACGTCGACAGCCGACGCCAGACGCTGCCCGTATTGCTGGGCCAATTCGACCTGGCGCCGGGGCAGCGGGTTCTGGTCGGCTCCGCAACCGGCCCAAACCATGCCGACGGCCTCCGGGTGGGCCTTCTCGATCGCCCGTTGCGCAAACCCGGGCCAGTCGCCCGACCACCGATAGAACGACAACACGGTCGCGTGGCAGGCGTATCCGCAGACCACGGCCTGGAGCCGATCGTCGGCGTCGTGGACGGCCAATACGGGTACGTCGTGGTCGACCGGCCCTTGAAGTTTGCCCTGGGCGCGAAGGGCCGGAACCTGTGCCGCGGGGTTGTTCCGCCGATTGACGGCAAACGTGGCCCGGCCGGTGCCCCAACTCAACCGGGCCGGACGCAAACGTTCCAGCGTCAAGCCGACCACTTCGACGAGCTTGTCCTGGAGTTGTTCCGCGTAGTTCTTCAACAGCTCGGCCTGCCGGTCGTCGAGGGAATACATCGGCCGGAGGTTGCCGTAAATGACCGGGCCGGTATGCGTATGCGTGACACACAGGGCCAGCCGCGCCGGCGGCAGACCGTGCTGCTGTTGCACTCGCCGACGGACCCGGTCGCGGAATTCGCGGTCGATACCGATAATGTCCATGGTGACCAACACGGCCCGATGCCCCTGGGCATCTTCGATCGCCAGCGCCTTGGCCCACAGGTCGGTCAGTTTGCCCTCGGCCGGACGATCGCGACTCGCGTAGCCCGACATCCACATCGGCGCCTCGGGTGTGATGCGCACCTTGGCCACGCCGGCTTTCCATGGCGCCACCTCCGCAGGAAGCGCCTCGGCGGGAAGCATGATGCCGAGCAGTACCGCAAAGCCTAACCCGAGCGTTTTCATGGTGGGCTCCGATAACAAAGCAACGAGGATCTGTCACCGTCGAAGTCGATATGCACGCGGCGCAACTTCCTCTTGGAAACGCCGCTGCAACCGTTTCCGATCTTTCCGATGATTCTACCCCGCGGGAAGACACTCGGAAAGCCGGCAACGGCGAGGTTGAGTTGTTTCGTCGAACTTGCAGCATCGGGTGAGGATTTCGAGTACAATATTCGGGCAACGTCGGCCGGCGGAGCCCAACTTGTCTGGCCCGCCACGGCCCCCGCCATGAATCAAACCATCGTCGTCGTCCCGTGAAACAAGGTGGACACCATGAAACGACTGCTCTTTCTGCTCACCCTCGTCCTGTCTTTCGCCACGATCGCTACGGCGGCGAATGATCGCCCCAACGTCGTGTGGATCGTTTCGGAGGACAATTCCGTACACTACCTTGATCACTTCTTCCCGGGAGGCGCCAAGACACCCAACATTGAGTCGCTTGCCGAACAGGGGCTCACCTTCGTTCACGCTTTTTCCAACGCGCCGGTTTGCTCGGTTGCCCGCAGCACGCTGGCCACCGGGTGTTACGCTCCGCGCATCGGCACCCAGTTTCACCGCCGCTACAAGATGGCCCCCATGCCCGAGGGCTTGCGGATGTTTCCCGCCTACCTTCGCGAGGCCGGCTACTACACGACCAACAATTCGAAGAAAGACTACAACGCCGTCGAGGGCGCCGGGGTATGGAACGAATCGTCGCGGCAGGCTTCGTGGCGCAATCGGCCGGACAAATCGCAGCCCTTCTTCCACATGGAGTCGCACGGCGCGTCGCACGAGGGCTCGTTGCACTTTAGCCAGGCGATCCATGAAAACGAGAAGACGATCACCGATCCCGACTCGGTGCAACTGGCCGACTACTTCCCGGACACGCCGCTGTTTCGTTATACCCATGCTCGGTACCACGACCGCATCGCGGCGATCGACGGCATCGTCGGCTCCACGGTCGCCAAGCTCAGAGAAGACGGCCTCCTGGAGAACACGTTCGTTTTCTACTTCGGCGACCATGGCGGCGTCCTTCCCCGAGGGAAGGGCTACATCTACGAGTCCGGGCTTCACGTGCCGCTGGTCGTGCGCGTTCCGGAGAAGTTCCGGCATCTTGTCGATGCCCGGCTGGGCAGCCGGGTCGACGGCTTTGTCAGCTTCATCGATTTCGGTCCCACGACGCTTCAACTCGCCGGAGTCGATGTCCCCCGCCAGATGGACGGCCGCCCATTTCTCGGCCGGGGTGTCTCGGTGAACGAGGTCAACACCCGCGACGAGTCCTTCGGCTACGCGGACCGATTCGACGAGAAGTACGACCTGATTCGCTCGCTCCGCAAGGGCAAGTACCAATACATTCGCAACTACCAGCCGTACTTGCCGGACGGGTTGCAGAATAACTACCGCTACAAGATGCTCGCCTACAAACAATGGCGCGAGCTGTTTCGAGCGGGCACACTCAGCGGCCCCCAGCTTCAGTTTTTTCAGACCAAGCCGATCGAAGCCCTTTTCGACGTCAAAGCCGATCCACACGAAGTCCGCGATCTGGCCGGCGATCCGCGATATGCCGGCACGTTGGCCGAGTTGCGAGCTCGTTTCCATGAGATCGTTAGGGAGATGCCCGACTTGAGCTTCTATCCCGAAAGCCACCTCGTGGCCCGCGCCCTGGAGAACCCCGTGGCGTTCGGGCAAGCTCACAAGGCCGAGATCGCGCGACTGGCGGATACGGCTGATCTGGCACTGCTCCCTTATGAGCAGGCCAAGGCGGGAATCCAAAAAGCCCTTGGGTCGGACAATCCCATGATCCGCTACTGGGGCGCCATGGTTTGCAGCACCTTTGGGAAAGAGGCCGCCGAACTGGCCGGTAGCGTCGAGTCGCTTCTGGACGATGACTCGGAGATCGTGCGCATTCGCGCGTTGGAATTCCTCGGGATCATCGGCCGGCGAAATCCTCAACAGGGGCTTACGGAAATCGTCAACACAACCGCCGATCCGGTCCTGGCCACCGAAGCGTTGAATTCCGTTGTCTTCTTCCGCGATTTTTTCGGGGACCGCTACGGAGTCGAACGATCGGATTTCCACCCGGTCTGCAAAGGGGCCGATATCGACGACCGGCTGAATTACATCAACGGCGTCCCTTACCCTCCCAGACGTCCCAAGCCCAAGAAGGGCGGCAAGTGAGAAGCCCCTCGCCGATCGAATCGCCCGATCAGTCGCCGAGTGTTTCCGTTGGTTCGCGCTGGTCGGCCCCTTTCGTGTCGGCCTTATCGCGATAGGTCTCCCACATGGCCCGGGCGAGAGGGCTCGCGCTGGCTTCCTCCCGCCACCAGCGGTCCACGTAGTCGAAGAAGGCCGGGTGGTTCCAGTGAGTGGTCATGCCGGTCAGGCGCGCGGCCAGGGCCTGACCCACCCACGTGGGACCGTTGAGCTTGCGATATCCCTCGGCCTTCAAGCCGTTGTTGCCCTTGGAGTCGCCATAGGTCTCCCACGTCTTGGGATCGACCTCCTCGTGCCGCCTGTTGGGATTGTTCGGCGCGATGGTCCAGAGCGCCTTCTGGCCATCGAAGCCTTTGCCGTAGTAGGTTTGCTGATCTTCCTGGAAGGTGGCCTTGACGTTCATCATGCCGCGGTGACCGAGCAGGAGGCCGGCGAAGAGGATGGGCCACTTGCGGCCCGAGTTGTGACCGCCGTTGGCGATCCAAAGATCGTTGTCCGACTGCGTCACACCGTAGTAGTCGATACCCTTTTGCACGTACCGCAGCAGCAAGGTCTCGCGCTCGTTGCGTGGATCCTCCAGAAGGACCAACAGGCCCACGTCGGAGACGATGTTGGTGATTTCCCGGCCGTAGTCGGGCATGTTCTCCAGCGGATGCATCTTGCGGTTGACCCACTGGCGCATGTGGTCCAGCCAGATGCGCTGTAGATCCCGCTCGTAGACCCCGATGTCCGGCAGCGGACCGGGGGCCTTCAGTTGCGGCAGGACGTCGCGCCGGAGCTGCGACGCGGTGAACATCTCCTTCCACGTGCCCACGTAGGCCGGTCTCAGCGCGTCGGCCGGTGGAGCTTCCTTCAGACACGTCAGAACGACGGCCGTGCGCAAGGGGCCGCGGCAGTACTGACGGCGAACCGTGTCCGGCGTCTTTTCTCCGATCCGGTCCACGCTCGCCGTGCTGACCAAGGACTGGCCCGGCTCGAGTTCCAGCGGGAACTTTGCGCGCAGCGACGGATCGAACCCGGCGATGCGGGCGTCGTACCCCTGGCGGTCGCCGGCCGGCGGATTCACCACCGAACCGTGACGCTCCGCCGTGGGCGCGGGTGTGACGCTCTCGACCGTTACCGGACCCACGACCCACCAGTCGCCGGTAATGAATCGGCCGGCCGGCACGCGGGCGGCAAAGCTCCAGGTAACGCCGTATTGGGTGACGGTATCTCGCGGCTGGGCGGCTGCCTCGGCGGTCAGCGCGGCGCCAGGTCGGACGGATGCAAGCATCAGAGTTGCCAGAGCGACGTAGCAGGTTCGCATTGTATTCCTCCCTCGTAGGTTAGGAGCGGCCAATAGACAACTTGCCAATTTCGAGCGGTTTGGCTTGGGTATTATACACGAATCTCGTCGGCGTGCGGGCTGTTGATCGAATCGGATTCACGCAGGATCGTGGCGCAAACAGCAACCCGAAGCGTTAGCGAGGACGGAAAAGACGGCCTCGCTGACGCTTCGCCCTTACTAAATCAACAGCCCGCTTGCCCCGGCAAAGCGGTCGTGCGTCGCCTATTCGTTCAACCGAATCGTCTTCTCGACTGCCGGAATCAGTCGGACCGGACCCAGCAGGCCCGACTCGTGCAAGGGAACGTCCTTCCACGGCTTTCTTGGAGTGCCGGAGCCGGTGATGTTGGTCCGACAATAACGCTCGTCCTGCGGCAACCGCGCATCGCCGACCAGACGGTTCGACCAGGTATTGGCGATCTCGATTTCCAGCCGGTTGCGGCCCGGTCGCGCCGCTTTGCTGATATCGAGGCGATAGGGCGGTTTCCAGACAGTGCCCAACGACTTACCGTTGAGCGAAACGCCGCCGACGGCCCAGAGTCGCCCGAGGTCCAACAACAGATTTCGGTCTTCCTGCAACCACTGCGGGGGAATCTCAAACTCCGTTTCATAGCG
Organism: uncultured Planctomycetaceae bacterium; assembly: GCA_964444795.1. Lineage (GTDB taxonomy): Bacteria > Planctomycetota > Planctomycetia > Pirellulales > Thermoguttaceae > JABMRP01. The sequence goes on from CAYUIQ010000042.1 coordinate 18,925, forward strand.
GGCAATGCCGGAGAAATGGCGAATGCCCGGGTGCTCGTCTTGTGTCCAGGATTTCAATGCCGGCCAAGTCACACGGTCCGGGGCGCCCAGCCCGTCGGGAAAACGGACCGTCCACGGGCCGCCCAACGTCGTCGGAGGAGGGACCTGGTCAATTTCGACTTCGACCGCTCGATCGTCCGACGTCCGCAGTTGGTACGACCCGTTTCTGGAGGCGGTGACGCGAACGTGCCCGTCCTCCGCCGTAGCGGCACTTAACTCGGGAGGCAACGAAATCAAATGGGGCCCGTTTCCCGGCTTGTCGGCATCGGGCCGGCGGAAGACGACGAACAGCGAACCGGCCGCTGCAAGCCGCAACGGGACACGAATGCCTTGGTCCGTCTGTTCGTAGACCGGCTGCCGGACGACTTTTCCCGACGCGGGCAGCCAGAGTTCCGGGGACTTGCCGGAGACGCGAAAATGAGCGTCGACGGACTCTCCTCGCATCTTCTTGTTGCGGACGAAGTAGATGTCCGCCTCTGCCGTGCGACGATGAATGAAATCCAAGTCCGTGTCTTCTTTCTCGCCGACGAAACGGAAATCGGCTCCGATCCCTCGCTCCAAGAGGACCTCTTGAAGGGACCGCCCCCAGACGACTTTCCCGCTGCCGTATGGGTGCTCCAGGATATTCTTGCCGTCGCAGTCCCCCCACAGCTTGTCGGCGAGTTGTTTGACTTGCCGATCCCCAGTCGGATAGCCGGCGAGTCCGCCGGAGCGCGTCGGCTTGGGCCCGACCACGGTTGCCCCGGCGGCGACCAATTTTTCGAGCTTCCGCAGGACGGCGATGTCGATGTCTTCCCGCTCCGGCAGAACGAGCAGTTCATACTGCATGCCGTCGGGGAGGGTGATCCGGCCGTCGCGCACGCTCATCCGACGGAGTACGACTTCCGCATTGGCGACGTCATAGTCGCGCCCCATTCCGAGCGACGGATCGACATGCTTCGGCGGCACGAAGTTGTAGCCTTGGTCTCCGTAGTAGTAGCAGACGTCGGCGACGAAATGCCCCTGCTGCAAGAGGAAGGAGCATCGCGCCAGGTAGTCGAGAAACGGCTTGGCTTTGGGCCACCAGACGAGATTCGTGTTCAGGTGCGTTCCGGCCCCGTAGACCCAACCGGGCCGGCCGGCCTCGGGCGGCTGGTGCGCGCCGGTGTGCCAGACGACGTGGTTCATTCCCTCGCAAAACGCCCGATCGGCCGATGGTTTGAGGTCAAAGGGGCCGTCCTGCCAGTGATACATGCTGGTGAACGCCTCCATGTGGACCCGGCGCTTGCCGTAGGTGTGGGCCGCGCAGGCGGTCTCCTTGACAACCCAAAGTCGATCGGCCTGGGGCCGCTTCGGCCAGAACTCGCCGCGCACTTCGTCCAGAGCGCCGAGGGCCTTCAGCGCGTCGACCGGCACCTGATGAATGGGCGGGCCGGGACCGCCGGCTTCCGATTCGACGCCGAGCCCCGCCGCATGCGCCGTGTCGACCGCGGCCCGGTAATAGGCATCGACGAGCAAGTCGCCAAGCGTCTTGCGGTAGTCGTAGATGAACCGTCGAGTCATCTCATCGCTGACCACGACGGCGCCGGACAGCGCGGGCAGGTAGGGCGTCATGTCGTAGCCCCGGTAGCGGCGGAATTGGCGGATCATGTCGGGAGTCCACATCGCGCCGCGAACTTCGTAGCTGGCCAGGTAGAGCTGCTTCAGAGCCGTCTCTTCGAGATTGCCCAGCTTGGATTGGAGCCGGTCGATGAGGTAGTTCAGGAATGTCCGCGTTGCCTCGCTACTGAAATGATCGGTCGCCAGTCCGTCGGAGTTCGGACTCGGTACCTTCAGACGTTCGCCCGTGTTGGTGCATACGTATCGCACGATTGCCCACCGGCCGGCCGGAGCGTCCCATCGAAGCCGGCCTTCGGCGTCGATACGATCGGTCAGATCGACGATCTTCTCGGGGTCTTCGATCAACAGCGGCGGCGGTCCGGCCGAGCACCAACTTCCGCCCGCCCCAACGGTGCTACCGTCGTGCAGGTTTCCGGCGGTCCAAACCCGATCGCGACCCAAGGCGGGCGGATAGCCGAGCAGTTCGGCTCCGTCGCGGCTGCGATCCGCCGCGTGCGAGCCCACGACGTTGACTCCGTCGGTGCTAAACAACTGGAACTCGCCGAGCCCGACGCGGTCGAAGCGGACGTTGTGGCCATTTTTGATCCGAAGCCGAACGTATTGGGCATCGACCTCCGGTACGTCGAAACGCTGCGGTCCAGTGGTCGGTTTCAGCGACGCCCGCAACACCTCGCGAAACGCATCGTCGGTGGGCGTTGTCGTGGAAACCGCGATGGAGAAGTCCTTCGCAAACAGATGAAGGTCCCCGTATTTCTTCGGATCATCGCTCGGGGTGTTGTGCAGCACGGCGTAGTCGAGCGTTTGTCGCCCGATTTTGAAGACGAAATCGTAGCCCGGCAAACGTCGATTGGCGGGAATCGCCAGAACGGCGACGTCCTTGTAAAAAGCCGGCTTTCCGTCGGGGCGTCGAGGTGCCTTGGCCGGAATCGGAGGAAAGGGCAACACCCGGTCGATGGCCGCAGGTCCGTCGATCAGCGTCTCCGACTGAAGCAGTCCCATACTGGCGTGCCGGGGCTCGACCCAGGCCCCGCCCATGTCCCAACTGCTGGCCACCGACAACTGCACGTCCATGCCGATCCGCCCGGCGATTCGCACCGCATGGGCGATATCCTCGACCGACGTTTCGCTCATAAACGGCGGCCCGGCCGGAGGCATCCCCTCGGGCGCGCCCCGGGCCCCCATATCGAAGATACAGAGGCCGCGGACGCCCACGTCGTGGAACGCCTTCAGTTCTCGCTCGACGTGCGCCCGATTGACGTGGCCGCCAAGCCACAGCCAGTAGGCCGAAGGCCGAGCCTCGTGTGGCGGATCGCGAAAGCCGGCCTCCAGGTTGACCTGTGTGCCGGGGGCTTCGGCGTGTGCATTGGAGTGGACTCCAACCGATGTAAGGCAGACAAGGCAGAGGAGTGTTGCCAGGCGTTTGGCCATGTTGATGTGCTCCTGTTTTGGACGCTGCAGTGTCAGTGCTTTACCTCACCGGGCGAGAGGGCACGGGCTTGGAACTTCAGGTTGGCCAGCTTACTTTGTCTTGGACCAGAAAAGTAGCTTGCCTCTCTTTTCCCTCCAAGAAACAAAGAACAAGGCCCGACCCCCGCATGCCCCATGCCCCCCCGCATGCCCCTACTTCGATGTTTTCTCGATCGATTCCAGCAGAGCTCGCTTTGTCATGAGCTCGGGGTATTCTTCAGCGGTCTTCTTGAGCTCCGGCAACGTGCTCTTATCGGCGATCTTCCCAAGGGCGATCGCGGCCTGCTCTCGGGTGCTCGATGCGTTGTCGAGGTCCCGCACGGTCTTCATCAGGGTTGGCACCGCCTGCTTCGCCTTGAGCTGGCCCAAGGACCATGCGGCGGCCGGCCGATAGAAGGGACGCCAGGCCTTGTAGATAATGTGGGTTGGCGGCGGGTTCAAACCGAGCGAGGCCTCCGTGGGGTCCTTCTCCAGCATCTCGACGAAGAGATCGATCGAGCCGGCGTCGCCCAATCGGCCCAAGGACCGCGTCAGCATGAAGCAACACCACGACCGTGTTTCCGAAGGGTCGTCTGCTCGGTACTTCTCCAGCACGGCTCGAATTCGCGCCGCATACTTTGCATCCATGCAGACGATCGACAAAACCTGCGCGGCTCGCGCCTGTGCGGAGTGTTTCCGGATATGACCCTCGTTATGCGGGGCTTGCGATACGGCGGCCGTCAAATTCGGATCCACCTGGTTAGCCCCGGCTGTCGCCTGTTCGCCCAGCACGGCGAAGCAGGCTTCCACCACGTCATCCATGCGGCCGCATCGCTCGATAACGCGCCCGACCAGCTTTTCGTAGCTGTCCAGCTCGTAGAGCAAGCCGCGATCCTTATCGGAAGGGATCGACACCACGATCGGGCCCACGGCGGGCGCGGCGCCGTTGCTCTTCATCCGGTCGAGTGCCTCGAGCGTGCGGAAATAGATCGGCGAAGCTTGGGCGCTGCGAAGCCAGCCGTGTTCTCCCGTGCCCATCACATGACTCTCGAAGTTGCCGAGCTTGGACAAAGTCGCGATCATCGCCCGCTCCGCTTCGGCGCCGCCGATTCTACCCAGCGCTTCGACCGCGGTTGCCGAGAGATAGACCGGCTTCTGGTTGAAGCCCCCTTCGTTCCAACCGCCCTTGCCACGTCCATTGAGATTCGTGTTGAGAATCGCGACGAGATCCGGTATCGCCTGCCGGTCTTGCAGATAACCGAGCGATCGCATGGCCGCCATCAGGATCCGGAGTTCCCCGGCGGGGTTCGTCTTCAGGTAATCGCGAATCGCTTTCTTTCCGGCATCACTGCCCACATGGCCCAGGGCCTCGATTGCCATCTGCACGATCTGCTGATCATCGGCAGAGACCTTCTCGATCAGGGCCTTCTCAATCGTGACCCAATCGGTGCCGCCTTGGGGGCTGCCCGTCAGATGTTCCAGCGCGGAAGCGGCGGCCCTTGCGATGGTCGGATTCTCGTCCTTCAGCGCTTCCATGAGCGGCCCGACCGCGTCGCGGTTGCCACAGGCGGAAAGCGACAGCGCCGCCGCACAGCGAACCTCGGGGCTCGTGTTCTTGAGGGCCTCCACCAGCACCGGCACGGCCGACCTGTTGCGCAGGATCCCAAGCCGGCGAATCGTGGAGAGGCTCGCGTCGGTCTGGAGATCGTGCAGATTGATCGCCACGACCTCGCGGAACTTGTCCAACTGCAGGTTGACGATACCGCCGTTGGCCCCGTTATTGGCGCGGAACCGGTGCGGTTGACCTTGCCCGGTCAGCTTGAGCGGCCGGCTTCGAGTGGCCATGACGGCCGTCATGCCGGTCATACCGGGTGTGGTGCCCACCGGCGCGTGACATCCGACACACGCCCTTTGTTCTCCCGGTCGCGTGTAGATCCACGACAGCTCATTGATAACCGCGCGTCCTTCACCGTCAATCGCCTGTAGGGCCAACGGCCGATCGGCGGGCACCTCGACGTAGAACGATCCGTCTTCGGCGATAGGCACCGTTCCAAGCTCCGCGCCCACCGTTCCAATGTGAGCGTAGATGGTCTTGGTCGGTTCCAGGGTAAACGGGCGCCCTTGATAAACACGCACCGCCTTGATCCGTTTTGTATCGGCGGCCGTGTGCTGCGTATCGAGAACATTCTGGCAGTAGAGAAACCCCGTCTTATCGATTCGGCGTTCCATCCTTGGATCGACCACGGACGGCCTCACGACCGGTTTCTTGCGCTCGCCCAGATGCACGACCGAATGAATACCGCCCATCGAGAAGACGGGCCTGGGGCTATTGTCCTTGGGATCAAAAACGATAATCTGGTTCTTGGCTCTTGAGGTACACAGCAACCGGCCGTCCGGCAACGGGGACAGGTCGAATGGCAGGAAGCCGCCGCCAATCGACTGGCCCGTCGGCGCCGCCGAGGTAACGAGGCCTCGCTGGCTGATCGCCGCGACACGTCCGTCCGTCAGCGGGGCGGGGCTGCCGATACCGTATCTGCGGAGCCAGTTCATGGCCGGTTCGGCGGCCACATCGCGATCGAGCCGAACGCCCTGGCGACCGGGCCCGATAATCACTTGGCCTGCCGTGCCGTCCAGATGTGTCTGATGGAGATGGACTTCGACTTTCGCGCGTTCCAGGAAGTTATCCGACCGAATAAACACCAGCGACCCGTCCGACATGACGCGCGGTTCGCGGTCCGCCACAATATGATAGGTCAGCGGCTTGATGCCCTTTCCCTCTGGATTACAGGTAAAAAGGGACGACGCGTACTTCCCGTGATATTCCTCGCGGCTTCCGATGCGCGTACTGCTGAACGCGATCCGCCCGTCCGGCAGTTCCGCCGGGTCGTAATCGTGGAACGGGCCGTCGGTGAGTTGAACGATGCTCCCCTCTTCGCCCGGGGCTTCATCTCCCTTGCCTGTCATGTCGATCTTGTAGATATGAAAGTACGCTTCGCCCGCCTTGACCATGGTGAAGTAGACCGTCTCGCCGTCGAAGGAAACACTGGGCGAGCCGATCGTGCCGAAGCCGGCGTCGCACAACAGCGTCTTCTTGCCGTCGGGCCGCAGCGGGATCAGGCTCCATAGCTGACGGCCCAAGGCGGCCGGGGTCATCGGGTCCATTTCGAAATAGGCGCGCGTGCCGGAGATATTCTGGTGGTAGATTGGCTGACGGTTCACATTCAGTCCGACCGCACCGCCGACAAAAACGACGCCGTCCTTGTAGATCGGCTTCTTCAGTTCCTCGTCATCGATTTCAATGGGCATCAAAGGCGGAGCCACGGGACGCGCGGGCCCCGCGCCGCCAACAGTCGGCTTACCCCAGGGGCCTGTGCCGTACGCGCCGACGACCGTAACCGGCGTCCAGTTTGTCCCGCCCACGAAGCCGTTGTCCTTCCAGCTCTTCTCCGGTTTGTCGGTGCTGATCCATGTCTTGTCGGTCGTCAGCTCGAACGTCTTGCCGTCCTCGAATTCGACGACCAGTTTTACCAACAGTCCAGAGGGTCCCGCAATCGTGTTGGTCCCTTCAATGGCGATGGCGTTCTTCTCGATGATGAGATGTTTCGTCACATCGACACTTTGCGGCCGCTTCCACGAATCGGGGCCCGGATCGTTCTGGCCGGCCATTTCGCCGTTCACGTAAAGCGTCCAGAGGTTGTCGCAGGTAATGAGGATCTGGGCTTTCTTCGGTTTCTGGCCGGCGGGAAAAGCGAGTTCTTTCTGGAAATACCAGGTGCCGGCGGCGTCGCCCGCGCCCTGGTGCCAGATCCACTGCGCGCCGTCCAAGGTCGGTGTCGCGGCGAAGTTCGTTCCCACTGCAAATAGCGACAGTAGCAGTCCGGCGCCGACGACGATTAAACGGGGGCTGCGAGGCGTGTGATCGTGGTTGTCCATGTTACCTTTCCCGGGGAGAGAATCTCGAAAATACCGAATGCCCTATGTGCGTTAGCAGCGAGCAAGAAATAGGTGGCGGGTTTGCTTCGGGTGCCTGGTGGTCGATCGCAGCGAGCCCCCCAGTACGCCGCGAACTGGGGGCTCGCCTCGCTACGGCATCACCGCAAATCCCGGCATGTCGGCGCGGGGACGCTCTTCGAGCAGTTCCTGAATGGGGCGGAACACTTCCAGCAGCTTCTGGTAATCGGGATCTTCCTTCGACGCGAAAACGGCCTGACCGCATTTCTGGGTCCCGCCAGATTCCTTGGCCAAAGGCGCCAGCATGAAGCTGTTGTTCTCCGGCTTGAGCATCCGCGTGTAGAACTTTCGCGGCACGCCCTTGTCGTGACAACTCGCGCAACGCCGCGAGGCGATCTCGGCCAATGTCGAGTCGAGCCCCGCGGGCATCATCCGCCGGCTGCCCAGCCGCCGCTTGTGGTTGGACGACGACGTGCCGTAGTAGGGAACATTCAGGTCGAGCCACGAGTATACTCGGCGTCGGTCGGCATCGGCCACGTCGACTTGCGGTTTGCCGTCAGAGTCGGGATGGCCGCTGCGAATGATGTCGGCGAGCTTGCTGGCCGGGCTACCCCAACGCCGGGGTGCGATCTCCAGGACGTTATGTCCGGAGCCGTTGATCGTCCAGATCCACTCGCACCACGGGCTCATGCCGCGCGTGGCGTCGCCGTTCGGGCCGACCGGACTGCCGTGATGGATCCAGGCGTTCTCCGACTGAGTGCCCGTTCGTGCCAGGATGTCGTACGAGACGTTGAAGAAGTCGGTCTTGTCGCCGGTCAGGTCGACCCCGCCGGGCTGCTCGCGCTCGTTGTGGCAGTTGATGCAGTACTTATCGAGCACCGGCTGCACGACGTGGTCGTAGCTGAACCCGGCCACTCCCCAGTCGGGCTCGGTCAACTCCTGGGGTCTGCCGCGCATGGCCAACTGGCTCTCGGGACGTGACGCGACCGAATTACGGTCGGCATGGCATCCGACGCAGCCCTGCACCTCGCCCGGCATCATGTGCGTGAAGCTTCTCATCCGCTGCAGGGCCCGGCCTTCGGCGTCGAGCGCCATGAAATAGATCGGCACCTCGGAGGGCACCTTGAAGGCGGCCGACCCGTTCTCGGCCACGTCGGCGAAGCCCCAGAGCTTCTTCGGCGCGTAGGTCGCGCCGCAGGAGACCAACGGAAACTGGAACCCGAAGACGGCGATATTCCGCATGTGCGATCCGTCGGGCACCAGATTGTTTTGCGGCGAGTGGGTGCTCTTCTCGATCTCCTGCACCACGGCGATCTGCTTGATCTCGCCCCGCTTGACGTGCGGCTCCAGTCCGTTGTACACGTCCTGCATGAAGACCGTGGCCCAGGCTCCCGAGACGCTTCCGTCCTCGGGCAGAACGACCGAGCGGTCCATGGTCGTGCCGGTCAGCACCGGGGGAGTCGGCGTCACGCGAATCGGCTGCGCGCTGTAAAAGCCCATCCCGTCTTGCGGATGCAGGAGCGTAATGGCGTTGGCGTCGAAGTCGCGGAGTTGCACGGCCCCGTTGTTGGCCACCAGGAATTTGTCGTCGCCGATGGCAAACGGTTTTTCGTACGGACCGCGCAACCCGTTGCCATACACGCCGCTTATCCCGTAGATGGCGATCTCCGGCGTCAGGTTGGTGACGGCCTCTTTAGCGTTGGCCCCCTTGGACGGATCGATCAGGACGATGCCGCCGCGACAGGGTCCGTTGTGGTTGGTTGCCGTGGCAAGGACCATGCCCGTGCCGGGAACCGGTTGGGCGTCCATGAACGTACCGGGTGCCAGGACCCGATTGCCGTAGAAGCCCGACAGACCCGTGCCGTCGGGTTTGATCGCCCAAAGGCTCTGAATGGGACAGGCCGCCCGATCGACGTATTCCCAGCGCGTGTAGATGATGCGGCCGTCGTTCAGCACCGAGGGGGTGAAGTCCATCAGGTAATTCGACGACAGCCGCTTCTGCTTGCTTCCGTCGGCCTCCATGCGGTAAACGACCGGCGAGGTGACCACGTAGCAATAGGCATAAGCCGGTTTGCGGTCGGAGATGAATACAATACCGCCGTCGGGTAGCCAGGCCGGATCGAGGTTGTTGTACGAGCCGCCGGTCAGTTGCGTCAGGCCGGTTCCGTCGATGTTGATCTTGAAGAGCTGGTAGTTGCTCTCTTCGTCCTTGTAGCACGAGATGTCTTCGATGTGGCCGACCGGGTTGGAGCCGACGTGCCCGCCGCGACGCAGCGCGAAGACCACTTCCTTGCCGTCGTACGACAGGTCGGCCGTGGTGATCATACCCTCGCCGGCATCGAAGATGCACTTCAGTTCGCCGCCCGATTCGCCGGGCGAGAAGACATACAACCCGCCGCCAGGGCGGAATCCTTCGACGTGGTAAACATAGACGTGCGAGATGTTCAGCGGCTTGCGCTTGACCAGCAGAATCTTCTCGAATCCCAGCTTGCCGTCGAGCAAGGCGTCGCGCATCGCCTGGGCCTCGGGTGTCTTCTCCCGGGCTGGAATTCGCATCTCGGCCAACTGCTTCTCGGTTACCGGCGCCGCGAACACGGCGATCTCGGCCGCCCCGGGGTTGGGCGAAGTGGGATGCGCGGAGAGGAACTCGATGCGGATCTTCGTGACCTGCTGTTTGGGGAAATTGATCCGCTGCGGCCCGCGGCGATGCTCCAGGGTGCCCCGCACGGCCGGTTTCTCGTCGTCGTTCAGATAGACCTCGTAGTCCTTGAAGCACTCCAGCAAGGTGCTGGTCATCCGGGCGTAGTGGATGATCTGGGCCGCTTCGACCGGTTGGTCCCACTGAAGCGTGAACCGGCCCGTCTGCATCCCCTTGACCGCCCAGTCGCCGTCCTGGTTGAATTCCGACGGGACGGCGCCGCTGATGGCCATCTCCGCCCGGTATTCATTGCTGAACTCGCTACTGGCCGAGACCTTCGCCTTGGTGGCGAGGTTCACCGGCTCCGCGGCAAGCGTGGCCGTGACCAGAGAAACACAGACCATGGCCCACCCGGCAACGCGTGTCATCCATCGGCTCCGCATTTTCAGACTCCCTGTCGCGTTAAAGTTCGTTTCCGATTTCTCTCATGTACCGCGGTATCTTCGCCGCGCAGCGACACGGGCGTCGTTGCCGCGCAACGGCAATAGTCTAATCTGGCACGCCCGGCAAAGCAATGCAATGGCGCTGCTGCCCTGAAGAACCGCCCCATTACGGCCGCGGATTCCAATCGGCCGTGTCGGTGATCGCCTGCTCGATGAGTACCAGCAGGGCGTTGGGGTCGTACGGCTTGTGGACAAAGTAGAGGCAACCGGCCGCTCGGCAATTACGAAGGATGTCCGGCTGATCGAGCCCGCTGAGAATAATCACGGGAATACAACAGGTGGCCGGAGAATCGGCCAGTTCCCGGCAAACGGCCAGTCCGTCGGTATCCGGCAGACACAAGTCGAGGAGGATCAGATCGGGGTGATCGGATCGGGCCAACCCCAGCCCTTCGCGGCCGAGCGCGGACGAGCTGATGTCGTACCCCTGCCGCTGCAGACGAAAACTCAGCACCTCGACCATCGACTGGTCGTCGTCGATGATCAGAATGGTCCGCCGCCTGGTCTCTTCGACGGACCGCGACTCGGGTTTCTCGACTAATTCGACGTTCATGTCAGAAGGCATTCCTCCGCACGTCCGCCGCCGCCGCAGTGACAACGTTGCCTCCGCCGGGCGGTGACATCAGGAAACGGTGACATCTGGAAACACCGTCCTGCGATAAGGAAACGTAGGTCAGAAAAACCACGTAGTCAAACCAAACCCCCGCAAGAACCGGATTTCCGGACTACTCGACATGCGGGGGGAAACGATCCGCGCGGCCGCGGGTAACGATCGTGCGGATTCTGGCGGTTCCGCGGATGAAAGAGGAAAAGAAGTTGCAGCCTCTCTCACTCCTTCGGTTCCCAGGTCATGCAGCCGCCGCACCAGGGGTCTTCGATGCGGCATTGGGGGATCGTCGCGTGCAACGCCTCGATGGCCGGGCCGACGACCGCGATCCCCCCGAGGCGGAGTTCGCGCAGGCCGCTCATCCCGTGCAGATGAACCAAGCCCGCGCCGGTGACCGCCGTGCGGCTTAGATCGAGATGGCGAAGTCCGCTCAGCTTCTTCAGATGGACCAGCCCGGCGTTGGAAACCCGGCTTCCGGCCAAGACGAGTTTCTCCAGGCCGGTGAGTTGGCCCAGGCCGGCCAATCCGGCATCGGTGAGCGGCGCCTTCATCAGCGTCAAGTTTTTCAGCCGGGGCAAGGAACGCAAGACTTCCAGCGAAGCGTCGTCGAGTTGCACGCCGGTCAACGTAAGGTCCGTCAGATTTGGCAACCCGGTGAGATGCTCCATTCCGGCGCCGGTGACTCCCTGGGCGCCGAGGTCCAACTTCTCCAGCGCCGTCATGCCGGAGATCGCCGCCATGCCGTTGTCGGTCAATTGGGTGCTATGCAGACTCAGACGCTGCAACTGCGCCAGCGACGCCAGATGAGCGATGCCGCGATCGGTGACGTTTCCCGTACGTGTCGACTCCACGCGGATCGACAGGCGGCGAAGATCGCCGAAGAGTTTGAGTTGGGCCATCGCGTCGTCGGTCACCGCGGCAAAGCGGAGGTGGCGGCAATGGCTGAATTTATCGGCGGAGGACAATCGTTCCGACAGACACACCGTCGAGGCATTGCCGGCCCAACTCCGTGCCAGCCCGGCCAGGGTAATGCGCGTGCTGGAAAACGCAACCAGCGTGTCCTCGGCCAGGCCGGTCACGTGCGTCAAGCCGGCATCATCGAGCGGCGTCGAGCGAAGATCAAGGGATTCCAGTTGCCCCATGTCCTTGAGGTGGGCAAGTCCGGGACCGGCGATCTTCGTACGGCTGAGGTTGAGGATCCGCAAGTGGGTAAGCCCGCTTAGGTGTTTTAGCCCTTCGTCGGAGATACGCGTCCCGGACAGGTCGAGGACTTTAAGTTCTTTCAATTTGGCCAGATGCGCCATTCCGGCGTCGGTGACGGCCGTGTCGTGGATGTCGAGGACCTCGATGTTCTTCCATCGGCCGACGTGCCGGAGCCCTTCGCCGGTGATCGCGGTGCCCCAGAGCGACAGGCGCCGCAGATTGGGAAGTTCACCCAATAGATCCAGATGGGCGTCGGTGGTGCGCGAGCCGGCCAGATAGAGCCGCTGCAAGGTGATCCGCGCCGACATCGCGCGAAACGTCGACTCCTTCACGGGGCGGTGTTCGAGGTGGACCAAGACCAGGTTTCCTTGGTCGTCGGCCTGTACGCGGCCGCCCAATTCCTCGACCACCTCGATCACCTGCAATCGGGCAAGTTCGTCGGAAGGTTCGGCGTCGGTCGCCGGGGGCAGGGCGCCGGCGAGGCCGACGATCGGGATCAGCCGAAGAAGCAGTAGGCCGGTCATGAGGTTTCTCCCTATTTGATTTTCGCGTCGTCGTCGGCCGCTCGTACAAGCTAATTTTTTAACAGTTTAAGGCGTCAAAGTCAACCGTAACGGTCAAATTTTTGGCTCATCTGGCCGATGCGTGGCGGGCGTGCCGGACAGCCGGATTATGGATGTGAGATTATGGCTGTCCTTTCTTGGGTTGCGCCGCTGGCTGGGCGAATTGTGAATCTCTGGGCATCGGTGTATGATGGTTCCGACACGCCCCTCGGAAGCAGGGATACGCCATGAGCGACGTCACTCGAATCCTCTCCGCCATCGAAGACGGCGATGCCCAGGCCGCCGAGCAGCTTCTGCCGCTGGTTTATGAGGAACTGCGGAAGCTGGCGGCTGCCAAGATGGCTCAGGAGAAGCCGGGGCAAACGTTGCAGGCCACGGCACTCGTCCACGAGGCGTATTTGCGGCTGGTGGATGTGGACAAGGCTCAGCACTGGGATTCGCGGGGCCACTTCTTTGCCGCCGCGGCTGAGTCGATGCGGCGGATTCTGGTTGAAAACGTCCGCCGGAAGAACCGGACGAAACGGGGTGGAGACCTCCAGCGAGTCGAGTTAGGCGAGGCGGACCTGGCTGTCGCGGCGCCGGATGAGAGGGTTCTCGCGGTCGACGAATCGCTCGAAAAGTTAGCCCGAGAGGACTCCCAAGCCGCCGACTTGGTGAAGCTCCGGTTCTTCGCCGGGTTTTCCGTCCCGGACGCGGCGCGTCTGCTTGGCATTTCTCGCACAAGTGCTTACGAACAATGGTCTTATGCCAGAGCATGGCTTCGCTGTGAGGTCGAGGGCCGAGACTAGACGTTGGTGAGACTTCTCGATGTCTGCCAATTTTCCCGGACAAATTGGCCCGAAATGGCGCATTGCTAATCGGAGCCATCAAAACACACGGTGCCTGCAATGAGTTCTCAGCCCCAGAAAGCCAAAGACATCTTCGTCGATCTCGTCGGAAAAGTTCCCCCCGACGAGTGGGATGAACGGATCGCGAGTGCTTGCGAAGGTGATGTCGAGTTGAGCAACCGCGTTCGAGCCTTGCTGCGCGCGCACGCCGACCCTGGCACGTTTCTGGATGAACCGGCGGCCGGCATCCCGGCCCCCACCCTCGACCAGCCCATCACCGAGCAACCCGGCACGGTCGTCGGCCGTTACAAGCTGAAGGAACAGATCGGCGAGGGGGGGATGGGCGTGGTCTACGTGGCCGAGCAGACCGACCCCGTGCGGCGCAGGGTGGCCCTGAAGATCATCAAGCCGGGCATGGACACCCGCCAGGTGATCGCGCGCTTCGAGGCCGAGCGACAGGCCTTGGCCCTGATGGACCACCCGAACATCGCCCGGGTGCTCGACGCCGGAGCGACCGAATCGGGCCGGCCGTACTTCGTCATGGAGCTGGTCCGGGGGATGCCGATCACCGACTTCTGCGATAAGGCGAAACTGACCACCGACGGACGTTTGGAACTCTTCTCGAAGGTCTGCCAGGCGGTGCAGCACGCGCATCAGAAGGGGGTCATCCACCGGGACATCAAGCCCACCAACGTGATGGTCACGCTGCACGACGGCACACCGATACCCAAGGTGATCGACTTCGGCGTAGCCAAGGCGACCGGCCAGCAGTTGACCGAGCACTCGGTCTACACCCAGTTGACCGAAATGATCGGCACGCCGCTTTACATGAGCCCCGAGCAGGCCGAGCTTTCGGCCCTGGATGTCGACACCCGCAGCGACGTCTACTCCCTCGGCGTGCTCCTCTATGAACTGTTGACTGGCAGCACGCCCTTCGACCGAGCCACCTTGCGCGAGGCGGGCTTCGACGAGATCCGGCGGATCATCCGCGAAGAGGAGCCGCCACGGCCGAGCGACCGTTTGAGCACGATCGAGGCGGCATCACTTTCAACGATCTCCGAACAACGGGGCATCGATCCCCGCAAGCTGACGCACACGCTGCGCGGCGATCTCGACTGGATCGTGATGAAGGCCCTGGAGAAGGACCGCAACCGCCGCTACGAAACGGCCAACGGATTGGCGGCGGACATCGAGCGACACCTCGACGACGAACCGATCGAAGCGTGTCCCCCGTCAATGACGTACCGCACCCGCAAATTCATGCGGCGGCACAAAACGGCAGCAGCGGCTGTTACCGCGGTGATCATGGCCCTTGTCGTCGGCGCCGGTATCGCTACCGGGCAAGCCATTCGCGCGACCCATGCCGAAGCGGCGGCCAAGCAGCAGGAGCAACTTGCTGTTAGCCAGAAGCAGGTGGCCGAGGAAGCCGCCGAGCGGGAAAGGAAACAGCGGATCGAGGCCCAACAGCAACGGCAACGAGCCGAACAGCAACGTCAACGGGCCGAAGCCAACCTGCGGCTGGCGCTGGAGGCATTGGACGAAGTCTACCTTCGAGTGATGCAGAGAAGGGGGCCCAGGGGAGTGCAACCGAAGAACGAGGATGAGGCGCTGTTGCACAGCACGCTGAAGTTCTACGAGCGTTTCGCCGACGCCAACCGGGCCGCACCGGAGTCTCGGCCGTTGGTCGAAGAGGTCTACGGCAACGTGCTGGCGCTCAGGAAGGCGCTCGTCGAGCAGTCGCCGCAAGTCGTCGGATACCGCCGGGCTCTTGCGGCCGCCGCCTTCGGCTTGGCTTGCCTGCTCGAAAGTGCCGGCCGGACACCCGAGGCCAAGCAGACCTACGAACAGGCGGTCCGCCTTCAAGAGCAGCTCGCCGACACTTTTCCCGCCGTACCCGAATACCGGACGGACTTGGCGACGACCCACGGCCAATTGGCGGACCTGCTCGTTTCGGCGGGCCATGATGACCGGGCCGAAGACTACCGACGCCGAGCGAAAGAAGCACGATCGATCGCAAGGCCTGCGGCCGAAGTGAACGCAGGAGCGCCCATTGAGTTTGCGACGTTCACCGAAACCACTGGCCTGGAATTACTGGCAGAGACTTCGGTTGTGGATAACCGGCTGCGCCTGACGCCGGCCGAGCAAAACAAGCGAGGCGCGTGCTGGATCCAGGAGAAGCAAACCGTCGCCTTCGGGTTTGAGACCGTGTTTCAATTCGCGCTGAGCGGAGGCGCCGACGGATTCGCGTTTGTCATCCAGAATCACGAGCTTTCCCATGGCGGCGACGTGCTGGGATACGACATGCCCAACAGTCTGGCGATCGAGTTCGACACGTATCATCATTCCTACGATCCGGTCGGCGATCACATCAGTGTTCAGACGGACGGTACCGGGACCAGTCGTATTGACCACGCATACTCTTTGGGCACGGCGGCGCTGCCTTTTGAACTTGATGATGGAAAGACGCATAGCGCGACCATCCGCTACGTGCCCGGCACGCTGGCAATCTTCCTCGACGATTCTGCCGAGCCGGCGTTGACCGTGTCCGTCGAGCTTGCCGCGATTCTGGAACTAGACCAAGGCCGCGCGTGGGTCGGCTTCACCGCCGGAACCGGGTCCAACTATCAAACCCACGACGTGTTAAGCTGGGAGTTCCGTCCGCTGGTGAACCAGGAGTCGGCAGACGCCTTCTTGCGAGCCTATCCTCCGAGAGACGCCAGTGTAGGCGATCGTGCGGTAGCCGCGGGCCAAGAGCAGCCCGAGCCCGCGGGGGTAACGGCGCCTTCGCCCGAAGATTTCCCGTTCCTTGAGAAAGCTACGGCCTTCTACCAGACGTTTGCCGAACAGAATCGCGACGACCCGAATGCACGCTGGGAGATCGGCAAGGCGTACTTTCGAGTGAGTGACATGCAACAGGCTCTCGGTAACGAGGAAGAGGCAAAACAAGCGCGCGAGGCGGCTCTGGAGCTATGGACGGCGTTGTACGACGTCGAGACGACGATTTCGGAGGCGTCCGACCGCGTTCGCGAAACCATCGTGGAGCGAGGCAAGCTCCTCACGAATCAAGAACAATACGAGGAGGCGTTGACGATTCTCGATCGAGCCCTTACAGCCTTTCCCGATCACGCCGCCACGTACCGTATTCGAGCTGACCTAAACGAGAAAATGGGGCGCTTTGACGAGGCGATTAGCGACTACAGCAAGATGCTGGAGTTGGAGCCGGACGAAGCTAGTGCCTACAACAACCGGGGCGGCATCCACTATCGGCAGAGAGAATACGACCTAGCCCTGGCGGACTACAACAAGGCAATCGAGTTGGATCCGCGCAATCCGGTGTGCTACAACAACCGCAGCGCGGTTTATCGCAACCAGAAAAAATACGAACTAGCCCTGGCGGACTGCAACAAGGCGCTGGAACTGGAGCCGGACGATGCCGGTGTCTACAGCTACCGCAGCATCGTTTACCGCGAGCAGAAAAAATACGACCTGGCCCTGGCGGACTGCAACAAGGCGCTGGAGTTGGACGCGCAATTCGCCCTTGCGTACATCAACCGCGGGCAAGTTTACCACGATCAGAGGAGATACGACCTGGCCCTGGCGGATCTCAACAAGGCGCTGGAACTGGAGCCGGACGATGCCTTTACGTACAGCGACCGCGGCGCCCTTTACCTCGACCTGAACAAACACGATCTGGCCCTGGCGGATTTCAACAAAGCACTGGCACTGGATCCGGACCTCGCTCATGTGTACTGCAACCGCAGTGGCCTTTACCGCAGGCAGAAAGAATTCGATCTGGCCCTGGCGGACTGCAATAAGGCGCTGGAGTTGGACGCGAACCTTGCCCCTGCGTACAACAGCCGCGGCGTCGTTTACGGCGATCAGGAAGAATACGACCTGGCTCTGGTGGACTTTAGCATGGCACTGAAATTGGACCCGGGCTATCCGGACGCCCGTTTGAGCCGCGGCCTGTGCTACCACCAATTGAAACAGTACGACCTGGCTCTGGCGGACTACAACAAGGTACTGGAATTGGACCCGGACTATCATGTCCTTGCGTACATCGGCCGAGCATTGGTCTACTGCGACCAGAAGAAATACGACATGGCCCTGGCCGACTACAACGAGGCACTGAAATTGGCCCCGGACTATGCCGGTGCGTACAACATGCGCGCGACCCTTTACTGCGTGCAGAAACAGTACGAGCAGGCGCTGGCGGACTGGCGCAAAGCCCTGGAGTTGGAGCCGGATTCACCCAATTGGAGGCACAATCTGGCGTTGTGTCTGCTGAATTGCCCCGATCCTCAGTTCCGCGATACGGCACGGGCGTTGGAGTTGGCCAAAGAGGCGGTCAAGGCGTTCGCGCAGGACGCCGGTGCATGGAGTGTGCTTGGACAGGCCCACTACCGTGGCGGGGACTACCAGGGGGCGGTGGAGGCCCTTGAAAAGGCGTCCGAACTCGACTACCCGCGCAAAGCGCGAAACGGATTCTTCTTGGCCATGGCGCACTGGAAACTTGGCCACAAGGAGCAGGCACACGCGGTTTACCAGCAGGCCGCCGCCTGGATGGCCGAGAACGAGTTGCCCGGCGCGGCCCTCCCGACAAGCCAATTCCGCGCCGAAGCGGCCGAGGTATTAGGCATCGAGGAGCAATGATGAGCAGTAACCCGGAGGTTTGTTCTGCCGTCGATGCCGTGCGGTGTCTCTATCTGGCCCGCGTCGCCGAACGAGCGGGCCGTTGCCAGGCCGCCCAGCGTTGGTATGCGAAGGCCACGGAGTGGCTCGACAGGAACCTGCCGAGCAGCCAGAACGTCCGCCCGTCGCACACGCAGGCGGGCGACTGCCAAGACACGGGCGAGCGAACGGTGAAGTTAAGGGAAAAGCGGAAAGCCGACAGTTCCTCACCAACTACCATCCACTAGCTACTAACCGCCATCCACACCTGTTTTGGGAGAACTTGAACATGTTACGCAGCAAACTGTTTGACGGCCTGAAGCGGATTTCCACCGCATTTCGCACGCGGAACCCCCACCGCGACGGCGCACGCCGAGGGCGCGGTTTTCGCCGCACGGGGCTGGAATGCCTGGAACGGCGCGAGCTGTTGTCGGTGGCCGGCTGGGTTACCACCGCCGATGGTCCCGAAACGGCGGCAGACGATCTGGTCACGGATCTTGAAGGTAACGTTTATGTGTCGGGTGCGTTTACGGAGACAGCCGATTTTGCTCCCGGTGTTGAGATTCCAGGCGATACTCTGACCGCTACCAGCGGCGGCTTTGAAATGTTCGCCGCCAAATACACCCCAGACGGGACACTTGATTGGGTAAGTAGTCTCGGACCCTCCTCAGAACCATACGGCCTCTACACCTCCATCGCCTTGGACGAAGTGGGAGGGAGTATCTATGTAACTTCCACGGGCGGCGATATTTGGAAAGTCAATGGATCTGATGGCACGCCAGTATGGTCGGACTATGATAACAGCAGTCTCGGATTAAACGACATCGCAGTGGATTCCGCAACCGGCGATATCTATACCACAGGATCGTTCTCCGGCACCATTACCACCGAAGATACGGTGAGCGGTGATCCGATCACGCTAACGAGTGCCGGCTATGACGACATCTACATTGCCAAAGCCAACTCGGAGGGGTTGCTCTATTGGGTCCAACAAAAAGGCTCGCGTAGGACATCCAACGCCGGTAATCGTATCGCCATCGATGATCTGAGTGGTGATGTCTACGTGACCGGCCACATAAGTGACAAAGGCTTGGGCACAGTGGGAGCATCAGATATTTTCATAAGCAAGCTCGATTCCACCGACGGCAGCTTTGCGTGGGTCAAGCGCGCCGGGGGAGACAGCAATCATGCACCAGAGTGGGGCGACAACGGAAACGAGATCATAGTGGACAGTGGTAGTGTGTACGTCACGGGATCCATCGGACCAAGAGTAAAGAGTAACCCCGCCGACTTCGGCGACATTACGATCGATCTACCGGCCAACGATGTCAGGCAATATGGAGTCGTAACAAAGATGAGTGCCGCCACGGGCGACTTCGACTGGGCGGTACCGTTCGGAGGAGATGGTGCTGACGACTTCGGTATCGGAGGAAGTCTTGAATTTGATAGCACCGGTCAACTGCATCTCGGAGGACTAGTGACTATTAGGGAGTCTACGTTTGGCTCCATCCCCTTGCCCGCTACAACTGGCCCTTCCAATGGATTTTGGGCAACTATGAACGCGACCACCGGAGAATTCGAAGATATCACACGAATCGGCACCGAAGGCTCCAACGGTGCGGACATCTTAACGCTCGATTTGGATGATAACCTGTTCATGGCCGGTTGGCTAAAGGGCTTGAATCAAGAGTTCCTAACGGGCGATGTTTTGTCCAGTTCGCTCGACGAGAGTGGCAATCCGACCTATGACATGGTGCTGGTCAAGCTACTGGCCGGCGATTCGACCAACACGCCGCCGGTCGCAGGGGATGATCTGGTCGGCACGCCCGAGGACACCCCGGTCACGATTGCCACGGCCGACCTTCTGGCCAACGACAGCGATGGCGACGAGGACTCCATCACGATCCAATCGTTTGGCTCGCCGGGTCACGGCGCGCTGCTTGACAACGGCGACGGGACGGTCACCTACACGCCCGACGCCGACTTCAACGGCACGGACACCTTCACCTACACCATTAGCGACGGCAACGGCGGGACCGACACGGGGACGGTGACCGTTACCGTTGCTCCAGTGGCCGATCTGCCCGTAGCCACGGACGACACGGCTTCGACAACGGTCGGCACAGCGGTCGTAATCGACGTGCTGGCGAACGATTCCGATCCGGACGGGGATGACATTTCGGTCATTTCGATCACGGATGGAAGCGGTGGTACGGTCGTCGTAGACGACGGCAACGAGACCGTTACGTACACCCCAAGCGTCGGCTTCATCGGACCGGATACGTTCACCTATACGATTTCCGACGGGTACGGCGGAGAGGCAATTGGCCACGTCAACGTCGAAGTCAATGCGATCCCATCGACAATGGAGTTCACGAGCACCGCCCTGCCGATCAATATCGGCGATCTGAAGACTGTTTCCTCATCCATCGAGGTTTCGGGGACTGAAGCGACGGTCGATACGCTTATGGTCCGAATCAATCTAACGCATGCGTTAGATACCGATTTGACCGCCCAACTCGTAAGCCCGACCGGACTCACGCTGAACATCAGCGGTCCGATCTTGTCGGGCGAGTATGAATACGATGTCGCGGGCGGGGCGGACTTAGCCCTCGACGGAACCTGGACGCTCCAGGTGACCGACAATGAGAAGAACCGTCAACGCGGCTCGTTGATCGAGTGGACGCTGATCGTCGATCCCAAGCCGAGCGAGCAGCTTATGGCGTCGCCTTCGGCCGCCGTGGACCTGGCCCTGCTTTCCATGTTCGACCTCGATCCGACGGACGACGACGAGACCGACCCCTTGACCGAAAGCCTCGTCGACGACCTGGCTCTGATGCTGGTGTAAGGGCGTAGGATGCGTCTAGACGCACCACGTTGGGCCATTGAATCCGATTCAAGGTGCGTCGCGACGCACCCTACTGACTCGCAAACTCGGGCCATCGAATCCACCGGCCGGGATGCAGGGGCGGGTATCCCGGCCGCGGGTTCGACCGAAGAAGAGACCGCCGCAAGAGAACGGCATCCAAAGGTCCCGCCATGCACGACAGCCCCCAAGCCACCTCCGCCGTCGACGCCGTGCGCTGTCTCTACCCGGCCAGGATTGCCGAGCGAGAGGGCCACGAGGAGGCCGCACGACGCTGGAAAGAAATGGCCGAGGATTGGCTGAAGGACAGGAAGCTCAACAAGGGCAGACCGGAAGAGTAAGACACCGGCGGTGTCAACGTGAGGGCAGGGATCCCGGCCAACAGCGAAGAACCACATCCAAGCCGCCGAAAGGCACTGCTTGAAAGCAAGCGGTGGCACTATGCAGACGTATTCCATACCCCCCGGAGGACGGGCACGCGAAATGATCTACCTCTATTTTTGGCGTGTCTTTTCTTGCTCTTTCGATTAGTATGGGAGTATGGAGCCCCGGTCTTGTGTCCAAGGCCGGGTCGAGCAATTCGTGTCTGGAACCGATTCGAGGTCTACCGATGAGACAACGCACCGTTGCGCTGGTTCTTGCCGCCGTTTCCGTCGCCGCTTTTTCGGCTTCGGCGCTGGCTGCCCGATCCACCAGTCCGATCATCTCGCGGTCGTCCGCGTTGCAGTATGGCTTGACCCGGGCGTGGTCCACGCAGGTTCAACTCGATCGCACCCGGTCGAAGCTGAGTCAGGTCTTGCTCTACGAGGGGACGGTTTACGTGCAGTCGGATCGCGGCATGATCCACGCCCTGGACGCCCAGACCGGCGGCACCCGATGGGTACGGCAGGTGGGCCAGCCCGATCACCCCAGTACCGGGCTCGATGCGTTCGGCGATCTGCTGGGCGTGGTCAACGGATCGACGCTTTATGTCGTCAACCGTTACACGGGCCGAACTCTCCTGGAGCGCCAGGTGGACGGCTCCGCGGTGGCCGCCCCGACGCTCTCCTCCCAGTGGGCTTACGTCGGCACCATCAACGGGAAGATGCTCGCGTACCGTCTCGAGGCGAAGACGAATCCCGCG
The DNA here is from genome assembly GCA_964444795.1 of uncultured Planctomycetaceae bacterium. Taxonomy (GTDB): domain Bacteria; phylum Planctomycetota; class Planctomycetia; order Pirellulales; family Thermoguttaceae; genus JABMRP01. Next base: position 40,958 of record CAYUIQ010000042.1, read on the forward strand.
GAAGAGTTGGGGATGCTCGATGAGGAAAAGGAGTTGACTGCCGCGGAGACGGCGGCCGCCGAGGCCTTTCGGCAAGAGAACGTCGGTGTGCGTCCCGGAACGGCCGCGCCGCTGAGCCTCCAGAGCGACGGCCACATCTATGCCCAGCCGGTGGTTGCCAGCAGCACTGCCAAAGAAGAGCATCTGGCCTGGCCCACCGATCGCGGATTCCTGTTCGTCGGTTCGATCAACGCCCGATCCAAGGATCAGATTGCCACGGTTTACCGGATGGCGACCTACGCGGAGATCGCCTCGCGGCCGGTGTTTCTGGCACCGAATCCCCATGTTCAGGGCGACGAGGCACGTGTCTTCGTCACCTCGATCGACGGATACGTTTACTCCGTATACGAGGATACGGGCGAGGTCGAGTGGCGTTTTGCCACGGGCGATCCACTGGTGGAGCCGGCCGTGGTGGTCGATCCTTACGTGTTTGCCACGACACAACTCGGCGGGATGTACTGTCTGAACCTCTCCGACGGCCAAGAAGTTTGGTGGACTCCGCAAGTCACGCAATTCATCGCCGCCAGCAAGGACCGCGTCTACGGCACCGACAAACTCGGCCGGCTGCTGGTGCTCGACATCAAGACGGGCGGCCGCATGGCGACCATGGAAGCGGATCTCCTGCCGGTGAAGTATATGAATACGGCCAACGATCGAATCCTTCTGGCCACTCGGACTGGTTTGGTGCAGTGTCTGCACGAAGTCGAACTGACCGAACCGATTCGCCATAACGCAAACCACGACGAAAACGCTCCGCCTCCGGAAGTGCAGCAAGTCGGACCCGGCGAAGCACCTGCCGGTGGTGGTGAGGACGGCCCGAAACAACCCGGTCTGCCCGCGGGTCAACCCGGTGGCGCGGCACCCAATCCGTTCGACAAACCGCCCGCCGGCCAACCCGGTGGCGTAGCGCCCAATCCGTTCGACAATCCGCCCGCTGGTCAACCCGGTGGTGCGGCACCCGGCCCGTTCG
>CAYUIQ010000042.1:42066-44103 GCA_964444795.1 uncultured Planctomycetaceae bacterium
TCGACAATCCGCCCGCTGGTCAACCCGGTGGTGCGGCACCCGGCCCGTTCGACAACCCGCCCGCTGGTCAACCCGGTGGTGCGGCACCCAATCCGTTTGGCGATCCGCCCGCGGGTCAACCCGGTGGTGCGGCACCCAATCCGTTTGGCGATCCGCCTGCGGGCGGCGGCGGCGCGGTTCCCAATAATCCGTTTGGAGACTGACGAGCCGGCTGCCGAATCGAATTCGTGTCACCCGGGCAGTTCTCCCCCAGGGGCAGGGTTATCGACGGCGGGGATTTCCTGTTCTTTGAGATCCCCCCAAAACTCCACACTCTCGCGGGTGGGTCCTTGACCGCGCGCTTCGGAAGGCTTAAACCATTAGTTGCAGATTGTGCGACGAGTGTTTTCTCCTGACGTAAAGGTGTTGGCATGGTTTCCCCCCCCATAAAGCGGGCTCTTATTAGCGTTAGCGACAAACTCGGCTTGGCCGATTTCGCTCGAGGTCTGGTGGCCGCGGGCGTCGAGATTTTCAGTACCGGTGGCACGCGCAAGCACCTCCAAAGCGAAGGGATCGCGGTGCGCGACGTTTCCGATTACACCGGTTTTCCGGAAATGATGGACGGCCGGCTGAAGACGTTGCACCCGATGGTCCACGGGGGCATTCTCTGCCGACACGACAATCCCGACGACGTCAAGGCCCTGGCCGATCACGGGATCGTCACCTTCGAACTGGTCGTGGTGAACCTCTACCCGTTCGAGGCCACCGTGGCCCGCCCCGACGTGACCATGGAAGAGGCGATCGAGAAGATCGATATCGGCGGTCCGACGATGGTTCGCGCGGCGGCCAAGAACCACGCCTTTACGACCATCGCCACCGATCGGGAACAGTACCGGGCTATTTTGGCGGAGATTTCCGAGCATGGCGGCACATCGCTGGAGTTGCGACGCCGTCTGGCGGGCGAAGCCTTCGACCACACGGCCCGATACGATACGGCGATTGCGGCTTATTTCGCCGGAGCCCGGGCCGACGGCCCGTTCTCCGGCGCGCAAACGCTGGCGCTGGAGCGAAAGGCCGTGTTGCGTTACGGCGAGAATCCGCATCAGCGGGCGGCCGTCTATACCACGGGATCGGCGCCGGGGGCCAGCCTGTTGACCGCACGCCAACTCAACGGCAAGGAGTTGTCGTACAACAACCTGCTGGATCTCGACGCGGCACTGGCCATGGTGCAAACGCTACCCGGCGCGGCGACCGTCGTGCTTAAGCACAACAACCCCTGCGGCGCGGCCTCGGCCGATACGATCGGCGAGTCGGTGCGTCAGGCGATGGCCGGCGATCCGGTCAGCGCCTTCGGGTCGGTGTTGGGAATGAATTGCACGGTCGACGCCGCCGCGGCCGAGGTGTTGGCCGAGCCCGGGTTGTTCATCGAAGCGATCGTTGCTCCGGGCTTCTCCCCCGAAGCGCTGGAAATCCTCACCACCAAGCCCAAGTGGAAAGCCAATGTGCGGCTGATGCAGGTGGGGCAGCTCGAGGGCGGACAGTCCGAGTGGATCCACCGTCCCATCGAAGGCGGATTCCTCGTCCAACAGGCCGACGTGACCGACGACGACGAAAACGAGTGGAAGGTGGTCACCGAGGCGCAGCCCACGCCGGGGCAGATGGCCGACCTGCGATTTGCCTGGGCCATGGTCCGGCACGTCAAGTCCAACGCGATCGTGATCTGCAAGGATCAGGCACTCTGGGGTGCCGGCGCGGGGCAAATGAGCCGCGTCGATTCGACGGAAATCGCGCTGAAGAAAGCCGGCGAACACGTCCCCGGCTCGGCGCTCGGTTCCGACGCCTTCTTCCCCTTCCCCGACTCGATCGAACAGGCCGCCGCCGCGGGTGTCGGCGCGATCATCCAACCCGGCGGCTCCCGCAAGGACGACGAAGTGATTGCCGCCTGCAACAAGCACGGCCTGCCGATGATCTTCACCGGCAAGCGCCATTTCAAGCATTAAGCGTTGTACGATGGCCCTCCGAGGCCGTCGCGTCGAGACAACCAACAGATCGGAAGAG
>CAYUIQ010000043.1:0-43564 GCA_964444795.1 uncultured Planctomycetaceae bacterium
GCTTGCCTCAGAACAGAAATCCCGCCGGCTTGCCCGGCGGGATTTGGATACGCATTCACTTCTTCTTCGGCGGCGTGACCCGGCGGCGACGGCGGACCGTTTCTGGCGGATCGGGGTCGGGGACCTTCAACTCGCGCCGAAGCCGCACTAGTTCGGCCTCCAAATGCTGTTGCACGTCGGCGTATTTGGCATCGCCGAAGACGCTCTTCAGTTCCTTCGGGTCCGATCCCAGGTCGTACATCTCCCACTCGTCGATCGGCGATGCATCCGAGGTATTGGGGTAGAAGTGGATCAGCTTGTATCGCCCGTCGGCCACGCCGTAGTGCCGACGCACGCTATGCGCCCCGGGAAACTCGTAATAGTGATAGTAAAACGTCTTCCGCCAGTCGTCCGGGGTGTTGCCTTGCAGGATCGGCACGAAGCTGCGGCCCTGCATGTCGGCAGGAACTTTCGCGCCGACGAGATCCAGGAACGTCTCGGCGAAATCCACGTTCGAGACGATGTCCTTGTTCGTACTTCCCGGCTTAACGACACCCGGCCAACGCACGATCAGTGGCGTTCGTAGCGATTCCTCGTACATCCACCGCTTGTCGAACCAGTTGTGTTCGCCCAGGTAGAAACCCTGATCCGAACTGTAGATGACCACGGTGTTTTCGGCCAACCCGGTATCGTCCAGGTACTTCAGCACACGCCCGAGATTGTCGTCCACCGCCGCGATACAGCGGAGGTAGTCTTTCATGTATCGTTGGTATTTCCAGCGGACGAGGTCCTTGCCCTGCAAGTTGGCCTGGGCAAAGGCTTCGTTCTTCGGGCCATATGCCTTGTTCCAGGCCGCCGCTTGCTCGGGTGTGAAGTTTCGCGGCGGGGTCAGCTTCAGGTCGTTGGGGTTCATCGTCTTGGCGATCGACATGTCCTGCGTCTTGGCCGCCGTGCCACGTCCCTCGTAGTCGTCGAACAGCGTGTCCGGTTCGGGAATCGTTACGTCGTCGTACTTGTTGAGCCATTGTGGACCCGGCTGCCAGTTCCGGTGCGGCGCCTTGTGCTGGAACATGAGCATGAACGGCCGGTCCGGATCGCGTTGATCTTTGAGCCAGTCCAGGGCGAGGTCGGTGATGATGGTGGTCGTATAGCCCGTATGTGCCGTGCGCTGGCCGTTCTTGAGCATCGGCGGATTGTAGTACGGCCCCTGACCGATGAGGACTTCCGAATAGTCGTAGCCTTGCGGCTCGGTCGCCAAGTGCCACTTGCCGACAATAGCCGTCTGGTAGCCGGCCTTTTGCAGGAGCTTGGGGAAGGTTTGCTGGTCGCCGTTGAAGCGGTTTCCGTTGCAGTAGAAACCGTTTAAGTGGCTGTACTTGCCCGTCTGAATGACCGCCCGACAGGGGCCGCAGATCGAGTTGGTCACGTAACAATTGTCGAACCGCATACCCTCCCGGGCAAGCCGGTCGATGTTGGGCGTTTCGTTCAGCTTGAGGCCGTAGGGGCTGACCGATTGATAGGCGCTGATCGATTGGTAAGCGTGGTCGTCGCAAAAGACGAAGAGGATGTTGGGGCGTCTTGCTGGGGCCGCGGCGGCTGGACAAGCCATGGCAAGAATCGCGGCCAGTGAGACGGCCCATCGCATGGTGCGAGCCAGAGACGACTTCGCGGCGAAGCGGAGCAGATGGGTGTGATCCATAGATACGTCCTTCCGAGTTTGTGGGACTACTGCACTCAGGCAACACAGAACACCAGCGATTGTACTCGAAGCCGCCAGGGAATGCCTCTCCAGCAAGACGAGCGCAGCATTGCCCTCGCCTCACCCAACGGGGGGTGCGGCGGATTCCGCGTGCCGTGAAGGGGAACGGTTTTGACAGCCGGCCGGTCGCGAGTACACTGACGCTGTCGGGGATTGGCTGAGTAGACCAGATGCACAAGGGAGATGCGATGAGACAGCTCGGGATGAGACCGGTCGCCATGGCCGCGTGGGAATCACCACGGTTCATGCGGTGCCGGACGTGGGGCATGATTGCCGTCGCCGTGCTACTCCTCTCGCCCGAGGCAATCGCCGCGGATTGGCCGCAATGGGGTGGAACCAGCGGCAAGAATATGGCGGCCGACGAGAAGGCTTTGCCCGAGTCTTTTGTGCCCGGGGCGAAGGATACAAAGACCGGCACCATCAAGATGGAGACCGCCACGAACGTGCGGTGGGCGCGCAAGGCCTGTCAGAGCACTTACTCCACGCCCGTGATCGCCGGCGGCAAGGTCTTTCTTTGCGGTTATGAAAACCCCGGCGGAATCATCGCTTGTATGGACGAGAAGACGGGGAAGCTCCTCTGGAAATGGCAGGGTGGCCCCGCGGTACACCACTTCGGAATCTGCTCATCGCCCGTGGTCCAGGGGGACCGTCTGTACGTGGTCAATCAGGGGTGCGTGGTGATGTGTCTGGATGTCCATGGAGAACCGGACGGCCCCGAAAACCGAAAGGCCCGGGTCTTGTGGACGTTTGACATGAAGGACCGGTTCAAAACCGAACCCGCGGACGTCCATTGCGGATCGTGTGTCATCGACGGCAGTCTGCTTTACGTGCCCACGTCCAACGGCATCGATCCGTTGGGAGAGAGGCGACATAAGATGTTCGTCTACACCAATGAGGCCGGTTCCAAGAGAGGACGCATCATTGTCGACGACCCGGACGTCTACCGGACCGTCTCACCGGACTGTCCGAACGTGGCTGTCTTCGAGAAGGAAACCGGGCGGTTGGTGGCCACGGATGACACGCCGATCGCCGAAAATTTGCTCAAAGGGCAGTGGTCCTCGTTCTCCGCCGGCGTGGTTGGCGACCGGGGCTTGATATTTTACGGTGGCGGCGACGGGCGATGCTATGCCTTCGAGTCGCTGGCGGCGGCACCGCGGCAACCGGAGAGACTGAAGACCGTGTGGTTCTTTGACTGCAACCCGGCGGAGTATAAGGTGTTCGGCGATATGCCCCCGATCGTACACTACTATCGGGGCGACACTCGCTGGGGTGGCACACTGAACGAGAACGACGGGACGTTTGTCGGCACGAGCGAGATCATCGGCACGCCGGTCCTCTACAAGAACCGCATCTACGTGGCGATCGGCCGCGATTCTTCGATGGGCCGGGGACGCGGCGCGCTGCAGTGCATCGATGCCACGAAGACGGGTGACATCACCGGCACCGGACGGATCTGGACTTATCAGGGGCTCGACCGGACCAGCTCAACGGTGTCCATCGCCGACGGGCTTGTCTACGTTGCCGACGTGGCGGGACGTCTGCATTGTGTCGATGCCGAAACGGGACACGGATACTGGATTCACGAAACCAACTCCGACCACCTGTTGGGCTCGACCTTGGTGGCGGACGGAAAGGTCTACATGCCTACGCAGAAGGGGCTGTATGTCCTGGCGGCCGGCAAAGAGGAGCGGCTACTCGATCGCGTCTACCTGGGTGCGCCGATCCATTCCACCCCGGTGGCGGCCAACGGTACCCTCTACGTCGTCTCGAGCAAGGGCTGGATTTGGGCTGTTGGCAATTGACCCCAAAGCAGTGCCGTGGTAGGTGTGGCAGCCTATTCATTTCCTCGAATACCGTCACCGCAAGCGTCAGCGTCGGCCTTCTCAAAAATGTAGAAGTCGGCAGAGGACGTGCCTTCTGGTTGTTCGGGGCTAAATGGAAACTCGTTGTCGATCTTCTGGCGCAGCGTCCATCCAGTTGCCCGTTCCGACACCCAGTCGCGGAAGCATCGGTGGCGCACGTGGGCGGCTGTCTTGCCGCTATCTTGATTGGATGAATAGACCACGACGAATCGCCTGGCGGCGTTGAACAGATGGGTCATGTAAAGATCGTAAACCCGATCTTCAACCAAATGATAGATCACGTCCAGCGACAATGCCAAGTCCGCCGCCAACGCACCGGTCTTGTCCCCGGACACGTCCGGGTCGTAGAGGAAAAAGCTCTTGGTTGGATCATCTTTGAAGCGGTCCGTGCATATCTGAATTGCCGTCTTGGATACGTCGAGACCGATGTAAGATGGATACTGTGCCATGGACAGTTGATTGCCATCTCCACAGCCGTACTCGATGACCGACTTTACGTGATTATCCCGAACAAACGAGTTGACAACTTCCGCCTTGAACTCCGCGAATTTACCGTAGGAACCGTCACCGGAGTTTCCGCCTCTCCCGTAGCGGCCCTCCCAGTACCGGCGTGACCCCGGAAAGAGAATAGCCGTGCATTTTCCGTAAAGCCACTGAGCGAACGGAATATGGTAGGCAAGTCGCTTCAATCTCTTCATTTCTGTTTCCTGGCTTAGGCAAACTGCTTGGCATCGGGGTTGCCCCAACTATCGCCGATGCGGCATCCGAAGTCAAACAGCTCACGGGACCGTCCGGCCTGTTCAATCGTCGCCCGGCGTAGATACCGGCATGATGAAAGGCTGGCAACTACGGGTGCTTCCGTTGTCGACCTTTGATCGGTCGATGGTGTGGTGATCATGGTTCTATTCGAGGCATAGGATATCGCGTGCAAGTATGGGTTATTTGGGCTAACTGGCCGGAATGGGTGGACCAAAGAGCCATGAAAGGCCCGTCGCCTGCAAACGGATCAGATTTCCAAGCCAAATCGCGACTGCGGAATCCGGCGATGGCGAGACGGTGCTACCGTAATTCATTCTTCGAGCGGGTCCGATAGCCCACCCCCTTGGTTTCTTGCAGGAATTGGCCTTCCCTTGCCGCGACCTTTTTGACATCTTGTCGGCGCGAATTGGCCGAAACCCTGATCTGCGGTCATTTTGCAGCCGTATGCGCTGGTTCGCGAAACTTAGTTACTTACTTTGGGGGGTACATAGAGAAGCCCAGGTCTCTGGTTTTTGACCAAAGAACCAAGTTCTCATGCGAAAGCTCCGCAGCGGAGCAGCCACCGCCATTCTCCCGAGTTGTGGCACCAAGTGAAGGCTTAGTGATGAGGTAGTTTCCGCTGGATTTGCTGGATTTCATGGACGATAGGGGAGACGCAACCGTCTGGAGATCTGCTCCAGGCTCGATCCCCCCATTCCCGCAAAGGATGAGGTAGATACGTGTCGACAGTCCCGCTACCCTTCGCGCAGCCAGAGCCCCGACCATCGTCGGCCAACCCGTCTCCGGGTGGAACGCCTACCCCTCTTCGGGTGCATCGACAGGATGAGCAGTCCTTGGTGGTGATTGTGCCGGCACTGAACGAGAGTCGGACGATTGCCGATGTCGTTCGGCGTATTCCGCGCGAGATCGGCGGCATCCATCAAATCAAGGTCGTGGTGGTCGACGACGGGTCCAGCGATGGGACGGGTCAACTGGCGACGGCCGAGGGCGCGACGGTGGTGCGTCACTCGCGTCCCAGCGGCGTGGGGACCGCGTTTCAGAGCGGCTTGCGCAAAGCGTTCGAGTTGGGTGCCGATCTGGTCGTGAACATCGACGGCGACGGGCAGTTCAATCCCGAGGATATCCACAAACTCGTCGCGCCGATCCTTTCCGGCGAAGCCGACTTTGCCACGGCCTCCCGATTTAAGGACCCGGCGCTGGAGCCCGAGATGCCCCGGCTGAAACGTTGGGGCAATAAACAGGTGAGTCGACTGATCAGTTGGCTAACCGGCGCGAAATTCGCGGACGTCAGTTGCGGGATGCGTGCCTACAATCGCGAAGCCGCGCTCAACTTGAGCCTGATGGAACCGTTTACCTACACGCACGAAGTTTTCCTTCACCTTTCCTGCAAACGCATGAAGATCGTGGAGGTGCCGATCGCGGTGCGCGGTCAACGCGAGTTTGGCAAGAGCCGCGTCGCGAGCAATCTGTTTCGATACGCCTATCAAACGCTGAGAACCGTATTCCGGTTTTACCGAGACCACTACCCGATGAAGTTCTTCGGGCGGATCGCCGCGATCTGTCTCGCGGTCGGTGTCCCGTTGCTGACGTTCTTCCTGTGGCACTACTTCAGGACCGGAGCATTCGCGCCGCACAAATGGGCCGGGTTTTCCGGCGCCGCGCTTGGTGGTTGCGCCATGGCATCGCTCTTCATGGGCCTGTTGGGCGACATGATGAATCGACAGCGGGCCTGCCTGGAGGAGATTCGTTACTACACGCGGTTTCTCGTGGCTGCCGACCGCGGGAAGAGCAGGTGACCGCGACTTTTCGGCGAGCGGGGCGCGACACTCATTGAGCCGCCTCCGTCTGATCGTACACCACGATTGTTGAAGTGCAGTCAAGGAAGACCGACATGGCCACCATCGATTCACACCCGAATCAGGCGGGCCGCGCGTTGGCCGTGCCACGGATCACCGTGCCACGGCTGACGACCGCTGCCCGTCCGTGGTCGTGGGTTGCGGCGGTCGGGGTGGCGGTTTTGTACCTATTGAGCGTCCGCGCGGCCTGGAACCTCACGCCCGACAGCGCACTGTACCTGATGCTCGGCGAGAATCTCGTCCAGGGCGAGGGCTACACGCTCTGGGGCTATCCCCATGTCCACGTGCCGCCGGGATACCCGCTGCTGCTGGCCACGCTCACGCGACTTGGCATGGGAAGCAGCTTGGCCTTGAATCTGGCCCAAACCCTGATCGCGTTGGCGGCCATCGCCTTCTGCTACCGCTGGCTGCGCGAGATGGCCGACCGAAGGCTGGCCGTGGCCGTTTCGGTCGCGGTGGCACTCGGCTACACGTTGTTGTGGGTCAGTACCTCGCTACTGAGCGACGCACCCTACCTGCTGGCGACCTGGCTCGGATTGTTCTGCTGCGTGCGCGGTCTGCGCGGCGAAGGCGGAAGCGCGTGGCTGGTACTCGGCGTGGCGGCGCTGATCGCAAGCTGCTGGGTCCGCGTTGCCGGAGTGCCGTTGGCTTTCGGAGCCGCATTGGGTCTGGTGATTCAACCTCGGCAAGTCTCCCGGAAACGCGTCTGGATCGCCGCCGGCCTTTTGGCCGCCGGCGTTGCGATAACCTTGGGCGGCTTCTATGTTTACTGCCTTCGCGCCCACGCCCCCTACGTGTTGCCGAGCTATCTCGATTCGGCCTCGTCGTCGATGGCGTCGCGCAGCGCGGCCGACTGGCTGAGCCGACCGCTGGAGAACTTCCTGCTAACGGGCTCCGAGTTGTCGCGACTGTTGATCGCGCAGCCGAATCATTCCTTGGGGCTGCTGAACGCCCTGTTTTGGGTGCCGACCCTGTTGGGAGCGTGGATCCTTGTGCGGCGAAAAGAGTACCTGGGCGTGTGCGTGGTCGGCGTCTACGTGGGCGCGATCTTGATTCACCGTCCCTTGATCGCGCGATACCTTCTGCCGATCGCTCCGCTGCTGATCCTGTATTTCTGCGAGGGAATGCGTCGCCTCGTCGAGTGGAATCCACTCCTGCGTTGGGCGGCGCCCTATTCCGCCGTTGCATGTGCCTTGCTCCTGGCTACCGCAAACCTTCCCAAGGATGTCCGCCACGCCAGCCACGCGAGTCAGCCGAACTGCAATGAGAAGCAATGTGAGCAGCGGGCCTCATTGCGGCAGACGGCCGAGGTGCTCGCGCAACACGCTCGACCGGGCGAGAAGTTCATCAGTTCCGGGTATCAACGAGAGCTTTCCTATCTCAGCCGGGTGCCTTCGGTTCCGGTGCCCGTACGCCCGCTAGATGCGCAGCCGTTTCAGGCCGAGGATTTCCATCGTTGGCTCACCAGCGGCGTTTCGTTCGCCGTGGTGGTCGGCGACAGCCCGGAACCGCAATACGACCGCGTGCTGCGAGAGGATGCACTGCTGCAATCGGGTTTCCGGCTGCTTACCCGTCGGGGAGACTTTCGGATTTACGCCTTGCGCGAGCCCGAGAAGAGAGACTTGTCATCGGACGACACTCGTCGAGCCGGCCCCGTGCAAACGGTTGGCCACGACGCGAGGGAGGAGCATTGGGTCAAGGAGCAAGGTGGATGAGCGGCACGACGTTACCTGTGATTTCCAATTCAGACACGCACGTAATGGAACTCTACGCTCCGCGAGTTTGGAACGCGCTGAAGTGGCCGGCGGCCCTTGCGGTGTTGGCCTTCTACGCGGTGAGCATTCGCCCCTTCTGGCACCCGATGTCCGACTCGGCCCTCTACTTGATGCTGCGAGACAATCTACTGGCCGGCAACGGCTACACGCTTTGGGGACATCCGCACGTCTACGTTCCCCCGGGATTCCCGGCGCTACTGGCTGCCTTGAAATGGGTGGGGTTGAGCAATCCGTGGCTGGTGAATGTCCTTATCATGGCCATGACCCTGACCGCCTGCTGGCTTGCCTACAAGTCGCTCCGCACGCAAACCACGGCCGACTTCGCGCTGTTGATTACGCTCATTGTGGCACTCGGGTCCGTGATGTTGCGCCACTCCACATACGTGCTCAGCGATACACCCTTTATCATGCTCATCTGGATAGGCATCTACGGCTGCTTGCGCGGTCTGGGGAAAGACAGCAGCGGGCTCTGGCTCACGCTCGGGGCCGTGGCCCTGATCCTCAGTTGCTGGGTACGCGTGCCGGGACTCTGTCTGGCCGGTGGCGCGGGCATCGGACTTCTGCTCGAGCGCCGCAAGACCATCACGCCCAAGATCTGGATCAACGTGACCCTGCTGGCGGTCGGCGTCGTGGCCACGGCCGTATTCTTCTACCTCTACCAGAGAACCGCGCTGGCACACCACGACCTGCCCAGCTACTCCAACATCGAAGGCAGCCGTTTCACCGGACGCTCGCTGTTGGATTGGATCATCACTCCGTTTCAAAACGGCTATGAAACGTCGCGGCCGCTGGCGATAACCTTCACGGGACACCACTGCTCGGACCTCGGGCCGTTCGTCTTCATCTTCTGGTTCCCGATCGTGATCGGCCTGGCGTTGGCCGTCCGGCGAGGGCAGTATTTCGGGGCTTGTGTCGTCGTCGGGTACGTCGGCGCCATTCTGGTGCTTCGGCCCATGGTGGACCGCTATCTGCTGCCCGTGGCGCCGTTTCTCTTGCTCTACTTCTTCGACGCGATGAGGTTCCTGGTCGCCAAGGTCGTTCCTCACGGATTCCACGCGACTCGAATTGCGCGAGCCCTCGCCATAACCTTCCTCTGCATGCAGATTCCCAAGGCTTGGGAGGTCCCCCACAAGTTTCTCGCCCCCGACTACCCGGAATTCTATGCCAATCGCTGGCAACCGACGTACGAAACGGCCGAGTACCTCCGTTGTCATGCCGGGCAGGAAGCACGCTTCGTCAGCAGTCGGCACGAACGGTTGCTTTCCTATCTCAGCGCCGTTCAATCGATTCCGTTGGGTGGCCAGCGGGTGCATGCTCCCTATGAGGAAGAAGACTTCAACCAGTGGTTGGACCAGGGAGTGCGGTTCGCCGTGGTGGTGCGCAACTTCAGCCAAACCTATTACGTGAACGTTCTGACCTACGAGTACCTCGACGGCCGGGAAGACTTCAAGGTCGTCCACGAGAGCGGGCAGTATCGAATCTACGAGTATGTCCCCGCTCGTGCCGGCGACGCGCGAATCGCGTCGCGAGCGGCGGCTGGTCACGGAGCCGACACGGAGGCCAACACGATCCAATGATTCACTTCTTCATCGGAACCAAAGCCCAGTTGATCAAAGTGGCCCCGGTAATCCTTGAGTTGGATCGCCGCCGGATACCCTATCGCTTGATCGACTCGGGCCAGCACGCCGAATTCACCGCTTCGCTGCGCGAGGACTTCGCAATTCGCCAACCCGATGCCTACTCGTCCGGCAATGGTGAAGACGTGGCCACTCTATCCAAGGGCATCCGCTGGCTCGGCGCGGCCGTGCTGCGATATGCCACGCGTCGGAGGTGGATCGCCAACCACGTCTTCGGCGGCCAGAAGGGCGTTTGCGTGGTTCACGGCGATACGGCCAGCACGCTGGTCGGCGCCTTGTACGCGCGCCGAGCCGGATTGGCCGTCGCCCATCTCGAAGCCGGCTTGCGCAGCAACAGCTATTTCAACCCGTTTCCCGAGGAACTGATCCGCGTCTGGTGCATGCGGCTCTCCTCGCTGCTGTTCGCGCCCGACGAAAAGGCCGTCGGGAATCTGCGCCGCATGGGCGTTCGGGGGGAAGTCGTTCACACCCATGGAAATACGGGACTCGACGCGCTGGCGATTCAAGCGGCGTCGGGCGTCTCTTCCGGGCGCGAGCCGGGCAGCTTCGCGCTGGCCGCCTGCCATCGGCTCGAAACGATCAAGTCGCGCCGTCGACTGTCGGCCGTGGTCGACTGCCTTAACCGCGTGGCGCGCCAACGGGATGTGGTACTGGTCGTCCACAAACCCACGGAGAAGGCGCTGCGGAAATTCGATCTGATCGACCGGCTCGACCCGGCCGTCGAGCGTCTGCCGATGCAGCCACACTCGCGCTTCGTCGCGCTGATTCGCGATGCCGCGTTCGTCATGGCCGACGGGGGCAGCATTCAGGAAGAATGTGCCGCCCTGGGGGTGCCGCTGCTGGTCCTGCGATCGCGCAGCGAACGCGACGACGGCCTTGGGAAGACGGCGCAACTGGCCGCTTTCGACGACGACAACGTGGATCACTTTCTCGAGAACCTCGATGCGATGCGAGCGACGCCCGAACCACCCCGCGTCAGTCCGTCGGTGATCGTTGCCGACCGGTTGATCGAGTTCGACGCCCGCATGACGACCAATTCCGTGACACACTCAATGATCCCCGACGCGCGCGCCCGTCCCGTGAGAAGACCTGAGAGCGCGGCTTGAAACTCAATCCTCGTTCGCCGGGATTCCTCGCGGTCCGCGTCGCTGCCCAGCGCATGGTAAGAGATTTCGGTTGTCACCGAACATCAACCAGAGCAATACAAGCCAGTGGATTCCAATACGCCGAAGCCGAAAACCAACAGACGGCGACGTCTGCGAGCCGCGGCGCTGACCGCGCTGGCGGTGGTTGCGCTGGTTGGGCTTGGCGTGTACCTAGGCGTCCACGGCGCTGAAGTGCGGCAACTTCTGACCGCCAATCCCAAGCTGCTCCTCGGCGTGCTGGCCGTCTGTGTGCTGCGGCTGTATATCACGGGCTTGGCCAATCGTACGATGTTCAACGCCCGGGGACTGCCGATCGCGTCCATGGAGTGCTTCCATCTGGCGTCGGTTACCAACGCCTGCAACATGGTGTTGCCCTTGCAGAGCGGGGCGGCGTTTCGGGCCGTCTATCTCCGGCGCAAGCACTCGTTCGCCTACGTCGATTTCATTGCCACGATGTTCGGCACGCAGTTGATGTTCTTCACCGTAACCTCGGCCGTGGCGCTGGTCTGCATCGGCCTGTTCACGCCCCCGACCGAAAGCCACGGCCGAACGATCGGCATGCTGCTTGCAGGCTCCTGCTTGACGGTCGGCGTCGTGGTCTCGCTGCTTCCGCGACTGAAGCCGCGAGGCGTTTGGTTCTTCGACAAGCTGGCCGCGGTCACCCAGGGCTGGTACGAGTTGCGCCGCGACCGGTTGGTCATGCTCAAGGTTCTCGCGATCGCGCTGGCCTTGCGAGGCTGCGACGCGCTCTGTTTCTGGTTCGGCTGTCGCGCGGCCGGTCTGGAAATCCCGCTGCTGCCGCTGGTCGCGCTGACCAGCGTGGGCGCCACGGCGTCCGTCGTGAGCATTACGCCGTCCGGCCTGGGTACCTTCGAATTGGTGGTGGGGATCGTCAGCGGCGCCGCCGGCCTGACGCCCGTGCAGGCCGTATCCGTGTCCGTGATGTGCCGTAGCGTTGCCGTCCTGGGGACCGCGATCATCGCGCCGATCAGCCTCTGGCGTCTGTCCCGCTTCACGGCCGTCAAGCCCGCCGAGCGGAGCGTCGCGATTCCAAACTCCCCCCGTCGCGCGGAGCCGCTCGCACGGCCTGTGAGGAACCTGTGAATCGGGTACACGGGAAGACCTTCAGCCGGGTAGCTCCTTCTCGTAGATCCGGTACGTCTTGTACCGCCGGCCGCCGACCTTCTCGATGGCGCGATTGATCAGGTCGTTGTCTTCCAGGGTCCAGCCGAGTTCGGCGCCCGTGTAGCCCAGCGTGTTCTTGCCGTGGTCGAGCGTTCGTAAGATCAACAGCTCGGCGATGCCCCGGCGGCGATATTCGGGCAACACGTCGAGCACGATCATGCGGGCGGTCTTGATGCGACGCATGCGCCACAGCAGGCGGAGCAGTCCGGCGGGTATCCCGAACCGCGTCAACCGGCCCTGAAGCAGGCCAGTCGCCTCGTTGAGATCGGGGACCGTGACGGCGAACCCCACCGGCTCGCCATCCCGCTCGGCCAGCAGCAGCATCTCGGCCGGGGCGAATCGCACGAGCTGCCGGGCCAGATAGGTAAATTCCTCGCGGGTCAGACGCACAGCGCCCCAGAGGTCGATCTGCGACCGATTGTAGACGGTTCGGCACCGTTCGACCTCCGCGTCAAAATCCGCTCGACGCACTCCGCGCACCGTGACGCCGCCGCGCCGCACGATCCGCTCGGCCCGCGCGCGCCATTGGGCAACCATGTCGTGCGGATCGTCGAACCACCAGGCGTAGAGATCCTTGGCCTTGGCCATTCCCCACGATTCCAGAAGCCGGGCGTAGTACGGCGGATGATGGTTCATCATCACTCGGGGCGGCGTGTCGAATCCGTCGATCAACAGGCCCACGGGATAGTTGGTCGAATAGTCGACCGGTCCCATCACGGCCGTTCGTCCCCGGGCGCGTAGCCAGCGGGCGGCCGCGTCGAGCAGGCCGGCGGCCACGGTCTCGTCGTCGATGCACTCGAACATGCCGAAGCAGCCCGTGTTGGTTTGCCACTGCTGGTTGTAGCGAGGGTCGTCGCTGACCAGGACGCGACCGACGGGCACTCCGTCGCGCCATGCCAGCAACGGCACCGCTGCTCCGTGCAAGTAGAAGGGGTGTTTCCTGGCGTTGAGAAACTCCTTGACCTCGATCAACAGTGGTGGCACCCAGCAGGGGTCGTCGGCATAAATCTCGCTGGGGAATCGGGCGAAGTGATCCAGCGCACGGCGGCCCGACACCTCGCGAATTTCCAGCCCCGGGGCGATCTGGCCGGCAATTACCGGCGAGGATGGAGAATCATGGGAGTCACTTGGTCCACTACTCTGCATGCTGTCTCAATGCGGTCGATGAAGCGGGGACTTCTCTCGCGGGGGCGCGCTCTTGAAATTAGACGGCACGATGTCACTGTCATAATTATAGCCCTCTCCCGAAAATCGGGCCACCCGAAAACGGGGCACGCGAGAAGCTCTTGCCGATGCCTTGCTCGTGCCGCGACCACACGCCATAATGCGTCCGACGCACGGAAGAGAAATGCCCGAGGCGAGACTCGGCTTGACAGGAAACGGGGGACACGTGGAATGCCCAACGAATCTGCCTTCGAAATGGCCACGGCCAATATCCGCTTTGGACCCGGAGTAACCCGTGAGATCGGTATGGATCTGGCCGATTGGGGCGCCCGGCGGGTGATGGTCCTGGCCGATGCCAATATGGCCAAGCTGCCGCCGGTGGCCACTGTGTTGGAATCGCTCACCCGGGAGAAGATCGACTTCGCCCTGTTCGATCGGGTTCGCGTCGAGCCGACCGACGGGTCGTTTACCGAGGCGATCGCGTTTGCCCAGGCCGATGCGTTCGACGCCTTCGTCGCCGTGGGCGGTGGCTCGACCATCGACACGGCCAAGGTGGCCAACCTCTACTCCACGTATCCGGCCGAACTGCTGGAGTACGTCAACCCACCCATCGGGCAAGGCAAGCCGGTACCCGGTCCGCTACGGCCGTTGATCGCCGTCCCGACCACCGCCGGCACGGGCAGCGAAACCACCGGCGTGGCCATTTTCGATCTGGTCGAAATGCACGCCAAGACGGGGATCGCCCATCGGCGGCTCAAACCGACGCTCGGGCTGATCGATCCGCACAACACGCGCACGCTGCCGCCGCTGGCCGCGGCCTCGGCCGGATTGGACGTCCTGACCCACGCGCTGGAATCGTACACCGCGCTGCCCTACACCCAGCGACCCGCGGCCGAGCGGCCCCTGTTGCGGCCGGCCTATCAGGGGTGCAACCCGATCAGCGACGTCTGGTCGGCCGAGGCGTTGCGGCTGATGACCCGGTATTTACCCCGTGCGGTGGAGCATCCCGAGGACGACGAAGCCCGGGCCAACATGCTGCTGGCGGCCTCGTACGCGGGCATCGGGTTCGGCAACGCCGGCGTACACTTGCCGCACGGCATGTCGTATCCCGTCTCCGGTATGGTCCGCGATTACCGTCCGCCGGGCTACACGGTCGACGGGCCGCTGATCCCCCACGGCATGTCGGTCGTGCTCAATGCCCCGGCCGTCTTCCGCTTCACTGCCGAAGCCTGTCCTGGTCGTCATCTCGAAGGAGCCGCGCTGCTGGGTGCCGATACAACGGGTGTCAACGCAGCCGACGCCGGCAAGATCCTGGCCGAGGCGATCGTCGCGCTGATGCGCCGTCTCAACATCCCCAACGGCCTCTCCGCCGTCGGCTACACGCCCGACGACATCCCCGCCCTGGT
The DNA here is from genome assembly GCA_964444795.1 of uncultured Planctomycetaceae bacterium. Taxonomy (GTDB): domain Bacteria; phylum Planctomycetota; class Planctomycetia; order Pirellulales; family Thermoguttaceae; genus JABMRP01. Next base: position 14,528 of record CAYUIQ010000043.1, read on the forward strand.
CCAAGGCACGCTCCCCCAACACCGCGTCACCAAACTCTCCCCCCGCCCGGCCGGCGAAGCGGAGTTGACGCAGTTGTTCGAGGATTCGATGGTGGCGTGGTGAATGGTGAGCAGGTCTCCCGACCTCATACCCGTCACAGGCTTACGTTGAAGCGTCCGGGGAAAGTGAAGTTTCCGACATGGCCCGCCCGTTCGGCTCAAATGCACCGATCGATGTGACCGAAGCGAGTTCGTTGGGCCACCGTCGCTCCGATAAAAACGGTGGTATTCTGACACGTCTCGGAATACGGATGAGATTACGAGACGACGGCAAGGATAACGCGAAGTCCAGCCGCGTGCGAGCGACACACTAACGGCTTGAACTATCGAACAATTGTCCATCTTGATTAACCGTCGAACAATCATACGGGTAGCACGTCGGCTGCAACGATCTGGTTATCCGCCCAGTTCGTCGTAACGCCCCAGGCTCAGTAGCTCACCGTGCATTGGGGTATAGCGGCCTTCAGTCGTCTTACACCGGATTCCGTGACTCGTGTCGTCTGAATGTCTAGTTGCTCCAAATTGTGCAGGCCGTACAGGTGCACCAGACCTGCATCGGAGATCATCGTGCCGGTGAGCGCCAACTTTCGAAGACTCGTCAGTTTCCCCAGGTGGACAAGACCTGCGTCGCCTATCTGCGTATTTGTGAGCAGTAGCCACTCGAGCTCGGGAAAACGCTTCAAGTTGACAAGCCATTCGTCAGTCACCAACTTGCTCATACTGAAGTTGACCGTAATGACTGGTCGGTGTGGTTTCCCCTTATCGACCTGGGCCAGGCCGCGAAGCTTTGCGACCTCGGCGATTAGCTGGTCTTTTGAAGGCAGCTGCCGGTTGTCGCGGGAGTCTGCGGTCGACTTCGCAGGTCTTTCAGAACAGCCGACAAAAAACAGCACGACCAACAACAGCGAAACACATTCCTTCATTGCAGGTGCTCCTCGATGGGCAAACGCGTTTCATCGAATCGGCATTGCCTGATAACGTCCAAAATCACCCGGTCGCGACGAGAGATTTTCCATTGTCAAAATGCCCGACTTCGCGACTCGGGTGCATTTTTTTGTTATGCGGCTATTGAGCGTTGTGTAGCATGTCGACCATGCTTCCCGGCTCAATATCCAATGGTTCGTAATTCTGGAGTATCTCAGGTGTTGTCGATGAGAACATTATCTGGCAATCTTTGGGCATTGAAAGATAGGGAAGCATTTGCGGAATTGAAAGCATCGCTTCGTAGAGTGATATGAGTGTCAGTTGGTCTGGATCGTTGTTGTCGACCGTGTCCAACATAGAACCAAAAAACCAGCCGGAATCATTTGGGTTTGTCGATTCAAGGCGATTTCCGAACATGGGGTATTCGTTGAAATCCCGCCCAACGATTGCTGTCTGCCCGAGTGTCGGAATGTCGGGAACAAATGAGAACGATTCGGGAATGTATTTGTGCCATCCGAGAATTTGGAATGCAGGCCCCATATTAGCATTCCATTCAATTGGCATCGAATCAAAAGTTGGAGATTCGATACGTAGCGTTTTGGAGTCAACGTTGCATCGAATGAGCGCGTAACCAACCTGAAGGGTTTGCCCGTCCTGAATCTCGGCGCCACCAGCCACGTAGTTTTCAAGCCAATTGCAGAACCAGTCGACAACGAAGTCCGCAGGTTGGCCGTCCGTTTGAAACAATAACGCAGTTAGCGTACCTGAATCGAGTTTTCGTTCAAACCTTTCCAAGGAAGTCTCCAAGCCGCATAACTATGTTGTTTATCGTTCACCCCAATTTGAATAAACGGGCGCGCCGATGCGCGCCAACTCACATAGGGGCCAGCGCCGAAATTACCACAAAAAGCCCTAGCTCACAACACCTTAGGTGGCCTCAACCGGCCAAGCGCCCGTGGAATAACTCGGCGTGAAAGTGCGCGCCAATTCGCTACCTACCCCCCCGGCGGAAAGCAGAGAAGTGGATATACGGGCGCGCCGTGCAGATGATCTCCACAAACGGCTTCCCCAAATCCACGACGTAAGTGGTTTCTCGGGAAGGGGTTAAGTCGCGTTTCGACCAACCGGCCGTTTTTGTTAATTCGGCGTCGAGTGCAGATGATCCCGCCTTGACAGGTGTATGTACGGATGTATAGTACACTCGTTGGCACTGCTTCGATTTGGCGATCCTTTCAATCTGTGCAAGGGGGAAGAAGCTATGGACACGAGGATCTCGGCGGTGGATGGAAAACCCAAGCTGCTTGACCGCGTGCGCAATGCCGTGCGACTTCGCCACATGGCACGCAGCACGGAGAAGGTCTATGTCTATTGGTGCCGTCGCTACATCTTGTACCACAACAAGCGGCACCCGCTGGACATGGGGAAAGAGGAGGTCGGGGCGTTTCTGACGCACCTGGCCGTCGACTTGCACGTCTCGGCTTCTACCCAGAATCAAGCCCTTTCGGGGCTGCTGTTTCTCTACCGAGAGGTGCTGGAACGTGACTTCGGTTGGCTGGACGAAGTTGTCCGTGCCAAGCGGCCGAAGTACATCCCCGCCGTCTTCACGCATGCCGAGTCGATGGCGATCCTGGATCGATTGCGAGGAGTGAACTGGCTGGTCTGCAAGCTGCTGTACGGAAGTGGGCTCCGAGGAATCGAAGCCCTGCGACTGCGGATCAAAGACCTCGATTTCCATCGCCTGCAGATTGCAGTTCGAGATGCCAAGGGGCACAAGGATCGCCTGACCATCCTGCCCAAGACGATCGTGGAACCCCTGGAGAAGCATCTGGCCGTCGTGAAACGCCGTCACGCACAAGCGATGGAGGATGGCTATGGCGGTGTGGAGCTACCTTACGCTTTGGCCCGCAAGTATCCGAACGCAACCTACGAACTGGGTTGGCAGTACGTATTCCCCGCGGCCAAGCCATCGATCGATCCTCGCAGCGGTGCGAGGCGACGCCACCATCTGGATCGAGGGACGATCCAGCGCGCCGTCCGCAAGGCGATGCGCGAAGCGGGCATCCACAAACACGCTGGACTACACACTTTTCGGCATTCCTTTGCCACGCGCCTGCTCGAACAGGGAACGGACATCCGTAGCGTGCAGGAGTTGCTCGGGCACAACGACGTCAGGACGACACAAATCTACACACACGTGCTGAATCAGAACGCCTGGGCAATCCGCAGCCCGGCGGATGACATGTGACCTCTCTTGAGAGAAGGACTGCAGGTTGCCAAAGCTGGATCGGCGTTCAGCCGGTTCACGCGGCTCAGCAGCAGATCCGTGCCTGCTCAGGTCCGACACATCGACGCACTTTCGCGAAAAACGCGCTGGCCCTCCGTACGCTTGTCCAGGATGCGTCGTAAAGCCGCCGCACACCGACCTACGCCGTCTGCCGGATATGCTCGGCATATTTCGTGTCGACTTCGGCGATGTGGTCGATGAGCCAGTTTTGGACCAACTCGGCCGTTTCCTCGGCCAGATCCTCGCTGGCTCCCAGGGTGTTGAACTCTTCGACCAATTCGGCGAACTTCTCCAGAAACTCGACGTGGATTTGGGCATGCTCGTCGACGCCCGGGTACGCGTGCCGGCGCATGAGTTCCTCTTCGCCGCGAAAATGATTCCTGACGTAGTCGCCGAGAAACTCCAGCGTTTCCGGGATGACCCTCTCGCCCTCACACATCAGGCATTCGTCGTAGAGACGACGAACGAGGTCGAAGAATCCCTTGTGTTGTTCATCGATCTTAGTGATCCCCAGCGCGTAATCGTCGGACCAATCGAGTAACATGTGCTATCCCTCCCATGAATTCAGGTATCTTCGGGAAAAGGCCGAGAAGAAAACCGGATACGACAACCAGGGAAGGATATACAGCCGCCCGGCGAAGTCAACCGCGCTGGTCGCCGACCTCCTCTCTCCCTCTGAGAGAGGGGACCGAGCGCGGGGCAAGGCCTGCAGCGCGACCGTTTGGATGATACAATAGGCCGATGCCACGACAAGTGACCACGACACTCGAACTTACGCGAATCACGAACACCCCGGGAAAAGCCATGAGAACCACGACCCATCACGTCACGCACCCTCTCGGGCACACGATCCGTACGCTTACTCCGGTTCGGCCGGCGGTTGCCGTGCTGCTGCTTCTCGTCAGCGCATCGCTCGCCCCGGCTGAGGTGACCCTGCCGAAGATCTTCGGGCCGCGGATGATCCTGCAGTGCGAAAAGCCGGTGCGCGTTTGGGGTTGGGCCGCGGCGGGCGAGGAAGTGACCGTTCGCTTCGCCGATCAGAGCAAGACGGCCACGGCCGACGCCGGGGGCGACTGGTCGGTCACGCTGGAACCGATCGCGGCGAGCTTCGAGGGCCGTGAACTGGTCGTCGAAGGCAGTAGCAGCAAGATCACGCTGGCCGACGTTCTGGTCGGCGAGGTGTGGCTTTGCGGCGGGCAGAGCAATATGGCGTGGTCGCTTCGCTCCAGCCGCGACGCCGATCTGGAGATGGCCTCGGCCGATTACCCGGCCATTCGATTCATTCGGCTGCCAAACATCGCCCGCTTGGAGCCGCAAACGGATTTTCCCGTCGAGAACCCCGAGAATCCGCAGGGCAACTGGCGGCTTTGCACGCCGGAGCAAGTCGACAACTGCACGGCCGTCGGCTACCACTTCGCCCGCCGGTTGCATCGCCGGCTGAAGGTTCCCGTGGGGCTGATCGACACCTCGTGGGGTGGCACGATGGCCCAGCATTGGGTCTCCAAGGAAACACTTCGGCCGATTCCCGAGATGAAACCTTACATCGACAAGTTCGAGACGGCCCTGAACACTTGGATCGACGGCGGTCGCGAGGAGGGCGCGAAGCGGCGCTACGAAGCCGACGTCAAAGCCTGGGAAAAGAAACGGGACGAGGCGCGTGCCGCCGGCGAGCGCGAGCCGCGCAAGCCGAACCCCGGCGCCTACGAAAATCCGGCCGACAAACATCAGCCGGGCGGGATGTTCAACGGCATGATCGAGCCGCTAAAACACTTCGCCCTGCGGGGTGTGTTGTTTTACCAGGGCGAGAACAACTCGTTTGGCGAAAGCTGGAAGCCGTTTTACCGGACGTTTCCCGCGGTGATCGCCGATTGGCGCCGGGCGTTTGCCGACGACGAGCTACCGTTCGGGATCATCCAGATCGCCGGCTGGAGCAATCGCCGCAGCATGACGTACGACATGAACCACCACACGAACATCGTCCGCGAGATCCAGTTTCTCACCTGGCGTCGCACTCCCGGCACGGGCCTGATCGTCACGTTCGACACGAACTCCAACGGCAGTATCCATCCGAGCCGCAAAATGCCCGTCGGCCAGCGTGCCGCGCGTTGGGCTCTGGCCGAGGTCTACGAGGCGAAGGCATGGCAGTCGGATCGACCGATCGAATGGCGCGGCCCGGTGTACCAATCGACGGAGATCGCCGACGGCAAGCTGGTCGTCACGTTCGCCGAAGAGACCAACCGCGGCCTGCGATTGGACCAGGACGACGACAGCGGCTTCTACATTGCCGGCACCGACCGCGAATTTCACCACGCCCGGGCGCGCGTCGTTGCGGACAATCGGCTGGAGGTCTGGAGCGAGGACGTCGCCGAGCCGGTGGCCGTGCGCTACGGCTGGTCGAACCTGCCGGCCGGCGGGCTGATGAACGGCCGCGAACTGCCCGCCTATCCCTTCCGTAGCGATACCTGGCCGATGGTCCCGCACCAATCGACGGGGGCTTATGAGGTGGAGTGAATTCTTGGACCACTGACTCATCAGCGCCAATGGCCCATGCTACTGCGCGGCTTTCGCGGTTTCGCGCACGCTCATCTCGTAATCCAGTGCGTACGTATGCGCCGGTTCCTTCTTGTGTTGATCGAGCACGGGCGAATAGGCCTCGACGTGGATCTTGTCTTCACCCGGAACGAAACGGAGCGTTTGCAGCCAGCCGTCGCCGCCGTGAGGGAATCCTTGGTAGTCGCAGAGGATTTCGTGGACCGTGGCGCCGGCGTCGTTGGTGCTGGTGTGATGGGCTGTTCCCAGCACGTGGCCGCAGACGACCATGTGGATGTTCTTGTGCTTTCGGATCAACTGCTCCCAGATGCGATCGCCCGTGCCGTTGCGGCCCTTGGGAGTCATGTAGCAGTGCGTGGCCACGATCACCCGATCGTCGGCGTGCGCGGCGACAACGTCGGCCGCCCACTGGAGCGTCTCTTTGGGCGGATCGAACGCGAGGCTCAAGACGAGAAACTTCATCCCTCCGGCGGTGAAGCGGCAGTAGTTGTTGTCGTTCTTGCCGTCCTTGTTGCCGGCGTACCAGGGCGTGTCCTTGAAGCGGTCCGGCGAGAAGTACTTGTTGTACAGCTCCCTCTTGCCCCGGGGCCCGTCGTGGTTGCCGGGCAGAACGCTGTACGGGATCCGGCCGTCGAGCAACCGATGCGCCCGATCGGCAACCTGCCATTCGTTGTCCTTCTCGGGCGTCTGCACAATATCGCCCAGGTGAATCGCAAACTTCATGTTGCGCTGCTCGGCCACGTCGCCGATCCACTTCATTTGGGCGATGTAGGTGTCGGGAAACTTCTCGCTGTAGTTCTGCGTATCGGGTATCAACACGACGGTGAAGTCGGCCGGTTCGGCCGCAATCGCCGGAAGAACCGCAACGGCGGAGAACAAGAGAGTCAAGATCAACAACAGGCGACGACGCGGCAAGCGGGGCATGGCATTCTCCCTGGAAAACAAAGGTGGAAAATCGTGTCTCCATTGTAGCACATCGCCGGGCGTCGTTCAGGAAACCACGCAATCAACCGGCGGGCGACCGTCCATGTCCGGTTCCCCAGCCAGAACTTCCCGCCACGGCCCGATGGTTGACATCCGGCGGAAGCCCAGCGAAACTGGACGGGTGAGGTACCCCGTGTTTTGGCTGGAAATCGTGGAGTCCATGTTCGAGATGCGTAGCCTGAGAATCTATTGCGTGGTCCTTCTCGTGGTCCTCGGTTCGCTGGCTTTGGAAACATCGGCCCGTGCGGTCGAGAAACCGGCCGCGCGACCGAATATCCTGTTCATCTTCACCGACGATCAATCGCATCGGAGCGTGGGCTGTTATCCGGAGGCGCACCCCTGGGTCAAGACGCCGCACATCGACCGCCTGGCCGCCGAGGGCATTCGCTTCGAGTATGCGTACGTGGGAACGTGGTGCATGCCGAGCCGCGCGCAGATGCTCACCGGCCTTCATCCACATGCCATCGCCAGCATGAAAATGAGCGGCCCGTATCCCGGCAGCTCGTACGATCCGGCCCGGTGCCGTTTTTGGCCGGCCGAATTTCGCCGCGCCGGCTACTGCACGGGAATGATCGGCAAGTGGCATACGGGCGGCGATACGGGCTTCGGGCGCGACTGGGATTATCAGGCCGTTTGGAACCACGCAATCAAAGCCCCGGGGTGCAACGAGTATTACAACAACCAGCCGGTCAGCATCAACGGCGCACCGGCTGAGATCGTTCCCGGCTATTCGACCGACAACTACACCGGGTGGGCCGTCGATTTCATCCGCGGCACCCATCGCGACCCCGGCAAACCCTGGTATCTCTGGCTTTGTTACGGCGCGGTCCACGGGCCGTACACCCCGTCCAAGCGACATGCGGGCGACTACTCCGACACGCCGCCGGTGCCCGTTCCCGAGGACATCTACCCGCCACGGCCGACCAAGCCGCGATACATGCAACAGTACGGCGTCTGGAAACGGGGCGCCAACGGCCGGCCCGTGCGCGGGAAGTCGACGCTCGACGATGCCGTACGAAAGTACAACCGGGCGGTCCGCGCGCTGGACGAAGGCGTGGGCAAGCTCGTCGCGGCACTGGAGGAAACCGGCCAGCGCGACAACACGCTGGTCATCTACACCTCGGACCAGGGGTTCGCTTGGGGGCAACACGGCTATGCTTGGAAGTACGGTCCTTACGACGCCAACTTGCGCGTCCCGCTGATCGCCAGCATGCCCGGCTCCGTGCCCCAGGGACAAGTTTGTTCGCATCCGGTCGGCGGGCTGGATCTGATTCCGACGTTCTTCGCCACGGCGGGTGTGCGGATTCCCTGGGACATGCATGGGCACGACTTGCGTGTCCTGCTGGAGAACCCGAGCGCCGAGTGGCCCCATCCGGTGTTGCTGGAACAGACGCGGTGGTTCTACGGTGCCGACACGCGGCGCGTGCCTCCGCCGCAAGAGGCCCGATGGGGCGGCGTGCCCTGGTGGGTTTCCCTGCGGCAAGGCCGCTACAAGTACATCCGCACTCTGGAAGCCGACGAGATCGAGGAGCTGTACGATTTGTCGGTCGATCCCCAGGAGTTGCACAATCTGGCGACCGAGCCGGAGTTCCAAGAGCGTCTGGCCGACTACCGACGACAATGCCTGGCGGAACTGGCCCGGACCGAGGCTGAGATTGTGGAGAATCTTCCCGCGGTGAGAAGCGGCGCGGGTCGGGAGTGAGAGACGAAACGGCGCGATATCCACCAAGAACGCAAAGTGGACGGATCTTTCGATCCGTCCACTTGGATTGTCTGCCATAACGCCGCGGATCAACGCTTGGAGAATTGGGTACCGCGACGAGCGCCTCGGAGACCGTACTTCTTGCGTTCTTTCATTCGGCTGTCGCGAGTCAGCAGGTCGCCGTCGCGGAGCGATTCCTCAAGTTCGCCGTCGAGCACTTTCAGCGCCCGGGCAATCCCCAGTTTGCAGGCGTCGGCCTGGCCGGTAATACCTCCGCCGTGAACGCGGATCCATACGTCCACCGTGTCCCGCCGCCCGGTGTGCTCCAAGGGAGCCACTACCGAATTGCGCTGCTGGAGGTTTGGGAAGTAATCTTCCAGCGATCGCTTGTTGATCGTGATAATTCCCTTACCCGGACGAAGCCGGATTCGGGCCACCGAACTCTTGCGGCGCCCGGTACCGAGGGCGTCGTTGGGAGAGCCCTTGGTCGGCGTGACGGTTGCTTCTGCCATGGATATCCTTCTTCACCTGAGAACGCGTAAAGAAACAACTTCCGTAATGGGGTCCGGTTCGCGTGAAGTTACTTCACTCCCAGCTCTTTGGGCTCGGGCAGTTGTGCCTGATGCGGGTGATCGGGACCGACGTAGAGCTTCAACTTGTCCAGCATCTGGCGAGCCAGTTTGTTCTTCGGCAGCATGCGCCGCACGGCATCGCGAACGACTCGCTTCGGGTCGCGCTCCATGCGCTTCCGCGCCGTTTCGTGCTTCTGACCCGGGTATCCCGTATACCAGGTATACTCCTTCTGGTCCCACTTCTTGCCCGTCATTACGATCTGATCGATGTTCACCAGGATCACGAAATCCCCCGTGTCGACGTGGGGCGTGTACGTGGGCTGGTGCTTGCCCATCAGAATGACGGCAATATCGCTCGCCAAGCGGCCAAGAACCTTCTCCTTGGCGTCAACCAGCCACCATTTCGGTTGAATATCGGCCGGCTTGGCCATATAGGTCTTCGTGGCGACCATCGTGTGTACTCCAAACATCCGCACCGCCCAAGGGCAACCGCCCGCGGGCCGATGACAATTTCCAGTAGCGTTCGTGCTTGCCGAAATCCCCCCGAAGGCGGATTGCCGGTACATGAAGTGGCCTGCCGCCGCGCCTGGGGAAACCCAGAGTTTACCTATTATCGGTTTCCCTAGCAAGGGTTCCCCCGTGGAGGTTGAGAATTCTCGTGGCTGATGCCTCGCGAGACCCCGGGAAGATCTCGTTTTCCATGGTTCTCTCGTTATCCGGGCCATCGCCCAGAAGTCCCTGCTCTCGGGCTCCCCCCGCCAGGAGCACAACACGCAAATCGTCCCGATGGACGAACTCTAAAGCCATGACACATTACGCTTTACGGCGATCGTTCAGCAAAGGACCGCAGGTCAGGCCGTTTCACGTCAACGCCCGGCAGCGAGAGCCACCCTCCGGCCTGTACCCCTCTTCAGTAAGTAAGGGGTAAGCCCTTAATGGGGATTCCTCCCGGTCAATACACACCGATAATACCTGGGACCGGGATCCGGGTTTTGCTCGCTCGGGTGAAGTGTATGCATCTCTTTTGGGGTACGTCGTGCCATGATCGTTGGAGTTGCCAAAGAGGGGTTTCCGGGCGAACGGCGGGTGGCCCTGATTCCGGCTACCGTGTCGGCCTTAGTCAAGGCCGAATTGGGGGTGATCGTCGAGTCGGGGGCCGGCCAGTCGGCGGGCTTCCTCGATCAGGAGTACATCGACAAGGGCGCGCGCATTGCCGCCTCACGCGACGAAGTGTTCGCCGCCGACTGCCTTCTCCAGGTGCGCACTGCCGGAGCCGACCCCCAGGGCATGAAACGCGATCTGGCGAAAATGCGCCAGGGGCAGGTGATCATCGGCATGTGCGACCCTCTGGGGGAACCGCAGGCCGCCCAGGAGATGGGCGCTCGGGGCGTATCGCTCTTCTCCCTGGAATTGCTGCCGCGGATCACCCGGGCACAGAGCATGGACGTCTTGTCGTCGATGGCCACGGTGGCCGGGTATCGGGCCGTGCTGCTGGCGGCCACCACTTTGCCCAAGATGTTTCCGATGATGATGACGGCCGCCGGAACGCTCAGACCGGCCAAGGCGTTCATTATGGGGGTCGGCGTGGCCGGCCTGCAGGCCATCGCCACCGCCCGACGCCTGGGGGCGGTTGTTTCGGCCAACGACGTCCGCCCGGCGGTGAAAGAGCAGGTAGAAAGCCTGGGTGCCAAGTTCGTCGAGTTGGAACTCGACACGGCCGCCGCCGAAGACAAGGGTGGGTACGCCAAGGAGATGGACGAGGAGTTCCTGCGGAAGCAGCGGGAGATGATCGCCCAGGTGGTGGCCCAGAGTGACGTGGTGATCACCACCGCGGCGATTCCCGGCAAGAAAGCCCCCACCCTGGTTACCGCCGAGATGGTTGCCGGTATGGCTCCGGGGTCGGTGATTGTCGATCTGGCGGCCGAGCGCGGCGGCAATTGCGAATTGACGCAACTGGGCACGGAGGTGGTCCAACAGGGGGTGACAATCCTCGGGCCGGCCAACCTGCCGTCGGATGTGCCCTATCATGCCAGCCAGATGTACGCCAAGAACATCAGCACTTTCCTCTTGCACCTGATCGGCGACAGGCCGCCCGACGACGGCCCATGGAAGCTCGACCTGGAAGACGAGATTATTCGCGACACGCTGATCGCTCGCCAAGGCCGGGTCGTCAATTCCCGCGTGTGTGAACTGCTGGGGATTGAGCCACCGGAATCCGGGGAGCAAGAGTGAATCATACTGCAGGAGACGACAAGTAATGGGAAGCGAACTGTTTCTGCTGGCGGTTGATGCCGCCCCGACTGCGGCCGAAGCGGCGGCGGGGCCGGATCTGCCGCTGATCCTCGGTTTGACCGTCTTCGTGTTGGCGGTCTTCGTGGGCTTTGAAATCATCACCAAGATCCCACCCACCCTGCACACGCCCTTAATGTCGGGCTCCAACGCGATCTCCGGGATTACCCTGGTCGGGGCCCTGTTGATGGCCGGGGCCGCTCATGAAGAGTTGCCCTATCTGGCCTGGGGGCTGGGGTTCGTTGCCGTGGTTCTGGCCACGATCAACGTGGTGGGCGGGTTCCTCGTCACCAACCGCATGTTGGAAATGTTTCGCGGGAAGAAATAGCCGTGGATGTACAAACCCAAGATACGCTGATCAAACTGGCCTACCTGGCGGCGGCCGTGCTGTTTATTCTCGGGCTGAAAGGATTGACCCATCCTCGCACGGCCGTCCGCGGAAACCTCCTCGGGGCCCTGGCGATGCTCGTGGCCGTGGTGGCCACGCTGGCCGACCAAGATCTGTTGCAGCATCCGGTGGGCTACTGGTTGATCGGCGCGGGGTTGCTCATCGGGGCGGTGATCGGTGCGGTGCTGGCGGTGAAGATCCAAATGACCGCCATGCCGCAGATGGTGGCCTTGTTCAACGGCTTTGGCGGGGCGGCTTCGGTACTGGTGGCCGGTGCCGAGTTGATCACCCACGCGCCGCGGGAGGCGGGCATCGATTCGACGATCACCTCCGGGCTGTTGGCCGGGCTGATCGGGGCGGTCACTTTCTGGGGGAGCCTGGTCGCCTTTGCCAAGCTTCAGGAGATTCCCGCCTTCAAGAAACCGCTGGAGTATCCCGCCCGACAGCCGCTCAACGCCTTGCTGACAGTCATCGTGGTGACCTTGCTGGTCCTCGGCGTGCTTTTCCCGGGGCAGGCCTGGTGGCTCTACTTCGTGTTGGTGTTGGTCGCCTCGGTCTTGGGTGTAACGCTGGTCAATCCGATCGGCGGGGCCGACATGCCGGTGGTCATCGCCCTGTTGAACTCTTACTCCGGTCTGGCGGCGGCGGCCACCGGATTCGTACTCGGCAATACGGTACTGATTATCGCCGGAGCGCTGGTCGGCGCCTCGGGTCTGATCCTCACGCGGATCATGTGCAAGGCGATGAACCGTTCGTTGTCCCACGTGCTCTTCGGCGTGATGGGGCCCAGCCAAGACGGTCCCTCGGCCGACGACGTCTACGAGGGCAAAGTGAAGTCGACTTCCGCCGAAGAGGTGGCCATGCTCTTCGACAGCGCCCGCCGCGTGGTCGTCGTTCCCGGCTACGGCATGGCGGTGGCCCAGGCACAACATGCGGTGCGCGATCTGATGGACGTTCTGGAATCGCGCGGCGTGGAGGTCGAGTTCGCCGTCCACCCGGTCGCCGGACGCATGCCGGGCCACATGAACGTGCTCTTGGCCGAGGCGGAAGTGCCTTACGACAAGCTCCAGGAGATGGACCGGGTGAACCCCACGTTCGCCCAAACCGACGTGGCGCTGGTGATCGGCGCCAACGACGTGGTCAATCCAGTCGCGCGAACCGATCCCCAAAGCCCCATCGCCGGGATGCCGATCCTCGACGTCGACAAAGCCCGGACGGTCGTGGTCATCAAGCGAAGTCTGAGCCCCGGTTTCGCGGGCATCCCCAATCCGCTGTTCGCCGCCGACAACACGCTGATGTTCTTCGGCGACGGTAAGAAGGCGGTGGTGGATCTCGTCAGCGCGTTGAAAGAGGCGTAAGTGGCGGGTCGGCGGATACCCCGCTTTGCTTGAACGCGGTCCGAGAGGGGGTATACTCGATAAGAGCATTGCTGCTCTTCCACCCCCGGAACAAGGACCCACTTCCATGAAGAAACACCTCCGCCGAATCGTTGCGATCGTCGTCACCGCCGGCGCGACGTTGGCCCTTGCCGAAGCGCCCGACGCCGAGAAGTCGAATAAGGCGGATCGCCCCAATATCGTGATTATCATGGCCGACGACCTGGGTTACGGCGACACGAGCCCCTATGGCGGTTGGATCAAGACACCCCACCTGGACCGGATGGCGGCCGAGGGGATGCGGTTTACCGATTTCCACGCCAGCGGCAACGTCTGCAGTCCCACCCGGGCCGGGCTCTTGACCGGGCGCTATCAGCAACGGGCCGGCGTGCCCGGCGTGATCAACGCCGATCCCAAGGTGGCCGCTCATCATCACGGGCTCCACGTGAAGGAAGTGACCTTCGCCGAGTGTATGAAAAAAGCCGGATACCGCACCGGGCTGTTCGGCAAGTGGCACCTGGGCTATACCAAGAACTTCAACCCCATGCACCACGGGTTTGATCGCTTCCGCGGATACGTCAGCGGCAACGTCGATTACGTTTCGCACTACGATCGGATGGGTGTGTACGATTGGTGGGACGGACTCGAACTGATCGAAGAGCCGGGCTACGTGACGCACCTGATTACCAAGCACGCCGTGCGGTTTATCGAGGAGAACAAGGACGAACCGTTCTGTGTCTACATCGCCCACGAAGCGGTCCACAGTCCCTACCAGGGGCCCGACGATCCGGCCCAGCGCGGGCCCGACGCTCGTAAGAACCGGTCGCGGCCGATCGACACGAAGACGGCCTACCGCCAGATGATGGAGGAGATGGACCGAGGCGTGGGCGATGTCCTGGCCGTGCTGGAGCGATTCGAACTGGCCGACAACACGCTGGTCTTCTTCTTCTCCGACAACGGCGCCAATCCGCGCGGCTCCAACGCCCCGCTCCGCGGCTTCAAGGGAAGCAATTGGGAAGGCGGGCATCGCGAGCCGGCCATCGCTCGCTGGCCGGGTCGTATCAAGCCGGGAACCGTCTGCGCCGAACTCTGTATCACCCTCGACGTCATGCCCACGATGCTCGCCCTGGCCGGTGCTTCCGTGCCCGAGGGTCACAAGCTCGACGGCGTCAATCTGGCGGACGTGCTCCGGGATGCCCAATCGCTGGGCAACCGCCAACTCTTCTGGAACGGCCGGGCGATGCGCGACGGGCCGTGGAAACTGATCGTCGGCGGCAAGGGCCAGGACGGCGTCGGGCTCTACCATCTCGACGACGACATCGGCGAAAAAGACAACCTAGCCGCGAAACACCCCGACCGCGTCGCGGCCATGCTCGCGGCCATCGCCCGCTGGAAAGAAGACGTCGAAACCAACGCCACCGTGCAACGCGTGCCGACCGCGAGGTCCCCTCGTCCTACCGCCCGAATCATCGCGGAGCGGCCTCAATGATGCAGCCAATATCCGTGCCATCGGTTCGGAGGGAGGGGGGCTGAAACCAATCAGCCCTCCCTACCCCTACCAGAGGCCGACGTCACCAGCAGGTTATCGCGATGGATCACTTCCTCATAGGGACAGTGCCCCAACGCATCGGCGATCTGGTCGGTTTTCAAGCCTTTGATGCGGCGGACGTCGTCGGCCGAGTAGTTGGTTAGTCCGCGGGCGAACTCGGTCCCGCCGGCGTCGCAAATCGCGACGACGTCACCCTTGCCGAAGGAACCGACCACGTCAGTCACGCCAATTGAGAGCAGGCTGCTGCCGTTGGATTCGATCGCCCGGCGGGCACCGGCATCGAGAACCAGTTGGCCGCGAGTTTGTGCGGTGAGGCCGAGCCATCGTTTTCGCGCCGAAACGACCGCCCCTTGGGCAACAAACAGCGTCCCAAGCTGCTCGCCGGCGAGAATACGGGACAACACCTGCGGTTCTCGACCGCTGGCGATCAGTACGTTTTCGCCGGCGGTCGTGGCGATGCGGGCGGCGCCCAGCTTGCTGGCCATGCCACCTTTGCCCAATCCGCCCGTGGTATCGTGGGCCAAGGCGAAAATCGAGTCGTCCAAGTCGGTCACGGTGGGGATCACGCGAGAAGCGGGGTCGTCCGGATCACCGTCGTACAGCCCATCGACGTCGGAGAGCAGCACCAACAGCGGCGCGCGAATCAGGTTGGTCACAATGGCGGCCAGGCGGTCGTTGTCGCCGAAGGTGGTTTGCAGTTCCTCGACGGCCACGGTGTCGTTTTCGTTGATGATCGGCACGGCCCCGTATTGCAGGATCGTGCGGAGCGTATTTCGGGCGTTGAGGTATCGGGTCCGATCGTCGAGATCCTCGGCCGTGAGAAGGATCTGTGCGGCATGATGGCCGTGATTTCGCAGCGTGCGGTCGTAGGATTCGACCAGATGGCTCTGCCCGATGGCGGCGACGGCCTGCAAATGGGCCAAATCGGTGGGCCGCTGGGGCATTCCCATCCGGCCCATACCGGCCCCCACCGCACCCGAACTGACCAGAGCTACCTGACGACCGGTGACCATCACCTCGTGCAGTTGCTCGGCCAGCATGGCGACGCGGGCCTGATCGAGCAGCCCGTTGGCGCCGGTGAGCACCCGCGTCCCCACCTTGACCACGATCGTATCGGCGGCCGTGGCGATTTCTTGTCGGAGAATATCGGTCATTGGGGTCTACAGAAAGGGTTTTGCAGCCATGAATGGTCGAACTCTCAGAAAGCATACCTCGTGGCGGGGCGATTCGATAGCCAGGGTTTTGTACGATGGCGCTGCGAGGCCGTCGATCATCCCGTATCGACGGGCTGGGAGGCCCCTTCTACAGCCCGGATCGGCAGCCTTACCCAATCGCCATAAACGACTTGCAGTTCCTTGGGGGGGCGGGCACCCTCATGCGGTTTTTCTATCCAGTTGAGTCGGCGCCCCGCCGGCCTTATAATGAAGTGCTTGGCGGAACGCGATGGAAGGCATCAGGGAGGCGGCCCCTTTGGGCGCCGATCCCGCGATGGGCGACGTTGCTCCCTTGCGCCCATTTCGCCTCTTGGCCCGTTTTCTTTTCCCCGCGTCGGATGAGACCCCCATGAGCGAAGTGCGCGACGAGTGTGGTGTTGCGGCGATTTACCATCTGCCGGGCCGGGGCGCCAGTCGTCTATGCCCCTCACAGGGACCGGAGGAAATCTCCCGGCTGGTGCCTCGCATGCTGCTGGACATTCAGAACCGCGGCCAACTTTCAGCCGGGTTCACCACCTACAATCCGGAACGAAGCCAGCGGATCGATACCCACAAGGACGTGGGAACGGTGAGCGAGGTCTTTCGGCTGAACCATCGGGGGAAATACGACAGCCTGATGGGCGAATATGCCGGCCGGGCGGCTATCGGCCACGTTCGCTACGCCACCTGCGGGGAGGACGACCGCAGCTACGCACAGCCGTTCGAGCGGCATCATCTGAAGAAACACAAGTGGTTCAGCTTCGGCTTCAACGGCCAGTTGGCCAACTTCTTCGATCTGCGGCAGACGCTCCTCTCGGATCACGACACGCATCTGGCCCGGGAAAGCGATACCGAGATCATTATGCACGAGGTCAGCGCCGCGCTGGCTTTGGGTCGACGGCCACCGCTGATCGACGTCTGCCGCCGTCTGGCCGAGAAATTCGACGGCGCGTACAGTATGGTTTTTCTCAACGCCCTGGGCGATATGTTCGTAGCCCGCGATCCGTTGGGGATCAAGCCGCTGTGCTACGCGGTGGAGGGTCCCCTGTTTGCGGCGGCCAGCGAGAGCGTGGCGCTGTTGAATCTGGGATTCGCCCCGGAGTCGATCAAATCGCTGCTGCCCGGCCAGGTCGTCACGGTGATCGACGGCGTCTTGGAAGTGCGGCAGTTTGCCCCCAGTCTGCGCCGGGCGCACTGCTTCTTCGAGTGGGTTTACTTCTCCAACGTGGCCAGCACGCTGGACGGGCGGAGTGTCTACCTGGCGCGCAAGGCGCTGGGCGAGGAGTTGGCCCGGCTGGAAGACGTGCCGCTGGACGAAGACACGATCGTCGTGCCTGTTCCCGACACCAGCAAGGCGGCCGCCGACGCGATGGCCTACAAGCTCAAGGTGCCGTCGATCGAAGGACTCATCCGAAATCGCTACAGCGGACGAACGTTTATCGAAGGCGGAGGCAGCCGGCGAAGCAAGGCGGAGACCAAGTACACCCCCTTGGGTGAAGTGCTGCGGGGTAAGCGCGTGTTGCTGGTCGAGGATTCGATCGTTCGAGCCACCACGCTGGAGGTGCTGGTGGAGCGGATACGGCAGTTGGGCGAACCGCGCGAGATTCATGTGCGGGTGGCCTGTCCGCCGATCACTTCGCCGTGCTTCTACGGCATCGACATGTCGACCATCGGCGAGTTGTTCGCCCCGCGGTATCTTCCGGACAACCAGTTGACCAAGGCGGGGCAGGCCGAGATGGCCGCACACTTGGGGGCCGATTCGCTCCGCTATCTGCCCGTCGAATCGGTTGCCCGGGCGATCGGGCTCGATTCGGATCAGCTTTGCCAGGCATGCATTACCGGTGAGTATCCCACGCCGTGCGGCCGGGAGCTTGCCCAAATCGCCCGGCAGAACCACCAGAGTCAGGTCTCCGGCCGAACCTACGAAGCGGTGGCCGAGCGATGACATCGCGAGAAAACCGGCCTACGCCAACGTGTCGAGCCGAGATTCCATGCCGATGGCCTGGATCGTGGCGAACTTTTCCAGCCAGGCGACCCGTTCCGCCACGCCTTCCAGCGCCTCGGCCACGCCGGCGGCCAGCTCGGGATCGTCCAACCGATCCTGAAGATCGAAGAGCGAGCGGCGGTAGAATTGCAGCAGATTGAGCGGTTCGTCGGCATCCACTCCGGCCAGATCGAGATCCAGCCGCACCAGGGCCAACTCCTGCAATTCCCGATCCGACACGGCGCCGGACTGGTGGAGTTGCTGGATCATCTCGGAGAATTCTTGCGGCGAGATGTCGGTCACGTCGTAGTCGGCCAAGACTTCGTGAAATGCGGGGGCGATCGGACGCGTCGCCCCCGAAGCGTCAAACCCCTCGACCGGTTCGACAACTCCGCCACTCTCCACGCGCTCGGTTCGCTTTTCATAAGCGGTCGCATCGGATAGCCCCCCAAGCACTGGATTAACTTGCATCGGCTCGCCATCTCCTTCGGATCGTTTCGACAGAACACCCGGGTGGGGAAAAAGGGTATCCGGCACCCTCGGTCTCCCCAGGCAACGCACGCCGACAACGCAACTGCCGCGCCAAACGGATGCCGCCAGTCAGTAGAGATGCCCGAGAATCGTCGCAACGTGTTGCAAAATAAGGGGGTGCGAATTTCCGGGACTTTTCCGGCGAGGTCCCGGCTGGCTCGTCGGTAAGACGTGAAACGGGCAACAAGTGCCGATTGGCCCCGGCAGAAGTTGCCGCGCTCTGGCAGCCAAACGGGACAGGATTGGGGATGCCGCGAGTTAAGAGAGGCAAAATTCACAGCCTGGCGACTTCGGCTGCCGTTTGCGAGAAGGGCCTGTCCTTGGGCCGTCCAGCGGGCATCGATCAGAATAATCGGGCGGTCAGAAGAGCATTTCCTGATGCTCTTCCGATTTGCGCGGATAGAAGGTGCCAATCACGATCCAACTGTTGTGTGGGAAAGTGGTTCCCATGAAGAACCGCGTGTCCCTGTCCTCGTGGCAGATCTCATCGAGAAATTTCTTCCGAACGCTCTGTGCTGCCGCTTCTTCGGATCCCAGACGTGCTTCTTCTTTCAGGAAGAGGATGCCCAGTTCCCAGTCCGAGATCATCGCCCGGTGGAGCTTGTCGCTGTCTTCGCACTGAAACACGTAGCGAAATTCAAAGGGGATCTTCCTCAGCGGCTTGGGAGGATCGCCAAAAAGGCGCAACTGCCGAAGGTTCTCCTCTTGCCCTGGTGTCCACCGCCGGTCCGTTGGGGTCATTTCCAGGTCGAGCACGCTCGTCGGCCGAACGATCCCCAATGAAACTCGCTCTTCGTCATACAGTTGCTTCAGCTCGTTGGCCGTGTGGTGCGGCATCTGATCGATAATGGCTCGCCGCGATTCCCAGTTCTTTGCGCTCGACAACGGTTTGCCGATAAACCGCATGGAGTCGAGATGCGGCCTGCGGCTCTCTTTGCGTACGTCGTTCTTGTAGCCCCCTGGTTCGAGTTCTATGTCAATCCACTGGTACTTCTCGAACTTCTGCTCCTCGGGACGGTAGCGATAGTCGACCGGAAAGAGCCGTACCCACTCGTGTTGATCCGTGATTCCCGCCACGCAAACGCGTTCGTCATGTTTCTTCGGCAGGTGGGGATAGGTTTTGACCGTGATCAACACGTTTGTACGTTCACGTTCTTGGCTCATTTGCCCCGATACTCCAGGTGCTGGAGGGGTAATCCCGTCTTCTCGGCGATCTTGTTGGCGATCCGGCTTCGGTGGCAGAACCGAGGGTCCGCTTCCATGCAGACCAACACACTGGCCTTCTCCTGGAGCAGGTTCGCGACTTGCTCCACGGCACCCGTTTCCTGTCGGAGCGTGGTTGCTTCGTAGGCATCGAGAAGAGCCTGATAATCTTCCGGCGAGTCGAGATTCTCTCTCAACTCCGAGGAGATTCCCAGTTGGGGCAGGTGGAGATATTCGATCTGTACGTGTCCCGCCAGTCGCGAAAGTGTACTCTTGTGAAAACCGTATCGGCGAGCCACGGGGTTCTTTCGCACATCAACAATGCGTTGGATTCCATGTCGGATCAGACGATCGAGAAAACCGTCAACCGAAAGACCTTCATAGCCGGACGTATAGACGGCCGTCGAGGCTACGTGTCTTTGGGCCAGTTTCTTGCGTTGGCTATTGACCGTATAGCGCGGATAACGATCGTAAACATAATCGATAACTGCGTCTAAATTCGCGTCGACGAACCGTTTGACGATCCGCTGCCCGTCACCCCTGATCGCGGCGGAAAGCGATGGGATAACGTCGTCGGCCAGCGATGTTACCGTCCAGTCCGTATCGCCTTGGGCCTCCACGTATCCGTCGCGCACAAGTCCGTCCATCTCCCGGTACAGACAGAAAGAGAACGGCCCGAACTTGTACGGCAGGAAGCTGTAAAAGGCGTTTCCGCCACCGGAAGACGCCTCCTGGGACAACACGAACGCCCACTTGGTCAACTCCAGTTTCGATACTGGGCGATTCGCGAACCTCAGTAGGCACAATAGTGTTTTTTGCCGATTTAGCATCCTGCTATTCTCTCCAAGAATCGACCGAAGAGCAACTTCCTTGTTTCCCCGGCCCCGCAATGGGGGAAGGGAGTTTGGCAACTACCGGCTATTTCCCAGACCGTTCCCCCTCGGCCGGCGCCCGTGCTTGCGGGGTATTCTACCCGAATTCGCTATTTCGGGTCTACACGGGATGCTCGCCGCACTCTTTCCTACCCGTACGCCCCCATGCCGAAGAAGAGACGCTTCTTCAGAAAGCGGTAGACCCAGTAGTCCTCGGGAATCTCCTCGCCGGGCAAGTGGTGGCTGTTGCGCGGGGTGCCGGCATCGATCTCGGCCACGGCGTCGCGGCCGCTGTAGTCGACCGCCGATTGCCCGCGAATATACTCGGCCAACGCCTGGGGATGCTCCAGAATGACACACCCTCGGGTTCGCTCGGTGACGAACTGCTGAAAGCCCGTCAGAAACTCACTGCCGCGAATCGTCTCGTACAGATCGCCGTCGTCGACCGTCTCGCGGGCAAACGAGAGCGGCGGGCAGGGCTCGATACTCCCTCGCGGACCGATGTGGCAACTCAGTCCCAACGCCGCGGGGCAAACGGCCTGCCCCTCGGCCGTCCAGTAGGTATCGATCAGGATAATCGGGTGCTTGCGACGCAACCGCATCAGCCGCCGGCGCATCTCGGTCACCTGCTCGGCCTGTACACAAAGCTCCGGCGCCGGGTCCGCGCCCACCGGCCGAAAGATGTAGTACCAGAGGTACATCGCCCCTCGGTCGATGAAGTGCTGGACGTACTCGTCGGACATCACTTCGTCGAAGTTTGCCCCGGTCACGGTGGTCGCCACGCCGTAGAGGATCTTCTCCTGTTGCAGGTTGCGGAGCCCCCGATCGACTTGCTGGAACACGCCCGGGCCGCGCCGCGCGTCGTTCTGCTCCTCCATCCCGTCGATGCTGACCAGCGGGGTTACGTTGCCCAACTTCCGGATTCGGGCGGCGGTGGCTTCGTCCAGGGAGATGCCGTTGGTGATGATCTGGAAGTAGCAATTGCCGTGGCGGGCCAACAGATCCCAAAGGCCCGGGTAGATCAACGGTTCGCCGCCCAGCAGGGTGTAGTAGTAGGTCTTATTCCGCCGGCCGCTGGCGATGATTGCGTCGACCTGCTCGGCCGATAGGCTACTGGGCGGCCCACCGGTGTCGATCCAGCATCCGCGGCATCGCAACGTGCAGGCACTGGTCAGGGCCAGCATGAGAAACGGCGGCGACAGTTGCCCCTGCTTCGCCCGCCGCCGAGACACGCGCATCGTCCGCATCGCCTTGAAAATCCAAAGGTAGCCCGCCTTGGCAAGCAATCGGGGCGAGATTTCCGTGGCCGCGCGCCGGGCGAATTTCAGAAGCATGGGGGAATCCGGTTGCCGGGGATGAATCGATTCGCGGAGAGAGCCATTATACCAACCGAGTACGCCGCCGGCCCATCGCACCGCCCATCGTCGGGGGGCGAAACTCGACAGGACGTGTCGATCCGCGTAAACTGGAGTTCTGTACGATGGGCTTCCAGCCCGTCGTTTCTTCCTTTCCACTTCCCCGCGACGGGCTTGGAAGCCCATCGTACAAAACGCCGGGCACAAGTGCCTGGGCTAAACAACCGCCCGTCCATGACCGATCCCGACCGACTCCGCCGAGCTTACGCAACGGCCCGCGACCAACTGCTGGCCGCGCGGAATGCCGATGGTTATTGGGTCGGGGAGCTTTCCAGTTCGGCCCTTTCAACCGCCACGGCGGCCAGTGCGTTGGTGCTGGTCGATCGGCACACGCCCGGCGCCTCGGACCATAGCGAGTTGATCGACGGCGCATTGCAGTGGCTCGCTCGATGCCAGAACGCCGACGGTGGCTGGGGCGATACGGACAAGAGCCATTCGAACATTTCGACGACCATGCTGGTTCGCGCCGCCTTCCATCTGGCCGGCGAGCATACGGCCCGCGAGGCGCTGCTGGCCGCGGCCGAGCGGTATATCGAGACCCAGGGCGGGGTACCCGGTTTGCGTAAGCGATACGGCCGGGATAAGACGTTCGCCGTTCCCATTTTGACCAACTGCGCATTGGCCGGTTTGGTCCCCTGGAGCGAGGTCTCGCCGCTGCCGTTCGAGTTGGCCGCTTTGCCGCAATCGGTTTTTCGTTTTCTCGGGCTGCCCGTGGTTAGCTATGCCATTCCCGCGCTGGTGGCTATCGGTCAGGCTCGATATGTCCACCGCAAACCGCGTAATCCGCTCACTCGCCTGGTGCGACGATTGGCCATCGGACGCAGTCTGAAGACGCTCCGCCGGATGCAACCGGCCAGTGGCGGGTTCCTCGAGGCGACGCCGCTGACCAGTTTCGTGGTGATGAGCCTCGCCGGGTCAGGGCGAGTGGATCATCCGGTGGTGCGCCATGGCGTGGAGTTTCTCGTCGATTCGGTCCGGCCCGATGGCTCGTGGCCCATTGACACGAACTTGGCCACTTGGGTGACGAGCCTGGCCGTCAACGCGCTGAGTGACACCCGGTGCAGCGCGACGTTCGACTGGCTCCTCTCCTGCCAACATCGACAGCGTCATCCCTTTACCGGCGCGGCGCCCGGCGGTTGGGGTTGGACCGATAAGAGTGGGGCGGTCCCCGACGCCGACGACACGCCCGGCGTCCTCTTGGCCTTGGCCGCTTGGCGCGACTCGGCCAACGAACAGCAGAAAGCGACGCCCGACACGGCGGCCACCGCCGGGATCGGCTGGCTACTCGATCTGCAAAACCGCGACGGGGGCTGGCCCACGTTCTGCCGCGGTTGGGGGAAGCTGCCCTTCGACCGCAGTGGCGTCGATCTGACCGCCCACGCGCTGCGGGCGTTGCACGCTTGGAGGTATGTTGTCCAGACACCGCTCGTCACTCGGACTTTTCATCGCATCGATTCGGCCACTCGCCGGGGCTTGGCCTTTCTGGCGAAGCACCAGCGCCCCGACGGTTCGTGGGTCCCGCTGTGGTTCGGCAACCAGGACCATCCGCGGGAAGAAAATCCCGTCTACGGCACCGCCCGGGTGTTGTTGGCCTACCGCGATCTAGAGCTTGTCGATTCCGAACCGGCCCGCTTGGGGCTTCGATGGCTGGTCGACAACCGGAATCCGGACGGGGGATGGGGTGGCAGCAACCCCGACGCTTCGGGGGCATCAGCCACGCAAGTGTCCAGCGTCGAGGAGACGGCCGTAGCCACCGAGGCCCTCATTTCCATGGGAAACGACCCGCCGACCCGTGCAGCGGCCGAGTCGGGCGTGGCCTGGCTGATCGGGGGGGTCGAGGCCGAAATGTACCAGGAATCGAGCCCCATCGGTTTCTACTTTGCCAAGCTGTGGTATTATGAAAGGTTGTATCCGCTGATATTCACGGTGGCGGCACTGGGTCACGCGGTCGACCGATCGCGCTCGGAGCCGTCCGCGCGGACCACCCCACCATCGGTCGGCAAGCCCGAGAACACTGCCTGAGCGAACTCACCCCAAGAGATCTCACCCTTGGCCACCGCACTCCCGAATCGTCGACCGTCTGCCGTGCAGCGTGCCCCGGACGGAGACTCCCCGTCCGATTCTGGCGGCAGCACGAAACACGACAAAGAGGTACCCCAGTCGGAATCGCTTCGGCGGGAGATTCGCTCCCACGCCATCGCCTTGGCCGCCACGTTGGACAAGGCGCTTCCGCTGGCGCGGCGCGAGATGGAAACCCACGCCCTCGCGGTCCTTGATGAGTTGAACCAACCGAAAGCCTATCTCGGCTGGACGATGGTCACACTGGCCACGGCCTTCTGGCGCGATCAGGTGGCGGCCGTGCCGTACGATCGACGGTTGTTGCTCCTGCCGCATTGCCTGCGCAAGGCGGAGACGTGTCCGGCCAAGTACAGCGAGTTGGGGCTGCTCTGCGAGAACTGCGGTGCCTGCCGGTTGACCGATCTGCGGGCGCGGGCCGAAGCCAAGGGCTACCAGGTGCTCATCGCCGAGGGTTCGCCGGTGGTGTTGCAGATAATTCTTCGCGGGCAGGCCGACGCGATTACGGGTGTCGCCTGTTTGAATACGCTGGAGAAAGCGCTGGACAAGATCGTTCTGGCGGGCATCCCCTGCATGGCCGTCCCCCTGTTGGCCAGCGAGTGTCGCAACAGCCAGACCGACGAAGACTGCGTGTTGGAGATGATCGACACGCCGCATCGCCCGGCGGAAGTCCAAACGCAGACGTACCTGCACTTGATGCGCGCGGCCAAGGGGATGTTCGATGCCGACGAACTGGAGCGGTTGGTCCCCCGGCGCCATGACGGGCCGCGGTTGGCCGAATCGAACGGCGACGGGTTGGCCGGGCTCGACCCGGCGGCGGCGACCGAGGCGGTGGCCTACGATTTTCTCGTCGAGGGGGGCAAGTACTCGCGGCCTTTCGTCACACTGGCCGTCCACGACGCGCTGGGCGGCGGCCGGGGAACTGGTGCCGACGGAGCCAAGCATCTGGCCCGATTGCCTGAAGCGGTCTGCCGAGTCGCCCTGGCCATCGAGACCTTCCACAAAGCATCGTTGGTACACGACGACGTGGAAGACGACGATCTGTTCCGCTACGGCATCCCGACCTTGCACCGCAAATACGGCACGGCCACGGCGATCAACGTGGGCGATTACTTGATCGGAATGGGATACCGGATCGTCAGCGGCCAGCGAGAGACCCTGGGAGCCGAGGTGGTCTGTGACGTGTTGACCGAGTTGGCCGACGCCCATACCCGACTTTGTGAAGGACAGGGGGCCGAACTCGTTTGGCGCGACGCGCTGGACAAACGGCTGACACCCCGCGACGCCTTGCGAATCTATGCCTTGAAGACGGCCCCGGCGTTTCAGGCGGCCCTCTACGCCGGACTGCGGCTGGCCGGTTCGTTGGACGATTATCGCGAGCCGATCGCCCGGTTCGCCCGCCACCTGGGCGTGGCCTTCCAGATTCTCAACGACCTCGACGATTGGAACGCCGAGGGGACCAACAAGCGGACCTCGGGAACCGATGTCTTCGGCGGCCGCCCCACCATCCTCTGGGCCTTGGCTCTGGAAGGACTCCCGGAGGAGGATCGGCGCGAGATGGAATCGTTGTTGGCCGGTCCCGCGACCGCCGCGGTGACGATCCAGCGAGTGCGCCGGTTTTACCAACAGGCCGGGGCGTTCGACAAGGCGGTCCGGCTCGTCGACAAGCACCGCCAACGGGCGTGTGAGGTGGCCGAGCCCTTGCCGGAGGAGCCGCTCCGCCGCGTGCTGAATTTCCTCCTCGATGTCCTGCTGGACCGGAAGTACGAGTAGGGCCCGATGAACGTCGTCCATCTGGTAGCCGGAGCGGGCGCGGCCTACTGCGGAAGTTGCCTGCACGGCCACGAGTTGGCCCTCTCGCTTCGGGATCAAGGCCACGACAGCCTGATCGTGCCGCTCTACACGCCGTTGCACACGGAAGGCGTATCCGCCACCGAAAGCCGCAACCACGCGCCTTTGAAGCTCGGCGGGATCAACGTCTACTTGCAGCAGAAATGGGCCCTGTTTCGGCATCTACCGCGGATGGTATCCCGCGCGCTCGACTGGTCGCCCTTGGTGCGGTTGGTCACCCGCCGTGCCGCGAGCACACAACCGGAAAGCCTGGGGGCGCTGACCGTTTCGGTGTTGCAAGGCGAGGAAGGACGACAGCGACACGAGTTGGATCGTCTGGTCGACTTTCTGGCGACTCAGCCGAAACCGGACGTGGTGCATCTGTCCAACGTGCTGCTGGTGGGAGTAGCCCGCGAGATCCACCGCCGGCTCAAAGTACCGGTCGTTTGCAGTCTGACCGGCGAGGACCTGTTCGTCGAACAACTGCCCGAGCCGTTCCTCTCCCAGGCACGCGAACTGCTGCGCCGGCGCAGCGCGGATCTGGCGGCCTCGGTGGCGATGAACGGCTACTACGCCGATTTCATGGCCGAGTACTTGGACTATCCGCGCGAGAAGATTCACGTCATCCATCCCGGATTGAACCTCGTAGGATATCCGTTGCCGTTGGAAGAGGATGCGGATGTGGGGAATGGTGGAAATGGAAAGGGGATCGAATCTCTCTTGCCTTCAGGGCCCAAGGGGTGCGACCCACAAGAGAGTCTTGCCCCATTTTCCTGTGACCCTCTTTTCCCTCCGATAACCATCGGCTACTTGGCACGGATATGCCCAGACAAAGGATTGCACCAGCTTGCCGAGGCTTTCGCCATGTTGGCCGCCGACGAAACGGTGCCCAAGATGCGGCTCCGCGCCGCCGGCCAATTGAACCCGGCCGATCGACCGTACCTGCGGCGAATCGAACGGCAACTGGCCGACGCCGGACTAGCCGACCGGTTCGAGTACGCGGGCGTGCCCGACCGCGACGAGAAGATCGCCTTCCTCCGGTCGCTCGACCTGATGAGCGTACCGACCGTCTATCGCGAGAGCAAAGGCCTGCCGATCTTCGAGGCCTGGGCCGCCGGTGTGCCGGTCGTGTTGCCCGCTCACGGGGCGTTTGTCGAGATGGTCCAAGACACGGGCGGGGGCCTGCTCTGCGAACCGGACAGTCCAGCCGCGCTGGCCGCGGGGCTGAAACGGTTGATCCTGGATTCCCGGCAAGCCGCCGAGTGTGGCCGCCGCGGGCAGCGTGCCGTTCACGAGCGTTATCACACCCGGCGGATGGCCCGGCAGACCGTTGCGATGTACGAGCAGCTCCTTGGCGAGGGCCCGTCATGACCTTCCCGGAAACCAACTACGTGCAGAGCATGGCTCTGCGATTGGCTGCCGGAGCGGCCGGCCTGCCCGAGGAAATGCGCACGCGGCATACGGCCTATTTGCTCGCTTGCCAGAACGACGACGGCGGATTCTCCGGACGCCAGGGAGCCAGCGACCCGTATTACACGGGTTTTGCCCTGCGGTCGCTGATGCTGTTGGGGACGATCGACGAGGAGACGGCCGCCCGATTGGCCCGTTTCATTGGCGACCGGCTTGGCCAACCCCTGCCCTGTGTCGATTTCCTCTCGCTGGTTTACGCGGCGGTGTTGTTGGAGGCGTTTACCGGCGAGGACCCGTTCGCCGCCGCGGGGTTTGACCGCCTGCGGATGGTTAGCGAAACGTTGACCCCTCTGTGGCGAGACGACGGCGGATATGCGAAGACCCCGCGGGGACATCAGGGCAGTACCTATCAAACGTTCCTGGCGGCGCTGGCGATGGAATTGGTTGGCTCGCCGCCGGTCGACCCCGGGCGGACGATCGGTCTGATACGGTCCCGCCAGTGCGACGACGGCGGATTCGTCGAACTCCCCCGCCTGAAGTACGGCGGCACAAACCCCACCGCCGCGGCCATGGGGCTGCTTCGGCTGCTGAACGCCGTCGACGAGCCGGTTCGATCGAGAGCGTCGGGCTTCTTATCGGCATTGCAGAACGGCGAAGGCGGATTCGCGGCCAACACGCGGATGCCCGTGGCCGACCTGCTGAGCACGTTTACCGCCCTGCATACACTGGTCGATCTGGAAGCGGTCGACGGCATCGAGCTTCCGGCGGCGAAGCGATTCGCCCGGTCGCTCGAACAACCCGAAGGCGGTTTCCTCGCCGGAGCATGGGACGACACGGCCGACGTCGAGTACACGTTTTACGGTCTGGGCACGCTGGCCCTGCTGGAAGGGACCGACGGTTGATACCGCGGGCGGTGATCTGGTAAGTTGGTGTAGGTTCGAGTTGTTTAACGCCCAGCCGAAGGCGCCGGTTTTGTCGGCGTTCCACTACCAAGAGAGCCGGCGCCTTCGGCTGGGCGTTAAACGAGCATACGATGACGGTATGCAGCATCGGGCTAAACCATCGAGAAACTCACCACCCCCCAGGAGCCCCGCATGGCAAAGTTGGTCGTCGAGAATCTCTGCAAGGAGTTTCCTACCCGCGCCGAATCGCTGGTGGTGCTGGGCGATGTTTCGCTGCAATTGGGCGACGGCCAGAATGTGGCGATCATCGGACCCAGCGGGTCGGGTAAGAGCACGCTGTTGCACGTGATCGGCACGCTGGAATCGCCCACCTCGGGCCGCGTGCTCTTGGACGATCAGGACCCGGCCGCGCTGGATGAACCTCGACTGGCCGCCCTGCGCAACAGGCAAATCGGGTTCGTCTTTCAGGATCATCATCTGTTGCCCCAGTGCTCGGTACTGGAAAACGTGCTGGTACCTGCCGTGGCCGAGGGGCCCGTGGAGCCGGAGAGCCTTGATCGGGCGCGTATGCTGTTGGATCGCGTCGGTCTGGCCGATCGGCTCGATTACCGGCCGGCCGAGTTGTCCGGCGGGCAGCGGCAGCGCGTCGCGCTGGCCCGGGCGCTGATCAACCGCCCCTGGCTGCTGCTGGCCGACGAACCGACCGGCAACCTCGACCGCACTACCGCCGCACAGGTGGCCGAATTGCTCCTGGAATTGCAGCAACAGGAGAAAATGACCGCCCTGGTCGTCACCCATAGTACGCCCCTGGCAGCGATGATGAGCCGGCAACTCGAACTGGACGACGGTCGGCTGCGGGAGATGAATCGCGTATAACGTTTATTAGCCGCCCGTTGAATAAGGTTATCTGTGGAGGGTGCCTGGTGGTCGAGCGCAGCGAGCCCCCAGAAAACGCGTTTTCTGG